>NZ_CAJMZG010000010.1:0-367675 GCF_905220255.1 Paraburkholderia sp. J69-1 | reverse complement strand
TCGCGATGAAGGTGGTGATCGTCGCTCGTTTGGGCCGCGTGAGGATGGCGAACGCCATCCGTTCAAGCCGCGTGAAGGTGACGGTGAGCGCCGATTCCCGCGTCGTGATGAAGGTGGTGAACGTCGCTCGTTTGGCCCGCGTGAGGATGGTGAACGCCGTCCGTTCAAGCCGCGTGAAGGCGATGGTGAACGCCGATTCCCCCGCCGCGATGAAGGCGGTGAACGCCGCTCGTTTGGGCCGCGTGAAGATGGCGAACGTCGTCCGTTCAAGCCGCGTGAAGGCGATGGTGAGCGCCGTTTCCCGCGTCGTGACGAAGGTGGTGAACGCCGCTCGTTTGGTCCGCGTGAAGATGGAGAGCGCCGTCCGTTCAAGCCGCGCGAAGGCGATGGTGAACGCCGCTTCCCCCGCCGTGATGAAGGTGGTGAACGCCGCTCGTTTGGTCCCCGTGAAGATGGCGAACGCCGTCCGTTCAAGCCGCGCGAAGGCGACGGTGAGCGCCGATTCCCGCGTCGTGATGAAGGTGGTGAGCGCCGTTCCTTCGGCCCGCGCGAGGACAGCGGCGAGCGCCGTTTCCCGCGCCGTGACGAAGGTGGCGATCGCCGCTTCGCCCGCCCGGTAAAGTCGTCGTATGGCAGCGAACGCACCGACCGCAACAGCGCCCCCGCGCGCAAGTTCGGCGACAAGCCCGCAGGCAAGTCCTTCGACAACGCACCGCGCCGCGTCCAACGCGAGGAAATCGACGGCGACAACGCGCTGCGTCTGTCCAAGCGCATGTCGGAGCTGGGTCTGTGCTCGCGCCGCGAAGCCGACGAGTGGATCGAAAAAGGCTGGGTTTTCGTCGACGGCGTCGTCGTCGACACGCTGGGCGCCAAGGTCACGCCCGAGCAGCGCATCGAAATCGATCCCGCTGCACTCGCCGCCCAGGCGCGTCAGGTGACGATCCTGCTGCACAAGCCGATCGGTTTCGTCTCCGGTCAGGCCGAAGACGGCTACGCGCCCGCCGCCACGCTGATCACCGGTGAAAACCACTGGGACGGCGACCGCTCGGGCATCCGCTTCTCCGCCCAGCACCTGCGCACGCTCGCACCGGCTGGCCGCCTCGACATCGACTCGACCGGTCTTCTCGTCCTGACGCAGGACGGTCGCGTCGCGAAGCAACTGATCGGCGAAAGCTCGGACATCGACAAGGAATACCTCGTGCGCGTGACCTACGGCGACATCGAGACCGAAGTCGACCAGCACTTCCCGGCCGATCTGCTGGCGAAACTGCGTCACGGCCTCTCGCTCGACGACGTGCCGCTCAAGCCCGCCCAGGTCAGCTGGCAGAACGGCGAGCAGTTGCGTTTCGTCCTGCGCGAAGGCAAGAAGCGTCAGATTCGCCGTATGTGCGAGCTGGTTGGCCTGCACGTCGTCGGCCTCAAGCGCGTGCGCATGGGCCACGTGCTGCTGGGCGCACTGCCGCAAGGCCAGTGGCGCTATCTGTCGGCGGACGAAGCCTTCTAAGCCTGACGACACCGGCGCGGACCACGCGCCGGAGCCATAAAAAATGGGAGCCGCGGGCTCCCATTTTTATTGTGCGCTACATCCGCGTGATTCAATCGTCGCTATTGGGATCGAGATCCGGGAACAGCACTTCGGTAAAACCAAACTTCGAGAAGTCGGTAATGCGCATCGGATACAGCTTGCCGATCAGGTGATCGCACTCGTGCTGCACCACGCGCGCATGAAAACCTTCCGCGACGCGCTCGATCGGCTTGCCGTACTGGTCGTAGCCGTTATAGCGGATCATCGAATAGCGGCTCACCGCGCCGCGCATGCCCGGCACCGACAGACAGCCTTCCCAGCCCTCTTCCATATCGTGCGAAAGCGGATGGATCACGGGGTTGATCAGCACCGTTTGCGGCACGGCTGGCGCTTCGGGATAACGCTCGTTCTGCTCGAAGCCGAAGATCACCACCTGCAGATCCACGCCGATCTGCGGCGCAGCGAGTCCCGCGCCATTCGCCGCGTGCATGGTGTCGAACATGTCGGCGATCAGCTCGTGCAGTTCCGGCGTGTCGAAATGATCGACGGGTCTGGCGATGCCGAGCAGGCGCGGATCGCCCATCCTGAGAATTTCGCGAATCATGTTGAATGCCCCTCCAGGAGCTTGTGCAACCCTTCTTCGTCGAGCACCGGCACGCCGAGTTCCTCGGCTTTCGCGAGCTTGCTGCCCGCGTCGGCGCCCGCCACCACGTAGTCGGTCTTCTTCGACACCGAGCCGGCCACCTTCGCGCCAGCCGCTTCCAGCATCTCTTTCGCCGCGTCGCGTGTGAGCGTCGGCAGCGTGCCCGTGAGCACGACCGTCTTGCCCGCGAGCACGCCCACCGGCGCCTTGGGCGCGGGCGGACCTTCTGGCCATGTGACCTTGCCGGGCGCGCGCAGTTGCTCGATGACCGTGCGGTTATGTTCTTCCGCAAAGAACTGGTGAATCGATTCCGCCACGATCGGCCCCACATCCTTCACTTCGAGCAGTTGCTCGACGCTCGCGTCCATGATCGGATCGAGCGAGCCGAAGTATTTGGCCAGATCCTTCGCGGTGGATTCGCCTACCTGCCGAATGCCCAATGCATAAATAAAACGTGCGAGCGTGGTCGACTTGGCTTTTTCCAGCGAATCGAGCAGGTTTTGTGCCGATTTCTCTGCCATGCGGTCGAGTTCCGCGAGCGTGGCGAAACCCAGGTTGAACAGGTCCGCCGGCGTGCGCACGAGATTCTGCTCGACCAGCTGATCGAGGATCTTTTCGCCCAGACCGTCGATATCCAGTGCGCGGCGCTGCGCGAAGTGCCAGAGCGCCTGCTTGCGCTGCGCCGGACAGAACAGACCGCCAGTACAGCGCGCGATGGCTTCGTCGGGCAGACGTTCGATGCGCGAACCACACACGGGGCATTCGGTGGGCATCACAAATTCGTGTGCATCTTCCGGGCGACGCTCCAGCAGCGCGCCCACCACCTCGGGAATCACATCGCCCGCACGGCGCACGATCACCGTATCGCCGATACGGATGTCCTTGCGGCGCACTTCGTCTTCGTTATGCAGCGTAGCGTTGGTGACCGTCGCGCCGCCCACGAACACGGGTTCCAGACGCGCAACCGGCGTGATGGCACCCGTGCGCCCCACCTGCACGTCGATGGCGAGCAAGGTCGTGAGCACTTCCTGGGCCGGAAACTTGTGTGCCAGCGCGAAACGCGGCGCGCGCGAGACAAAGCCGAGCGCATCCTGTTCGTCGCGGCGATTGACCTTGTAGACCACGCCATCGATGTCGTACGGCAAGCCGTCGCGCGTCTCGCCCACGGCGCGGAAAAAGTCGAGCAGACCTTGCGCGCCCTTCACGACCGCGCGCTCGCTGTTCACGGGCAGACCCATTTCCGCGTACCAGTCGAGCAGTTCGCCATGCGTGGCGGGCATCGGCTCGCCTTCCAGCACGCCAATGCCATACGCAAAAAACGACAGCGGACGCTGCGCCGTAATCTTCGAATCGAGCTGGCGCAGGCTGCCGGCCGCGGCATTGCGCGGATTGGCAAATTCCTTCTGGCCGGCTTCGCGCTGACGCTCGTTCATACGCGCAAAATCGCGGCGGAACATCAGCACTTCGCCGCGCACGTCGAGCACCTTCGGCACGCGCGCGCCCTTCAGCCGCAGCGGCAGTGAACGGATCGTGCGCACGTTTTCGGTAACGTTTTCGCCGGTTGTGCCGTCGCCACGTGTGGACGCCTGCACGAACACGCCATCCACGTAGCGCAGCGAAATCGCCAGACCGTCGAACTTGAGTTCGCAGGCGTAGTCGACTGCCTCGCCTTCGGCCTTGCCGAGCGTGTCATGCACGCGCTTGTCGAATGCGGCGATGTCTTCGTCGGCGAAACCGTTGTTGAGCGAGAGCATCGGCACGTCATGGACAACCGGCTCGAAGCCCGCCGACGCTTCGCCGCCCACACGCTGGGTGGGCGAATCGGGCGTGATCAGATCCGGATGTTCGGATTCGATGGCCTGCAGTTCGCGGAACAGCGTGTCGTATTCCGCGTCGGGCAACTCGGGCTGGTCGAGCACGTAATAAGCGTGATTGGCGCGCTCGAGTTCGGCGCGCAGCCACGCCGCGCGCTCGGTCGCGGGAGATGCTTCGGTAGGACGGGCGGGATGACGGACCATGCTGGTTGCGGCTTCTGACGAGTGATTTAAGAGTCAGATTATCTCAGGAAGCCGCGCCTGTGGCATCGGCCGAACGGCTAACTTCGTGCGCCGCCGAACCGGCCGCAAAATGAAAAAGGCGCAGCGCCTCGATGGCACCGCGCCTTTCAGGCGGGCGAACGGCCGCTTCCGGCCGCTTTCGCCCGACTCCGCCCGCGTTACTGGCTGAAGAGCCGGCGCGTCGCCGCCGAACCCGCCGGAATGCCGGCCTGTTCGAGCTTCGCGTAGAGCGTCATAAGCTGCTTGTCGATGTTCTGCAGAACCGACTCCGGCAGCGGCCGGCGCTGGTCGTCCACCACGCGCCCGCCAATGCGCTCCGCGAGCGAGCGCGCGTAATCGCACATCAGGCGGAACGGCAGGATGTCCTCGTCGGCCACCGGCACGTCGAGGATCAGCGTGATCATCTGGCCGCCCTTGTAGGTCAGGTCGTCGCGCAGGAAGTTGGTGTCGCCGAACTGCAGCATGAACACCGGGCTCTGCTTCGCGTCGAGCTTCACGAAACGCGTGCCGTCGCGCGACAGCAGCAGGCCGTCCTGCGCCGACACCGCCTGCACGTAATTCGCCGACCACGGCGCGCCATCCGACAGCACGTTGATCGAAAGCTGCGCGTCGCACTGCGCCGCAAAGCCGTCGAGTTCGCGCGCCATCGCCACGGTCTCGGTCATGTCCGGGAATTCGGGCAGACCGTCGAGCGCATCGGCCAGTTGATGGACGCCCGCGACGAATTCCGAAAACTCCAGCTCGTTGAGCGGGCCATTGCGGTTCGCGAGTTGCGCGGCGGCGCGCAGTTCTTCGTAGCGCACGCCATTTTGCAGCAGTTCCCAGCCGTCGCCGCCTTCCGGCTTGCCTTCGATGTGCACGGGCTTGCTGCCGGCGCGGCGCAGACGCTGCGCGAGCGGAATCACACGCTCGCCGGGCAGCGCGCCGCCCAGGCGAATCGGCACGATGCAGTCGATACGGCGATCGACGATCGCGGGCGGCGCCGAAGAAATCGTGGTCGCAGCCGGCATCACCGGTTCGACGCGCTCGTCTTCTTCGCTGGCCGGCGCTTCGTCCTTCGCGGCAGCGGTTTCGTCATGTTCGGCGGGCGTTGCCACAGCCGCTTCGGCTGCGTCGGCGGCATTAGCCGAGACCGCGCCTTCGGCCTGCGCCGCTTCACCTTCGGCAAAACCGTTCGGCGAGGTGTTCTCGGCCTGGATATCGACGGGCGTATCGGCAGGCGCAACCGTGCCGAAGCCCGGTTCGACGCGCTCTGCGCTTTCTTCCGCGCCCTGGCCCGCAAGCGAAGGCTCGCGACGCGAAGGCGCGCGAGCCGGTTCGATAAACGGGCTAGGTTCCTGCAGGTCGTCGCGCAACGGCGATTCGACGGCTTCCTCGGGCATCGGGCGCGGCATGCGACGGCGCACCCTGGCGCCCTGCCACGCGTTGTACACCACCACGCCCCCGACGACTACGGCACCCGCGCCGATCAACCCGAGAGTCAACTGATCCATGCATGCTCCATCTGCAATTCTTTCTTGTCTGGCGGCGCGCGCCGGCCTGTGCCGCTGCGCAAACCGCAAGCGTGGCGCCGCTGGCTGTCGCGCCGCGCGCCGTCCCTTGGATGTCTAAACCGTTTCGACCGTTTAGCCGATATTTTGTGCGAAACCCGCCGCCGTTTCCATGTCTACGGCCACGATGCGCGACACGCCCTGCTCCTGCATCGTCACGCCGATCAGTTGCTGCGCCATCTCCATCGCGATCTTGTTGTGCGAGATGAAGAGGAACTGCGTCTTGTCCGACATCGCGCGCACGAGGTTGGCGAAGCGTTCCGTGTTGGCGTCGTCGAGCGGCGCGTCCACTTCGTCCAGCAGACAGAACGGCGCCGGATTGAGCTGGAACATCGCGAACACGAGCGCCGTGGCGGTCAGCGCTTTCTCGCCGCCCGACAGCAGGTGAATCGTCGAATTCTTCTTGCCCGGCGGCTGCGCCATCACCTGCACGCCGGCGTCGAGAATTTCGTCGCCGGTCATGATGAGCTTCGCCTGGCCGCCACCGAACAGGCGCGGGAACAGCTCGCCGAAATGGTGGTTCACCTGGTCGAAAGTGCCTTGCAGCAGCGTGCGGGTTTCCTGGTCGATCTTGCGGATCGCGTCTTCGAGCGTTTCGATCGCGCTCGTCAGATCGGCCGATTGGGCGTCGAGGAAGCTCTTGCGCTCCTTCGCCGCCGCCAGTTCGTCGAGCGCGGCCATGTTGACGGGGCCGAGCGCCGCAATCGCGTTGTTGATGCGCGTGACTTCGCCCTGCAGATACGGCGCCTTCAGGTCCGGCGAAAGCTTTTCCTGCAACGCGGCTTCGTCCACACCCGCCGCCTGAAGCTGCTCGATGAACTGCTCGCCGTTCAGGCGCGCGGCCTGTTCCTTGAGCTGCAGTTCCGTGATGCGGTCGCGCAGCGGCTGCAGCGCGCGTTCCGCGTTCAGGCGGGTCTCGTCGGCGGCGCGCAGTCGGGCGCTCAGATCGTCGAGTTCCACCCGCGCGTTGCGCAGCGCTTCCTCCTTTTCGGCGCGAATTTCCAGCGCGTCCTGCAGGCCCGTGTGAGCGGTCTGTTCGTTGATCGTTTCCAGTTCGGCGCGCGCGTCTTCGAGCGAGGCGGCCACGCGCTCGCTCTGATCGTGTGCGATCTGGATATTGCGCTTGAGCTCTTCGATGCGGTTGGCCATGTTGCGCGCCGCAAAGCGCGCATCGCCGGCCGCACGTTCGAGATCGCGCGCCTGGTTGCGCGCATTGCCGAGGTCTTCGTCGAGCGCTTCGAACGCAAGCTGGTTATCTTCGAAGCGCGCCTGCAATTCGGCCAGTTCGCTGTCGTGACGCTCGAAATTCGCTTCCGATTCCGCACGCAGCGCACGCTGCTCTTCGGTCTGCGCACGAATCTCTTCGCGCTCTTCGCGGATCTGCGTGCTGCGCGCCGTGTAACGCTCGTGTGCCTGCGTCAGCTTGAGCACGTCCATCTGCAAGGCGTGCACGCGCTGGGTCGCGCGCTCGGCCTGCTGGCGCAGTTCGCCGAGCTGCTGCGCCGCCGTGGTATGCGCGGCTTCCGCGCGCACCACCGCCGAGCGGGCTTCGTCCGCCAGCAGCGCCTGGGCGCGCAACTGGCGCGTCAGATTTTCGATTTCCTGCTGGCGCGCCAGCATGCCGGCCTGTTCCGAGTCCGCGGCGTAGAGCTGCACGCCTACGCGCGTGACCATATGGCCGGCCTTCACCACGAACACGCCGCCTTCCGGCAACTGCGCGCGTTGCGCGAGACCTTCGGCGAGATCGGCGGCCACGAAGGTCGTCGCGAGCCATTCGTTGAGCACCGCGCGCAGGCCGGCATCGTCGATACGCACGAGCGAGAGCAACGGCGTGAGTCCGGCAGGCACGGCCGGTGTCAGACCTGCGGGCGGCGGCGCATAGAACGCGAGCTTGGCCGGCGGCGCGTCGCTCGCGAACGCCTTGACCCAGTCGAGATTCGACACTTCGAGCGCCGCGAGACGCTCGCGCAGCACCGCTTCGAGCGCGGTTTCCCAACCGGCGTCGACATGCAGCTTCTTCCACAGACGCGGCAACGCACCCAGTTCATGGCGTTCGAGCCACGGCTGGATCTTACCTTCGGTCTGCACGTTTTCCTGCAACTGCTTGAGCGCGGCCAGACGGGCTTCGAGCTGGTGGGTTTGCGCGCTTTCCGCATTCACGCGGTCGTGCGCGGCGCGCCGCTCGGCATCCAGACGCGGCACGTTTTCCTGCGCATCGGCCAGACGCCCCTGGGCGTCGTGCAGCACTTCTTCCTGCTCGGCGAGCTGCATGCGCAACTCTTCGAGCTGCACTTCGTCCGGTGCATCGAGCCCACCCGCTTCCGACTTCAAACGCTCTTCGCGCTGCTGAAGCTGCTGGAGCATTTGATCGGCGTTACGCTGATGCGCGGCTTCGAGCTTGATCGCCTGTTCGGTGCGCGCAATGCCCGCGCGCTCTTCGTTCAGCTGCGTCTGCGCATCGCGCCAGCGGTTTTCGAGCGCAGGCAAGGCTTCCTGTTTCGCGGCCGCTTCTTCTTCCGCGACCGCCGCCTTTTCCTCGCCCATCGCCAGTTGCTCTTCGGCGTCTTCGATGTCGTCCTGGGCTTTTTGCGCCTGCACCTGCCATTGCTCGCGCTGCGCGGTGAGCGCGGCGATCTGCGCCTGCACCCGGTTGCGCGATTCGACGATGAACTTGATTTCGGCTTCGAGGCGGCTGACTTCGGCGTTCGCTTCGTAGAGCGAACCCTGCGCGCCCTGCATGGCGTCGCTGGCCGAATAGTGCGCGACGCGCAGCGTTTCGAGCTGCGCTTCGACTTCGCGCAATTGCGCCGTATGACGTTCGAGGTCGATCTGCGCCTGCTCGATCGCGCGCTGCTGGCGCTGCTGCTCGGCCGCCGCTTCGTTCTTGCGCAACAGCCACAGCAGACGCTGCTTTTCTTCGCCGTCGGACTGCAGTTCGCGGAATCGCGTCGCCACCACGGCCTGCCCTTCGAGCTTGTCGAGGTTGGTCGAGAGTTCGCGCCCGATGTCTTCCACACGCGTCAGATTCTCGCGCGTGTCGTGCAGGCGGTTTTCCGTTTCGCGACGGCGTTCCTTGTACTTCGAGACACCGGCGGCTTCTTCGAGAAACACGCGCAGCTCTTCAGGCTTCGCCTCGATGATGCGCGCGATCATGCCCTGGCCGATGATCGCGTAGGCGCGCGGCCCGAGACCCGTCCCGAGGAAGATGTCCTGAATGTCGCGGCGGCGTGCCGGCAGATTGTTGATGTAGTAGCTCGACGTGCCGTCGCGCGTGAGCACGCGCTTGACGGCGATTTCGGCATATTGGCCCCACTGGCCGGCGGCGCGGCCGTCCGCGTTGTCGAACACGAGTTCGACGCTCGCGCGGCTACCGGGCTTGCGCGCCGTGGAACCGTTGAAGATGACGTCCTGCATCGACTCGCCGCGCAGCTCGGACGCGCGGGACTCGCCGAGCACCCAGCGCACGGCGTCGATGATGTTCGATTTGCCACAGCCATTCGGCCCGACCACTCCGACGAGTTGGCCCGGAACCTGGAAATGCGTGGGATCGACGAAAGATTTGAAGCCAGCGAGTTTAATCGAGGTCAGACGCACGGCGATATCGCTGTTGGAATAGGGAGGGTGAACGGGACCGCCCGCGCCTGTGGTCGCAGGCCGCGCGCCGCCGACCTCGCAACCGGTCGCACGACGGCGCAGCGCGCCGCATCAGGCCTACATCAAGCATCTCGGGCAGCCGCCACGGCTCGCCGCACCGCGCGCATCAAACACAGCCTGCGCGCCCCGGCCGGCGAGGATCAGCGGCAATCATACCATCGCACGCGAGCCATTCTGCCCGCTGCGCGGAGAAGCCGTGGGCGGCGCGCTGTCTTTCGCGCCGCTTTCGGCTTGTGTGGCGTCGTCGCTGACGCCGGCATCGGCCTTTGCGGCATTTTCGGCGTGATCGCCGCGCTGACCCGGCGCGCCCTCGTCGTCGTCGAGCCGGTTTGCCTGGGCGTGCGCGATGGCGCTGGCATCGGCGCTTGCGTGGGGCGTGTGCGGTTTGCGCGCTGTGCCCTCCTCGCGTTTCGCGTCCTGCGCGCGATGGACCCAGCTCGACAGCAGCGAGGCCAACACGATGCACGCGCCGCCCGCCCATTCGCGCGGCCCCGGCGTCTCGCCCGCCAGCAGCCAGGACGAGAGCGCCGTCACGACGATCTCGAACAGCATGATGATCGACGCGCGGTTCGCAGGCACGCGTGCGAGACCGTACTGCACGAGCATATTGTTCGAACTGAGCAACAGGCCGAGCACCAGCACGAGCAGCATGATCCGCGCGACCGGTTCGCCTGCGTGAATCACCGGCAGCGGCTCGAAGCACGAAGCGAGCGCGCCGAAGATCGCCGCGCCGCCAAAAATCACGGCCGTGCGCATTTCCGGCTTCATCTGCGGCAGGATGCGGCTCGTCTTGACGACCAGCACGTTACTCATCGCGAAACCCATGCCGGCCACGAGTCCGGCCCACTCCGCCGCGCTGCCCGGCAGCGGCACGCCCAGTTTCGGCGACCAGAGCATCATGACCGCGCCCAGCAGCGACAGCCCGGCGAGCGCCGCGCCCGACCACGACAGGCGTTCGTGCAGGATGAAATGGGCGAAGATCGCGGTCCATGCGGGCGTGAGATAAAACAGCAGCAGCACGCGCATCACTTCGCCGTGGATCGCGCCCCAGACAAAGCCGATATTGGTGATGCCGGCCGCGAGCCCGAGCATCGGCAAGATCCAGTGCCAGCGCACGGTCGAAATCGAGCGGCGGCGCAGCAGCAGCACGAACAGACAGCCCGCCGCGCTCGTGGCCGCGCCGGCGGCCGTGCCCGTCAGGCCGAAGCTCGCGAGCGTGCGCAGCGGATACCAGATCACGCCCCAGACCGAAGCGCCGATCAGAATCGCGAGCGTAGGCCAGCCCGCTTTGAGATTCGCGTTCATCGCGCGGCCCCGGTCAAGCGCACGACTGCGCGCGGCGCACCCTTCACAGATTGCATTTCCAGGCCCTTTTTCCTGTCTCATGCGTGCCCGGCTTGCCGCGCCAGCCTTGATGCCGCGCAACGTCCAGACGACGCCAAGTTATAATTCCCGCTTTTCCAGCCGCAGATGCCGCGCAACCTGCGCCGCAAACGCGCGCTACGCGCGTCGATCCGACGCCGCTGCGCCCTGCCCGCTGCCTGTCCGTCTTTCGCTCCAGCTCGCCTATTTAGCCCGCCAAGCCGTGAATCCGCTCCTCGACACCCTCCAGTCCTATCCCTTTGAAAAGCTGCGCGTGCTCTTCAAGGACGTCACGCCGAATGCCGGCCTGCGCCACATCAGCTTCGGGATCGGCGAGCCGAAACACCCGACGCCCGCGCTGATCCGCGACGCCATCGTCGATTCGCTCGACGGTCTGTCGGTGTATCCGGCCACGGCCGGCACGCCCGCGCTGCGCGAGGCGATCGCGAAATGGGTGACCGAGCGCTACAGCCTGCCGAAGATCGACGCCGCCACCGAAGTGCTGCCGGTGTCCGGTTCGCGCGAGGCGCTGTTCGCGCTCGCCCAGGCGGTCGTGGACCCCACGGCCGGCGTGAAAGACCCGGCGAAGCGGGCGATCGTACTCTGCCCGAACCCGTTCTACCAGATCTACGAAGGCGCCGCGCTGCTCGCAGGCGGCGAGCCGTATTTCGTGAACAGCGATCCGGCCCGCAACTTCGCCTGCGATTATTCGCAGGTGCCGGAAGACGTCTGGGCGCGCACGCAGCTGCTGTTCGTCTGCTCGCCGGGCAATCCGACGGGCGCCGTGCTCACGCTCGACGACTGGCGCGAACTGTTCGCGCTGTCCGACAAATACGGCTTCGTGATTGCGTCCGACGAATGCTATTCGGAGATCTATTTCGACGAAACGAAGCCGCCGCTCGGCGGTCTCGAAGCCGCCCGCCAGCTCGGCCGCGGCTTCGAGCGTCTCGTCATGCTCTCCAGTCTGTCGAAGCGCTCGAACGCGCCGGGCATGCGCTCGGGCTTCGTGGCCGGCGACGCCGCGATCCTCAAGCAGTTTCTGCTTTATCGCACGTATCACGGCTCGGCCATGTCGCCGGTCTGGCAATCGGCTAGCATCGCCGCCTGGGGCGACGAAGCGCACGTGCGCGACAATCGCGCCAAATACGTGCAGAAGTTCTCGACCGTCACGCCGTTGCTCGCCGACGTGCTCGACGTGAAGCTGCCGGACGCCGCGTTCTACCTGTGGGCCAATGTCTCGCGCACCGGCCTCACGGACGACGCGTTCGCCCAGCGCCTCTACGCCGACTATAATGTGACGGTCCTGCCGGGCTCGTTTCTCGCGCGCGAAGCGCATGGCGCGAATCCCGGTGCCGGTTTCGTGCGCCTCGCGCTCGTCGCCGACGTCGCGGAGTGCATCGAGGGCGCGCAGCGCATCGTCGACTTCTGCCGCTCGCTCAAACCGTAAAGCTTTCCCTGCGTGCGGGGTGTGTGCAGCCCGCCTGCCACCCGCCGTGCGCAACTCCGCTTTCCACCATCAATTTCACGAAATCACCACCATGTCGCAACAACTTCAGCAGATCATCGACACCGCCTGGGAAAACCGCGCCGACTTCTCGCCCAAGTCCGCGCCGAACGACGTGCGTGAAGCCGTCGCCCACGTCATCGCCGAGCTGGACAAGGGCGCCCTGCGCTGCGCCGAAAAGAAGGACGGCGACTGGATCGTCAACCAGTGGGTGAAGAAGGCCGTGCTGCTGTCGTTCCGCCTGGAAGACAACGCGCCGATGGCCGCAGGCGGCTTCACGCAGTTCTTCGACAAGGTGCCGTCGAAGTTCGCCAACTACACGGCTGAAGACTTCGCAGCAGGCGGCTTCCGCGTCGTGCCGCCGGCCATCGCTCGCCGTGGCTCGTTCATCGGCAAGAACGTCGTGCTGATGCCGTCGTACACCAACATCGGCGCATACGTCGACGAAGGCACGATGGTCGACACGTGGGCAACCGTCGGTTCGTGCGCGCAGATCGGCAAGAACGTGCACCTTTCGGGCGGCGTGGGCATCGGCGGCGTGCTGGAGCCGCTGCAGGCCAACCCGGTCATCATCGAAGACAACTGCTTCATCGGCGCGCGCTCGGAAGTCGTGGAAGGCGTGATCGTCGAAGAAAACTCGGTCATCTCGATGGGCGTGTACCTCGGCCAGTCGACCAAGATCTATGACCGCGAAACCGGCGAAATCACCTACGGCCGCATCCCGGCTGGCTCGGTCGTCGTGGCCGGCAACCTGCCTTCGAAGGACGGTTCGCACAGCCTGTACTGCGCCGTGATCGTCAAGAAGGTCGATGCCAAGACGCGCGCCAAGGTCGGCCTGAACGAGCTGCTGCGAGGCGACTGATGGCGAAGGCCGCAAAGACTGTCGTATACGGCATTCCGAACTGCGATTCCGTGAAGAAGGCCCGCGTGTGGCTGGAAGAGCACGGCATCGAGTTCGAGTTTTACGACTTCAAGAAGGCCGGCGTATCGAGCGCGCTGGTGCAGGACTGGCTCAAGGACGTGTCGCTCGATCAGCTGATCAACAAGCGCGGCACGACCTGGCGCGGCCTGTCCGAAGTGCACAAGGCCGAAGCCGATTCGACCGCCGGCGCGATTGCGTTGATGAGCCACAAGCCGTCGATCATCAAGCGGCCGGTCATCGTCGTGAACGGCCGCGTGAAGGCGCTCGGCTTTGCCGCCGAGCAGCTCGAAACGATTTTTGCCTGAAGGATTGATCCGATGAGCGCCAGACGCCCATCGGACAGCCCGGCCATCACCAGCTGTTGCCGGCCCCTGACTCGTCAGCGGTGCCGGCATTTTCATTTGCAACCGGTCCCTCCATGTCCGCCACCCTCGCCCTTACCGAAGCCCTGATCGCGCGCGCGTCCGTGACGCCCGACGACCAGCACTGCCAGCGCATCATGACCGAACGCCTCAGCGCGCTCGGCTTCGCGTGCGAAACGATCGAATCCAACGGCGTGACCAACCTATGGGCCGTCAAACGCGGCGCGGCCGGCACCGACGGCCCGCTGCTCGCCTTCGCGGGCCATACCGATGTCGTGCCCACCGGCCCGCTCGAGCAATGGAGCTCGCCGCCGTTCGAACCCCATCATCGCGACGGCATTCTCTATGGCCGCGGCGCCGCCGACATGAAGACCTCGCTCGCCGCGTTCATCGTCGCCAGCGAAGAGTTCGTGGCCGCGCATCCGCAACATCGCGGCGCGATCGCCTTCCTCATCACCAGCGACGAAGAAGGCCCGGCCACCGACGGCACCGTCAAGGTGGTCGAGGCGCTGCAGGCGCGCGGCGAGAAAATGGATTACTGCATCGTCGGCGAACCGACTTCGTCGGCAACGCTGGGCGACTGCGTGAAGAACGGCCGCCGCGGTTCGATGTCGGGCAAGCTTGTCGTCAAGGGCGTGCAAGGCCATATCGCCTACCCGCATCTGGCGAAGAATCCCGTGCATCTGCTGGCGCCGGCGCTGGCCGAACTCGTCGCCGAAAAATGGGACGACGGCAACGAATACTTTCCGCCGACCACCTGGCAGGTCTCGAACATGCACAGCGGCACGGGCGCGAGCAACGTGATTCCCGGCCACGCCGAAGTGCTGTTCAACTTCCGTTTTTCGACCGCCAGCACCGTGGAAGGCCTGCAGCAGCGCGTGCACGCGATCCTCGACAAGCACGGTCTCGAATACGATCTGCACTGGAGCGTGAGCGGCCTGCCCTTCCTGACGCCGCGCGGCGCGCTGTCGAACGCGCTCGAAAAAGCGATTCTCGACGAAACCGGCGTGACCACCGAACTGTCGACCACGGGCGGCACCTCGGACGGCCGTTTCATCGCGCGCATGTGCCAGCAGGTCGTGGAGTTCGGCCCGCCCAACGGCAGCATCCACAAGATCGATGAGCATATCGAAGTGAAGTTCATCGACCCGCTCAAGAACGTGTACCGCCGCGTACTCGAACAACTGATCGCCTGAGCGCCCGCGCCCAGGCTGGAGTTCCCAATATGACCCAACCGCTTTCCACGACGTTTAGCACCGTGCGCGATCTGCTGCGCTACGGCGTTTCGCGTTTCTCCGCCGCGCAGCTCGCGTTCGGCCACGGCTCGACCAATGCCTACGACGAAGCCGCGTATCTGATCCTGCACTCGCTGCATCTGCCGCTGGACCTGCTCGATCCGTTCCTCGACGCGCGCCTCGCGCCCGAAGAAATCGACAAGGTACTCGCCGTGATCGAGCGCCGCGCGACCGAGCGCGTGCCGGCCGCCTACATCACGCAGGAAGCGTGGATGCACGGCCTGCGCTTTTACGTCGACGAGCGCGTGATCGTGCCGCGTTCGTTTATCGGCGAACTGCTGGCCGACGGCCTGCAGCCGTACGTGGAAGATCCCGAGCAGGTCACCGCCGTGCTCGAACTCTGCACCGGTTCGGCGAGCCTCGCGATTCTCGCGGCGCACGCCTTCCCGAATGCCGATATCGATGCCGTCGATCTGTCGGCTCCGGCACTCGAAGTCGCGAAGCGCAACGTGCACGAGCATGAGCTCGACGCGCGCATTTCGCTGTTCGAAGGCGATCTGTACGCACCGCTCGCCGAGCGCCGCTACGACGTCATCATCACGAATCCGCCGTACGTGAACGCGGGCTCGATGGACGCGCTGCCGCCCGAATACCGCCACGAGCCGGAAATGGCGCTCGCGGGCGGCGAGGACGGCATGGACATCGTGCGTCGCATCATCAAGGAAGCGCGCAACTGGCTGACCGACAACGGCGTGCTCGTGGTCGAAATCGGCAACGAGCGCGAGAACGTCGAAGCCGCGTTTGGCGGCCTCGATCTCGTCTGGCTCTCGACGAGCGCCGGCGACGATCAGGTGTTCCTGATTCAGGCCTGCGACCTGCCGGTCTAAGCGCCAGCTTGTACCCATCGCGCGCCGCACTCGTGGCGCGCGATCCTGATACCGGGCGCGCCCTCATCCCGCTGGGTTGGGTAAGATGGACGTTTCCCGGTTTACGCGGCAAGGACGTCTTGCGGCTCGGGCCGCAGCGCGAAAGTCTGTAAGAACGAACGCGCTGCCCGGCTCCTGCAGCGTCCCGCGTCTCTATGCGATTCGACTGGTCCACTCTCGGCATTCTGCTCGCCACCGTCCATCTGCTGGGACTGGTCGCCGCGTGTCACGCCATTCTCGTCACCCGCACCTCGCAAGGGGCGATCGCGTGGGCTGTCTCGCTCGCGACGATGCCTTACCTCACGCTCATCCCGTATTTATTCCTTGGCCGCAGCAAGTTCGCCGGTTACGCGGATGCGCGGCGCCTGCGCAACGAAACGCTACGCTCCCGGGCGCGCGCGCCCGACCTCGGGCAGCTCGGCAGCGAATCGGGCGAGCGCTTCGCGCAGGAAGCGAACGGGCCCGCCGACGCGCTGAACCCGCGCGTGATCCGCACGCTCTCGCACCTCGGCGGCATGCCGCTCGTGCCCGGCAACGCGGTGCGCACGCTCGTCAACGGCGAAGCCACGTTTTCTGCGATCTTCGACGCCATCGAACAGGCACGCCAGTACGTGATCGTGCAGTTCTTCATCGTGCGCGCCGATGCGCTCGGCGACATGCTCAAGGATCTGCTGCTCGCCTGTGCCGCGCGCGGCGTGCGCGTGTACTTCCTCTACGACAGCATCGGCAGCTTCGATCTGCCCTCCAGCTACGTGAGCAGCCTGCGCGCGGGCGGCGTGGAAGTGCACCCGTTCTCCACGCGGCGGCGCATCGTCAACCGTTTCCAGCTCAATTTCCGCAACCATCGCAAGATCGTCGTGGTGGACGGCGAGCGTGCCTTTGTGGGCGGCCACAACGTGGGCGTGGAATATCTGGGCGCCAAGCCGCCGCTTTCGCCGTGGCGCGACACGCATATCGAACTGCGCGGCCCCGTGGTGGCGAACATCCAGTTCGCCTTCACCGAAGACTGGTACTGGGTCACGCAGGAACTGCCTGGCAGCGAAGCGCCCGCCGTCACGCCGCGCGACGGCGACGACATGGCCTGCCTCGTCATGCCCACCGGCCCGGCCGATCGGCAGGAGACCTGCTCGCTCTTCTTTGTGGAAGCGATCAACGCAGCGAACAAGCGCATCTGGATCACCACGCCCTACCTCGTGCCGGATTCCGCCGTCTTCGCCGCGCTGCGCCTGGCCGCACTGCGCGGCGTGGACGTGCGCATCCTGATTCCAAGTCGGCGCGATCACTACGTGGTATTCGAAGCCTCCACGCTTTACGCCTACGACGCGGTGCGCGCGGGCATCCGCATCTTTCGCTACAAGCCGGGCTTTTTGCACCAGAAGGTCGTGCTGATCGACGACACGGCCGCCGCCATCGGCAGCGCGAATCTGGACAACCGCTCGTTCCGCCTGAACTTCGAAATCATGGTGCTGACCGTGCACGCGGGCTTCGCATCGGAAGTCGAGGCCATGCTGCGACACGACTTCGAAGCGAGTTTCGAGATCGACCGCGGCGAATATCGCGATGCGCCCGCGTGGCGCAAGATCGCGATGCACGTCGCGCGCCTGTTCGCGCCGATTCTCTAGACTTCGCTCAGACCACGGCTTTACAGCAGTTTTTCGATATCCGCGGCAATGGCTTCGGGCTTCGTGACCGGCGCGTAGCGCTTGATGACCTTGCCGCTGCGATCCACGAGAAACTTGGTGAAATTCCACTTGATGCGCTCGAGCCCGACCAGCCCCAGCAGGCCCGGCGCTTCGCTCGTGAGCCAGCTATAGAGCGGATGCGCATTTGCCCCGTTCACGTCGATCTTCTCGAACATCGGAAACGTCACGCCAAAGTTCTTCTCGCAGAACGCGCCGATCTCCGCACTTGCGCCCGGCTCCTGTTTGCCGAACTGGTTGCACGGAAAGCCGAGCACCGCAAGCCCGCGCGAGGCGTACTGGTCGTAGAGCTTTTGCAGGCCCGCGTACTGCGGCGTGAACCCGCACTCGCTCGCGGTATTGACGATCAGCAGCACCTTGCCGGCGTAGTCTTCAAGGCTGACTGGCGCGCCGCCACCCAGCGGTTGCGCGGTGAACGAATAGACCGTGGACATCTGGCTCCTCCCCAAGGAAAGCGCCAGTCTACGTGAGAACCGATCCCGCCCGCACCTTGGCCAGATGGCCAGTGAAATGTCCAGCGAGATTAGCGATGATTGCGCATTAGCCGTTCGGCCAATCCCGGGCTGCGCGCGAGCCAGTTTAAAATAGCGCTTTACGTTTTATCTGCGCTGGCGCTCCCGTGATCCGCTTCAATCAATTCAGTCTTGCCCGCGGTACCAAGCCGCTCTTCGACCAGACATCGTTCACCCTCAATCCGGGCGAAAAAGTCGGTCTCATCGGCGCCAATGGCGCGGGCAAATCCACGCTGTTCGCCGTGCTGCGCGGCGAGCTGCATGCGGACGGCGGCGACTTCTCCATGCCGCCCACATGGGCAATCGCGCACGTCGCGCAGGAAACCCCGGCCGTCGATAAAACCGCGCTCGACTACACGCTGGACGGCGACGCGCCGCTGCGCGAGATCGAAGCGCGCATCGCCGCCGCTTCCGCGGCCCACGACGGCGCGGCCGAAGCCGAAGCCCACGCCGCCTTCGCCGACGCCGACGGCTACACCGCGCCCGCGCGCGCCGAAGCGCTGCTGCTCGGCCTGGGCTTCACGATGGATCAGACCCGCCAGCCGGTCGCGAGCTTCTCGGGCGGCTGGCGTATGCGCCTGAACCTCGCCCAGGCGCTGATGTGCCGCTCCGACCTGCTGCTGCTCGACGAACCCACGAACCACCTGGATCTGGACGCCATCGTCTGGCTGGAAGACTGGCTGCACCGCTATCCCGGCACGCTCGTCGTGATCTCGCACGACCGCGAATTCCTCGACTCGGTCTGTAACGTCACGCTGCATCTGGAAAACCAGCAGATCAAGCGCTACGGCGGCAACTACTCGCAGTTCGAAATCCTGCGCGCGCAGCAACTGGCGCTGCAGCAAAGCGCCTACGAAAAGCAGCAGAAGACCGTCGCGCATCTGCAAAGCTTCATCAACCGCTTCAAGGCCCAGGCCACCAAGGCGCGTCAGGCGCAAAGCCGCGTCAAGGCGCTGGAGCGCATGGAGCTGATCGCGCCCGCGCACGCGGCCTCGCCGTTCACATTCGAATTCCGCACGCCGGATTCCGCGCCCAATCCCATGCTGGTCATGGACGGCGTGCGCTGCGGCTATCGCGCCGAAGACGGCACCGAAACGCCCATCGTCGAACGGGTGGCGCTGTCGATCCAGAACGGCCAGCGCATCGGCCTGCTGGGCGCGAACGGCCAGGGAAAATCCACGCTGATCAAGACGCTCGCAGCCACGCTCGAGCCGCTTTCGGGCGAACTGCGCACCGGCAAGGGCCTGCAGATCGGCTATTTCGCCCAGCATCAGCTCGAAACGCTGCGCCCAGACGACACACCTCTCCAGCATCTTGCGCGCCTCGCACCGGACACGCGCGAGCAGGAACTGCGCGACTTCCTCGGCTGCTTCAATTTCCCCGGCGAAATGGCCACGGCGCCCATCGCGCCCTTTTCGGGCGGCGAAAAGGCGCGTCTCGCGCTCGCGCTGATCATCTGGCAAAAGCCCAATCTGCTGCTGCTCGACGAACCGACCAACCACCTCGACCTCGAAACGCGTCACGCGCTCACCATGGCGCTCGCGCAGTTCGAAGGCACGCTGATCGTGGTCTCGCACGACCGGCATCTGCTGCGCGCCACCACCGACCAGTTCATGCTGGTCGCCAAACATCGCCTGCAGCCTTTCGACGGCGATCTGGACGACTACCGCGACTGGCTGCTGCAACACGCGGCCGAACAGCGCGCCGCGTTCAAGGCCGCGGCGGCAGGCGGCACGGCGAATGCGGACGGCACGGTCAATGACACAGCGAACGACGCAGGGGCTGACGACAGCGGCGTGAACCGCAAGGAACAGCGTCGCCAGGAAGCGGAAACGCGCCAGCGTCTCGGACATCTGAAGAAGCCCTTACAGGCGAAGATCGGCAAAATCGAAAAGGAAATGGACGCGCTCAACGCGGAAAAAGGCACACTGGACGCGTTCATCGCCGATCCAGCCAGTTACGAACCCGCGCAGAAGGCCAAACTGACGGAATCGATCCGCCGTCAGGCCGAAGTGCAGGCACGCCTGGAAGCGCTGGAAGCCGATTGGCTCGAAGCGCACGAGGAACTTGAGCAGATCGGCTAAGCGCCCACTTTTTATCGTCTACGCCAGCCAGCGCTATCGTCAGGAGCTATCCGAGTGTCGACACCCGCCGCCTTGCAGGGCCTACGCGTTCTCGATCTGACCCGGCTTTTACCCGGGCCTGTGGCCACGCTGCGTCTGGCCGAAATGGGCGCCGACGTGCTCAAGATCGAACCGCCGGGTGCGGGCGACGCAGCGCGCACCATGATGCAAAGCGCCTCCGATGAACTCGCCGGCCGGCCAGGTGCGTTTTACCGGCTGGTCAATCGCGGCAAGCGCGAAACCCGCATCGACCTGAAGTCCGAAAGCGGTCGCGCCGTGCTGCTCGCGCTCGCGCGCGACGCCGACGTGCTGGTCGAAAGTTTCCGCCCGGGCGTGATGGAGCGGCTGGGCGTCGGTTACGAAACGCTGCGCGCGGCCAATCCCAAACTGGTGTACTGCGCCATCACCGGCTATGGCACGACCGGCCCGTTCTCGGATCGAGCGGGCCACGACCTCAACTACGTCGCTTACGCGGGTGTGCTCGATCAGGTGGCCGGGCGCGACGGCGCGCCGGTGCTGGCGAATTTCCAGATCGCCGATCTGCTCGGCGGCGCACTCTCGGCCGTCACGCAGATCCTCGCCGCGCTCTGGCAGGTCGCACGCGGCGGCGAAGGCCGTTTCGTCGATATCTCGATGGCGCACGAAGCGTTCGCGAACAACGTCGTCGCGCAGGTGGCGCTCGCCAACGACGACGCGGCCGCGCTCCAGCCCGGCGGCGGTCTGCTCAACGGCGGCGTGCCCTGCTACAACCTCTACCGCACGCAGGACGATCGCTGGCTGGCAGTCGGCGCGCTCGAGTTGAAGTTCTGGCAGGCCTTGTGCACGGCGCTCGGGCGCGAGGACTGGGCGCAACGGCATTGGAGTCTGGGTCAGGCGATCGGCGGGTCGGACGCCGTATCGCTCACGCGCGATCTGGGCGCAGTGATTGCGTCGGAGCCGTTACAGACGTGGATCGACCGCCTCGAAGTGATCGACTGCTGCGTTTCGCCGGTACTCAAGCCCGGCGAGGCGGCCAACCATCCGCTCTTTAACACCGACGTGCTGCAGGCGCTGCTCGACGAAGTCGAAGCGCAGCGTCAGGCAGCGGCGCAGCCGCCCGCAAGCGTTGCCCGTCTACCGATGGGCGTCACGTCGGCCGCCCCCGCTGTTTCGCCCACCAGCGCTCATCCTCAAGCTGGCCAGGCGGGCAAGAAACCGTTCAATTACGGTCCGTGGGGCTGAAGGCGCTCAACGAGGCATTAAAAGAGCAATGGGCCCATCGTGCGCCCATTGTCTTGTGTACTGCTGAAAACATAGCTGGAAATGTTGCTGCGAAAGCGCATGCCTATCTGCGCGGCAGCGTCTGGCGCGGCGCACGTTCGTCGTCGTACAGCACGTGCTTGCGGCCTTCGACATGGTGGGCGATGGTGCTACGCACCTGCGAAGGCGTCACGTTGCCGGCCACCACCTGGCGCGAAATGCGGCCATCGCCGTCGATCCACTCGACGATGCGGCAACTGCTGCCCCAAGGCTGCATAAGCGGCTCGGAGACCCGGCAGCCGCGCACGACGATCGAACTACCGCCAATGGACGATTCTGTCTGTTTCAAAGTCGCTATCCTTTCCGCTTGATGCGGGGTTGCTCATGCGGGCAAGGATAGGGAAATCGCAAAACTTTCTGGTTACAGCGCGCGCCGGGGTTGTTACTAATCGTTACGCGCCAGAACAGGCCGGCGCGCGGCGTTCAGTCGAACTCGCGCACGCGATCGATCGCTTCCTCAATTCGCTCGACGGCGATCACATTCAAACCTTCGATCGGCTGTTTCGGCGCATTGGCGCGCGGAATCAGCGCGCAGGTGAAACCGAGCTTGGCCGCTTCCTTCAGACGATCCTGGCCGCGCGGCGAGGGACGGATCTCGCCCGCCAGACCCACTTCGCCAAAAACGATCAGACCCTTGGGCAACGCCTTGTTACGCATCGAGGAATGAATGGACAGCAGCACGGCCAGGTCGGCGGCCGGTTCGGTGATCTTCACGCCGCCCACGGCATTGAGGAACACATCCTGATCGAAGCAGCCGATGCCGGCATGGCGATGCAGCACGGCCAGCAGCAGCGCAAGACGGTTTTGCTCCAGCCCGACCGCGAGGCGGCGCGGGTTGGGCACCTGCGCCGTATCGACCAGCGCCTGCACTTCCACCAGCAGCGGCCGCGAGCCTTCCTGCGTGACCATCACACAGGAACCCGGCACGCTCTGCTCGTGTTGCGACAGAAAGAGTGCAGAAGGATTGGCCACACCGCGTAAGCCTTTCTCCGTCATCGCGAACACGCCCAGCTCGTTCACCGCGCCGAAGCGGTTCTTGAACGCGCGCACCAGCCGGAACGACGAATGCGTATCGCCTTCAAAGTACAGCACCGTATCGACGATGTGTTCCAGCACGCGCGGCCCGGCGAGATTGCCCTCTTTCGTCACGTGGCCGACCATGATGATCGACGTGCCCGACTGCTTGGCGATGCGCGTCAGTTGCGCCGCGCACTCGCGCACCTGCGCGACCGAACCGGGCGCGGAAGTCAGCGCTTCGGAATAGATGGTCTGGATCGAGTCGATCACGGCGACGTCGGGCTTTTCGGCTTCGATGGTCGCCTGGATCTTTTCAAGCTGGATTTCGGCGAGCAGTTGCAGCTCGTTCATCTTCGAGCCTTTCTCCAGCAGCCCGAGTCGTTGCGCGCGCAACGCAATCTGCGCCGCCGATTCTTCGCCGCTCACATAGAGCGCGCGTCGATCGGCCGCGATTTCGGCGAGCGACTGCAGCAGCAGCGTCGATTTGCCGATCCCCGGATCGCCGCCGATCAGCACCACGCCGCCCGCGACCAGACCGCCGCCCAGCACCCGGTCGAATTCGCCGACACCGGAGGTAAAGCGCGGCACGTCCGAGGCTTCGATATCGGCGAGACGGCGCACCGGCGCGCTCTTGGCGAGCGCCTGGTAGCGATGGTTGCCGGCCGGCTCGGGCGCGCTTTCCACCAGCGTGTTCCAGGCATTACAGGCGGGGCACTGCCCTTGCCACTTGGGCGCCTGTCCGCCGCATTCCGTACAGATATAGACCGTCTTCGCCTTCGCCATGCTGGTTGCCGTGCCGCGTGTCCGCGCCTGCGTTGTGATGGGTTCGAAAGATGAGCGGGCCGTCGAGCGCTACCCGACAGCCCACTATATAGATACAGAAACGCTTATTCCGCGCGTACCGGCACGCGCGGCGCGACCGCGCACATCAGCTCGTAGCCGATGGTGCCGCACGAGGCGGCCACGTCGTCGATCGGCAGATTCGCGCCCCAGAGTTCGACACGCGTGCCCATGCCGGCGTTCGGCACCGGCGTGAGGTCGACGGTGATCATGTCCATCGAAACGCGGCCGACGATGCGCGTGCGCACGCCATCGACGATCACCGGCGTGCCTTCGGGCGCAATGCGCGGATAACCATCCGCATAGCCGCAGGCCACCACCCCGATGCGCATGGTCTTGCGCGCCGTGAAGGTCGAGCCGTAACCCACGCTCTGCCCTTCCGCGACCGTCTGCGTGCCGATGATTTCCGACGCCAGCGTCATCGCCGGTTGCAGACCGGTGCCGTCAAGCAGCGTCGCCACGCCCGACGGCGAAGCGCCATAAAGAATGATGCCGGGGCGCACCCAGTCGAAATGCGACGACGGATGCCAGAGCGTAGCCGCCGAATTCGCGAGGCTGCGCGTGCCGGCGATGCCTTGCGCGCCGCGCTCGAATGCTGCCATCTGCTCGCCGATACCGCGCGGCGCGTCGGCGTCCGAGAAGTGCGTCATCAGCGTGATCTGACCGATGCCGGGGCAAGCGCGCGCGCGCTCCCAGGCCGCGCGGTATTTTTCCGGCGTATAGCCGAGGCGATTCATGCCGCTATTCATCTTGAGCTGCACGTTGACCGGCTTCGAAAGCCGCGCCATTTCGAGCATGCGCATCTGCTCGTCGCAATGCACCACCGTCGTGAGGCTGTAGCGGTCGATGACGTCGATATCGGTAGGCCGGAAAAAGCCTTCCAGCAGCAGGATCGGCCCGGCCCAGCCGAGCTCGCGCAGTTTCACGGCTTCTTCGAGATCGAGCAGGCCGAAACCGTCGGTGGCGCGCAGACCGGGAAAAGCGCGCGCAAGCCCGTGCCCGTAGGCGTTGGCCTTGACCACGGCCCAGATTTTCGACTTCGGCGCGTATTTCCGGACGACGGAGAGATTATTGGCGAGAGCGGCGGTATGGATCGTGGCTGAGAGGGGGCGCGGCATGGGAGTTTTTTCGCAAAGACGCTTTCTAATCAGGAGCTTACAGGGTGTTTTCAGCGCCCGGCAGGCCCGCCTGATGGGCGGTCAAGGAATGTGCTAGTCCGAATACAGCTATTTTCGTGATATAAAGCCCTGCGCACAACCCATTTCGAACGTATTAAGCCCGGATGCCTCCACCCGTCCGGGGCGGACGGACCGCAGCGAGGACAGCATCGCATCAGATGAAAAAAGGCTTTTACACCATCATGGCCGCGCAGTTTTTTTCGTCGTTGGCCGACAATGCGCTCCTCATCGCTGCGATAGCACTGCTGAAAGACCTCCACGCTCCGAACTGGATGACGCCGCTGCTCAAGCTGTTCTTCGTCCTGTCCTACGTTGTTCTTGCCGCTTTCGTCGGCGCCTTCGCCGATTCGCGCCCCAAAGGGCGCGTCATGTTCATCACCAATACGATCAAGGTTGTCGGCTGCGCCATGATGCTGGCCGGCACGCATCCGCTATTGGCCTACGGCGTCGTGGGTTTTGGCGCGGCGGCCTATTCGCCGGCCAAGTACGGCATCCTCACCGAACTGCTGCCGCCTGAGCGCCTCGTGGCCGCCAATGGCTGGATCGAAGGCACGACGGTCGGCTCGATTATTCTCGGCACCGTGTTGGGCGGCGCGCTGATCAGCCCGCATATCGCCGCGCACGTGATCCGCCACACGCCCGCCTCGATCAACACGCCCGCCGAAGCCGCGATGCTCGTGATCATGGGCATCTATGTGATCGCCGCGCTCTTCAATCTGCGCATCCCCGATACCGGCGCGCGTTATCCGCGCCAGGAACATGGGGTGATCCGCCTGATCACCGATTTCGCCGATTGTTTCAACACGCTCTGGCACGACAAGCTCGGCCAGATTTCGCTCGCGGTCACGACGCTGTTCTGGGGCGCGGGCGCGACGCTGCAGTTCATCGTGCTCAAGTGGGCCGAAGTGTCGCTTGGCATGTCGCTGTCGGAAGGCGCGGTATTGCAGGCCGTGGTCGCCGTCGGCGTGGCCGCTGGCGCAATGATCGCCGCCGCGCGCATTCCGCTGAAGAAATCGCTGTCCGTGCTGCCCGTGGGCATCATGATGGGCATCGCCGTGATGATCATGGCGTTCTACACGCGCAATCTGTTTCCGCCGCATTGGGGTCTGCATATCGGCCACATGCGCATTCCGGGTTATCTGCTGTGCGCCTATCTGTTCCTGATGGTGGTGGGCGCATTGTCGGGCTTCTTCGTCGTGCCGATGAACGCCCTGCTCCAGCATCGCGGCCACGTGCTGCTGTCCGCCGGTCACTCGATCGCCGTGCAGAACTTCAACGAGAACCTCTCGGTGCTCGTGATGCTGTGTCTCTATGCCGTGCTCGTCTGGCTCGACGTGCCGGTCACGCTCGTGATCGTGCTGTTCGGCACCTTCGTCTGTCTGATGATGTGGCTCGTGATGCGCCGCCATCAGGCCAATCAGCGCGCGTTCGACTCGGTCGCGCTGATCGGCGAAAATCATCGGCACTGAGCCACACTGGATTGCATTTTTCGGCATTTTTCGACGGCGGCGCGATCGCGCCGCTGACGTTCTCCGTATCGACCTCTTCCAGCGCCGGCGCATTCGCGGCCTCGACATCGAAGCCCCTCGCGTGCGCGGCGCGTAAGCGACGCTGACATGACTTCTCCGATTCCCCACGTCCTCACGATCGCCGGTTCCGACTCCGGCGGCGGCGCCGGCATCCAGGCGGACCTCAAGGCGTTCTCCGCGCTCGGCGCGTATGGCGCGAGCGTGATCACCGCGCTCACGGCGCAGAACACGCGCGGCGTGAGCGCGATTCACGCGCCCGACGCGGCGTTCGCCACGGCACAGCTCGACGCGGTATTCGACGATATCCGCATCGATGCCGTGAAGATCGGCATGCTTGCCAACGCATCGATCGTGCGCGCAGTCGCCGACGCATTGCGCCGCCACAAACCGGCGCGCGTCGTGCTCGATACCGTGATGATTTCGAAGAGCAATCACGCGCTGCTCGCGCCGGAAGCCGTGGCGGCGCTGCGTGAAGAGTTGCTGCCGCTCGCGGGCATCGTCACGCCGAATCTGCCCGAGGCGGCGGCGCTGCTAGGCGTCGAAGCGGCAAGCGATGAAGCGACGATGGTCGAACAAGGCGAAGCGCTGCGCGCGCTCGGCGCCCAGGCGGTGCTGATGAAAGGCGGCCATCTGGGCAGCGCCGATAGCCCCGACTGGTTGATCGAAGACGCCGGCACAGTGCGCCTGGGCGGCCCGCGTGTGCCGGTGACGAATACGCACGGCACGGGCTGCACGCTGTCGTCGGCGATTGCCGCGCTCTGGCCGCAGCAGGCGACGCTCGCCGATGCGGTTGCACAAGCGAAAACGTATCTGACGGGCGCGCTCGAAGCGAGCGACCGGCTGGACGTCGGGCATGGCGTCGGGCCGGTGCATCACTTCTGGCGCTGGTGGTAAGCGGTTCGCGCCAGCCACCACGAACCCGGCACTACGAGCGCGCGTAAGCCAGTGCGCGCTCCGGCCAGTCGTCGGGGACGATGAAACCGCGCGAATGCTCGACGTAGCCGCCTGCGCCATCGGCGGTGAATGCAACGACCATCACCGGTTCGTGAGCCCGTTCGAGATTCGCAAAAAGCGTCGCGGCGTCTGCCGGCGCTTGTATCTCCATGCGTGCGAGGTGCGCTGACATCGACTCGGGCACGGCATCGCCGTCACTTTGCTGAGCCGCGCTGAATTGGCTGTTAGTTGCGAATGAAGCGGCCGGTCGAGATTCGATTCGACGCGGTGCGAGCCACGCCAATCTTGGCAGCACGCTCCAGCCATCGGCATCGCTACGCTCGGCGAACGCGCTCCAGTCAGCGTGCGTCACCCACCAGCCGCGACCATGCTCGCGCGCAAGTTCCGGTGCATCGGCCACCTGCGTCCCGGCGCGATAAAACAGCCAGCCTTTGATGTACATCTGCGCGCACCACTGCCCCGCAAAGCCCAGCGATGCCAGCTCGGGCCGCTCGCTCAGACGCAGTTGATGATCGCGCAGATGCGCAAACTTCAGATCCAGCCGATCGCGCAGATTCGGCCCAACGTAATCCGCCAGCCGCGATGCGCTTTCATGCGCTGCGCCCGCATGCAGAAAACACTTCACGGCCAGTTCCCAATGCACACGCGTGCCGTCCGGCGTTTCGAGAAGAAAGTCGCATTCGCCGATCGTCCGGCCCTCGCCGCGTAACGCGATGTTCGCAGCGACAAGCCGCAGCGCCGGTCCGTTCTCCAGATACCAGCCAAGCAGGGTTTCGGCGTAACGCCCGAGACGCGTCACGCGCGCGCTTTCGAGCGCGGCGTGCAAACGCTGCAAGCGGGAAGGATCGTGATCAAGTTGCACGAGCCAGGCCGCGACTTGCGCGGCCTCTGCATCGTCGGACCACGGCCGCGCGAGCGGCATGGCCGGTTGCGCGCGCAGCAGATCGGCACTGTCCAGCAGCCACGCGAGATCGCGCAACACCGGATCGGTCAGACGATCGACCAGCGAGCTTGCCAACGATCGCGCGTGCGGCTCATCGCCCATCGGATGCGCGGGCCGCGCCGCGCTCATTGACCGCCGCCCGCCGAGCGCCAGGTATCGCGCGCGAGGCACAGATCGCTCCACGCTTTCGACTTGTCCTGCAGACTGCGCAACAAATACGCCGGGTGATACGTGACGATGACCGGCACGCCCTCGTATTGATGCACGCGAGAGCGCAGCGAAGCAATGCTGTCGCCGGTCTTGAGCAGACTCTGCGCCGCAAAGCGCCCCATCGCGACGATGATCTTCGGCTTCACGAGCGCCACCTGACGTTGCAGATACGGCTCGCAGCGATCGACTTCATCGGGCTCGGGATTGCGGTTGCCGGGCGGCCGGCACTTGATGACGTTGGCGATATACACGTTCTGGGTGCGCGAGAGCGTCAGCGAACGCAGCATATTGTCGAGCAGCTTGCCCGCCTGGCCGACGAAAGGCTCGCCCTGGCGGTCTTCGTTCTCGCCCGGCGCTTCGCCGATCAGCATCCAGTCCGCTTCGCGATCGCCCACGCCGAACACCGTGTTCGTGCGCTTCTCGCACAAACGGCAGCGCGTGCAATTCGCGACGCGTTCCGAAAGCGCATCCCAGTCGAGCGTGGCCGTATCGTCGCGCGGTGCGCGCACCGGTTCGATGTCGTGCGGCAGCACCGGTTCGGCGACGGAATCGAACCAGGCGAAATCGTCTTCGGTGAACGGCGGCGGTTCTTCCGATGCGGCTTGCTGAACCGGCTGCTGAACCGGCTTTGCCACGACGCGTTCTGGCTGAACCGGCGGCGGCGTTTCTTGCTGCGCGGGAACGCGTTCTTCGACGCGCGCGCGCGGCATCTCGCGTTCGACCGGCGCGGCGGCACGTGCCGCAGGCGCAGCAGGTTCCGCCACCACTTCGGCCACGACGCTCGCAGGCGCCACGTCCACTGCCGCAGCCTCGGGCGCTGCGACCGTCAAGCCCTTGCGTACCCAGCGCGGCGCGAGGCCGAATTCTTCCAGGGCGATCTCATCGAGCGGCATCCGCGCCCTCCAGTGCAAAAGAAAAACGCATCACGATCGCGTCTTCGCGACTGTGATGACGGGCCGGATAGTAATTCTTGCGCCGCCCGATCGTGACGAAACCGAACTGCTCGTATAGCCGGATCGCCCGGTGATTCGACGGCCGCACTTCGAGCAGCAGCCCTTCGAGTCCCTGCACGCGCGCGATACGTACGCCCTCGCGCAGCAGCGCGAGACCGGCGCCCACGCCCTGCGCCTGCGGGGCGACGCACAGGTTCAGCAGATGCATTTCGTCGACCACGGGCATCAGCACGCTATAGCCAATCAGCGTGCCCGTCACATGGCGCATGCAGATGCCGTAATAGCCGTTGCGCAGCGAATCTTCGAAATTGCCGCGCGACCAAGGAAATTCATAAGCGGACTTCTCGATGACGACGACCTCGTCGAGGTCGCTCTCGGTCATCTGCGACAGATAGCGATCCGTCATCAGCACGCCGCTCATCGATTGCCCTCTTTCGTGCCGCCCTGTGCGCCGATTTGAGCGCCGCTCTGTGCGTCCTTCTGCGCCTTCGCGGCCATGCGCTCGGCGGTGGTCTGCGCGACCTTGTTGCGCACGTATTCCGGCGCGGCCTGATCGGCGGGCACCGTGCGGCCGGCGCGGAACGCGCGCAGCGCGGCATGGGCGAGCGGCACGGCATGCGGCAGCGCCTCGGCGTCGATGGTTTGCGCCGACATCGACGCGGTCAGCCGTGCGCCGAACGCCGCCGCGGCATTGCCGGCCAGCGTGAACCGCGCATCGGGCGCGACGATCGCTTCGGGTGCGTCGAGCGAGGCCGCGCGCAGCGTCTGCCAGTCGCCCGCAGTCGCATCCCAGGCGTAATCGGCCCAGTACGCTTCGTCCATGCGCGCATCGAGCGCGGCGAGCACACGCAGCGCCGACGCATCACGCAGGCGCGCGCTTTCTGCGCACACGAGTAGCGTGCTCACCGGCACGACGGGAATATTCAGGCCGAAGGCGAGCCCCTGGGCCACGCCGGTCGCCGTGCGCAGTCCCGTGAAGGAACCGGGGCCGGAACCGAAGGCGATCGCATCGCAATCGGCCAGCGCGAGGCCCGCCTCGGCGAGCAGTTCGCCGATGGCCGGCAGCAGGCGCGTGCTGGACACGGCGCCCGTCGCCTCGTGGCGCACCCAGACGCGCGCTTCGGGCAGCGTCTGGCCAGCCGGGACGGCTTGAGTGGAGTCAGCGGCGACGCCAGCGGGCGTGGCGGCGCGAAGCAGCGCGACCGAGCAATATTCGGTCGAGGTATCGAGGGCAAGCAGCACGGTTTCAGTCATGACCGCTATTGTAATGCGCCGTTCCCGCGCAGTCGCCGCCTGGGCATGCCCTGTGCACCGACGGCGCACGCCCGACTAGAGTGGAGGAATCGTTCCAGCCCTATGCCGGATAGCGCTGCTACCATCGTCGGGCTATGTCGATCTTTTAGGGAGAAGAAAACAATGAGCGATGTGAACGCGCAATTTACGCAGGCGCAGGAAGATGTCCAGCAACTGACCGAGCGTCCGGGCAACCTGACGCTGCTGCGTCTTTACGCCCTCTTCAAGCAGGCCACCGAAGGCGATGTGCACGGCGACAAGCCGGGCTTCACCGACATCGTCGGCAAATACAAGTACGACGCCTGGGCCGCCCTGCAAGGCACGGCCGAAGCTCAGGCGAAGACGCAATACATCGAACTGGTCGAATCGCTCAAGAGCGGCGCCGCCAGCTAATCCGCGCAGCAGCGATCTGAAAGGGCCGGATGCAACGAACGTCGCGCATCTGGCCCCAAACTCCCGTGTTTCTCCGTTCCTCATCCGCCGTCTTGCGTCAGGCTGTCGCAGGACATAAGGGCTTTGCCGCGCTGGCGCGACGCAACAAAACGAGATACAATGCACGCTGCGTTGCGCTCCGGTCGCCTCTGCGATCAGCAATACGCCACGTAGCGTTAAGCTCCAATCCAGTTTAGAACCTGTCCCCCCCTGCCGTGGCCCGCTTTCCGGGCCGTCAAGAATCAGGCTGGCGGCTGACCAATCCCGGTCAGAGTCGCACCCAAAACAGCTTCTAACGAAAAAAATCCGCCCTTTACGTGGGTGCGGATTGCCCCCGTTTTTCGATTTGCTCGCAAAATCAGACGACTTGGGTATGCCGATTGGCGCCGACGTTCTATTTCCTGTGTACCAAGGATTTTCATGACTTCGAGCAATACCCAAAGCCCCCTCGACGCGATCGCTAACGACGCCCTCGGTCTCGACGCTGCTGCTGACGCTTCTGTTGAAGCTCCCGCGCAAGCCGCCGACGCCAATGATGGCGCGTCGTTCGCGGCGCTCGGTCTGTCGCCGGAGATCGTCTCCGCGCTGATCGCAGCGGGCTATAAGGCTCCGACGCCCGTGCAGGAACGCGCCATTCCTGCCGGCATCGCGGGCCGCGACCTGCTGGTCTCCAGCCCGACCGGTTCGGGCAAGACCGCAGCCTTCATGCTGCCTGCGATCGAGCGCTTCGCGCAGATCCAGAAGGCACAAGCCGCACAACCGCGCGAGCCGCGCCCGCAAGGCGCTGCACCGCAAGGCCAGCAAGGCCGCTCGCGCCGTCCGCAACAACCGGTCGCCCGTCCGGGCCTGCTCGTTCTCACGCCCACGCGTGAGCTCGCCATGCAGGTGACCACGGCCGCCGCGACCTACGGCAAGCATCTGCGCCGTCTGCGCACCGTCAGCATTCTGGGCGGCGTGGCCTACGGCCAGCAGCTGATGCTGCTCGCGAAGAACCCCGAAATCCTGGTGGCAACGCCGGGCCGTCTGCTCGACCACCTCGAGCGTGGCCGTATCGACCTGTCCGAGCTGAAGATGCTCGTGCTCGACGAAGCCGACCGCATGCTGGACATGGGCTTCATCGACGACATCGACACGATCGTGGCTGCAACGCCGGAAACGCGTCAGACGATGCTGTTCTCGGCAACGCTCGACGGCAAGATCGCTTCGGTGACCGGCCGCCTGCTGAAGGACCCGGAGCGTATCGAGATCGTCCGCAAGGTCGAAGCGGCTTCGAACATCGCGCAAACCGTGCACTACGTCGACGACCGCGATCACAAGGATCGTCTGCTCGACCATCTGCTGCGCGACGAAAGCCTCGACCAGGCTGTCGTGTTCACGGCAACCAAGATGGACGCCGACCAGCTCGCCGGCAAGCTTGCCGACGCTGGCTTCGAAACGGCCGCCCTGCACGGCGACCTGCCGCAAGGCGCGCGTAACCGCACGATCCGTGCACTGCGCGAGCGCCGTGTGCGCGTGCTGGTGGCAACGGACGTCGCCGCTCGCGGTATCGACATCCCGGGCATCACGCACGTGTTCAACTACGACCTGCCGAAGTTCGCGGAAGACTACGTCCACCGTATCGGCCGTACGGGCCGTGCTGGCCGTTCGGGCACGGCAGTGAGCCTCGTGCATCACGCCGAGCAAGGCGCGCTCAAGCGCATCGAGCGTTTCGTGCGTGCTCCGCTGCCGGTCAACGTCGTCGAAGGCTTCGAGCCGCGCAAGGCAGCGCCGTCGAACCGCGGCTTTGGCGGCCGTGGCCGTCCGGGCGGTGGCAACGGCGGTGGCCGTCGCTTCGGCAACGGTGGCGGCAAGCCGGGTGGCTACGGTAACAACCGTGGCGGCAACGGCGGCGAGCGCAGCTTCGGCGACCGCTCGAACGGTGAACGCAGCTTTGGCGACCGTAACAACAACGGCGGCGATCGCAACGGCAACAGCTGGGGCAACCGCTCGGAAAACTCGCGCGGCGGCTACGGCCAGCGTGACGGTGGCAACAGCAGCGGCTACGGCGCCCAGCGTCGCGAAGGCGGCAATCGTGGCGGCTACGGCCAGCCGCGTGGCGAAGGCTTCGGCGGCGGCCGCCGTGAAGGCGGCTACGGCCAGCGTCGCAACGACGGCCCGCGTGGCGCGCGTCGCGACAGCTAAGCCGATTCGCGTACCGCGATGATGCAGACGGAATGAAGATTTCGTCTGTCTCGCGCGAGTCACGAAGCGCAGTTAAAAAAGACCGGTGCTCAGGCACCGGTCTTTTTTTGTCCGCAGTAATTTGTCTACAGACACGCTTTCACGATACGGGAAAATTTTTTGCTTCGTAAAATGTCGTGCTGCGTGGCACAAAGTATCTGATTGCAGGATAAAAAACGACATTTCTCATCGCGAAACGCACGCAATATGTCGTTGATTTAAATAGAATAAAAAGACGATAAATTCCCTTTTCGCGGCCTGTTGCAGAGCGATCGAATTGCCTAGACTCTTATATAAGAGTTCGCGGAACGAACGCCTCCAGACATGCACGGGACGCACGCTTCACGAAGTTCACCCGCTCAGCAGTTCCGAACAACGGTTCATCTATCAGGTAAACGGAAGGAGCTCACCATGTCGACTCGTCAACAGCAGGCTCAGGAACTTCAACAGCAATGGGACACGGACCCGCGCTGGAAGGGCATCAAGCGCGATTACACGGCTGAAGACGTGGTGCGGCTGCGTGGCTCGATCCAGCCCGAGCACACGCTCGCGAAGCACGGCGCCGCCAAACTCTGGCATGGCATCAACAACGAACCGTTCATCAACGCGCTTGGCGCCCTCACCGGCAACCAGGCCATGCAGCAGGTGAAGGCCGGGCTCAAGGCGATCTATCTGTCGGGCTGGCAGGTTGCGGGCGACGCGAATCTGGCCGGTGAAATGTACCCGGACCAGTCGCTCTACCCCGCCAACTCGGTGCCGCAGGTGGTCAAGCGCATCAACAACACGCTCACGCGCGCGGATCAGATCCAGTGGTCGGAAGGCAAGAATCCCGGTGACGAAGACTACGTCGACTTCTTCCAGCCGATCGTGGCCGACGCGGAAGCCGGCTTCGGCGGCGTGCTCAACGCGTTCGAGCTGATGAAGGCGATGATCGAAGCGGGCGCGGCCGGCGTGCACTTCGAAGATCAGCTCGCTTCGGTGAAAAAGTGCGGTCACATGGGCGGCAAGGTGCTGGTGCCGACGCGCGAAAACGTCGCCAAGCTCACGGCCGCGCGACTGGCCGCCGATGTCTGCGGCGTGCCGACCGTGCTGCTCGCCCGCACCGATGCCGAAGCCGCCGACCTGGTCACCTCCGACATCGACGATAACGACAAGCCGTTCCTGACCGGCGAGCGCACCGTCGAAGGCTTCTTCCGCACGCGCAACGGCCTCGAGCAGTCGATTTCGCGCGGCCTGGCCTACGCGCCCTACGCCGACATGATCTGGTGCGAGACCGGCAAGCCGGATCTGGAATTCGCGAAGCAGTTCGCGGAAGCAATCCACAAGGAATTCCCGGGCAAGCTGCTGTCGTACAACTGTTCGCCGTCGTTCAACTGGAAGAAGAATCTGGACGACGCGACCATCGCCCGATTCCAGCGCGAACTGGGCGCGATGGGCTACAAGTTCCAGTTCATCACGCTGGCTGGCTTCCATTCGCTGAACTACTCGATGTTCAACCTTGCGCATGGCTATGCGCGCCAGAACATGAGTGCGTTCGTCGAGCTTCAGCAAGCCGAGTTCGCCGCTGCCGAAAAGGGCTTCACCGCCGTGAAGCACCAGCGCGAAGTGGGCACGGGCTACTTCGACGCGGTCACGCAGACGGTCGAGCGCAACGCGTCGACGACGGCGCTGCACGGATCGACGGAAGACGAGCAGTTCTTCGAGTCGAAAGACCAGAACGATCAGAAGGATCAAAAGGTCGCGTAATAGCGAGGCAGGCCGAAGCGGGGGCGCATCGCTTCCCGCTTCGCGAAAGGTGGGGTTGTTTCATCGTGGCAGACGGCGGCGGTGGCCGGCGTGCGAGTCCTTGGCGGGACGCGCCGGTTGCCGTTGCCGTTGTAGTTGCCGCACGCATTGACGCATGCATTGACGCCCGTCGCGCACCGAAACGCCTGCTAGCGATAGACGATCACCGGAATCTTCGTATGTGTGAGCACGCGCTGCGTTTCGCTGCCGATCAGCAGGCTGCCCAGGCCGCGACGCCCGTGCGAGGCCATGAAGATGACATCGCAACCAGCGTTTTCCGCCGCTTCGATGATGCCGATGTACGGCGACGAATGCACGCTGACGCAGCTATCGCAGGTCACGCCCACGCCGCGCGCGGCCTCCTCGACTTCATCCAGATGCGCGCGCGCCTCTCGCTCACTGCGCGTCTGGAAATCGCCGGGTAGTTCGATCACGACATCGGCGTAAGGCGAGTACGGATATTGCGGCAGACAGGCGTAGGCGGTGATGCGCGCGCCCACGCTACGCGCCAGATCGATGGCGCCGTCGATGGCCTTTTTCGAGAGATCCGAGCCGTCGGTCGGAACGAGGATGTGCTTGAACATGGCGCCCTCCGTCATTGTTCGGGGCTGCGGGCTGGCCTCATTTCGATTGTAGTGCGCGAAGAAGCGCCGCAAGGCGCGCCTACGGGCTTCTCCGCATAGTGAAAACACGCACTGACGAGGCGCGCGTTCAGTCCTGTCCCCAGTAACCCGGTTGGCCGTAGGTATGCTTGAGATAGTCGAGAAAGAGGCGCACGCGCAGCGGCAAATGGCGGCGCTGCGGAAATACCGCATGAATGCCGATGGGCGGCGCAGCATAGGCGTCGAGCACGCTCGCAAGCCGGCCCGCCGCAATATCCTCGCCGACTTCCCACCACGAGCGCCAGGCCAGACCGTGGCCTTCGAGACACCATTCGTGCAGCACCGCGCCGTCCGAGCACTCCATGGTGCCCGCCACGCGAATCTGCACCACTTTGCCCTCTTCCTGGAACGTCCAGCCGCGTTGCTGGTTCAGGCTCGCGCCGAACGCGAGACAGTTATGGCGCGCGAGATCGGCGGGTGTATCGGGCGCGCCGCGCCGCGACAAATAAGCGGGCGACGCCACCACCACGCGGCGGTTTTCGCCGAGCTTGAGCGAAACCAGCGACGAGTCCGGCAATTCGCCCAGCCGCACCGCGCAGTCGAAGCCTTCGTTGACCAGATCGACGAGACGATCGGACAAATCGAGCGTGATCGTGACGTCTGGGTGCGCGGTCGTGAAATCGGGGACGAGCGGCGCGACGTGGCGACGCCCGAAACCCGCCGGCGCCGACACGCGCAAGTGCCCGCTCGCCTTCACGCCGCCCGCCGACACGCTCGCCTCGGCGTTCTGGAGTTCGTGGATGATGCGCTGGCAATCCTCCAGAAACGCCGATCCCTCGAACGTCAGTGTGAGGCGTCGCGTGGTGCGCACGAGCAGCTTGACGCCCAGCCGTTCCTCCAGCGCATCGATACGCCTGCCGATGATGGCGGGCGCCACGCCCTCGGCCTGCGCGGCTGCGGAAAGACTGCCTTTTGCGGCGACGGTGGCGAAAGTTTCGATCTGTTTGAAGCGATCCATGAGCACGCCTGTAGCAGAAACAATGAATTCGGCGCACAGATTAGGTGGGTAAAAGTAAAAGATCAAGTGATCAATCCCGACTTTTTCCACCATTGCACTCATGAATACAATGCTCCTCGACCTCTGATGGAGTGCACGGCTATGTCGGCCACAACGACAATCCACTATCCCAAGGCTGTGATCTTCGACGCGTACGGCACGCTTTTCGACGTGCATTCGGTCGTCGCGGCCGCCGAGCAGATGTTCCCCGCCCACGGCGAGGCACTGTCGCAGCTCTGGCGTCTCAAGCAGATCGAGTACACGCAGCTGCGCACGCTGTCGGACCCGGCGGGCGCGCGTTACAAGCCGTTCTGGGACATCACGCTCGACGCGCTGCGTTACGCCGCGCGCCGTCTGAACCTGCCGCTCACGGGCGCGGGCGAAAAGCGGCTGATGGACGAATACGCCTGCCTCTCGGCTTTCCCCGACGTGTTGCCGGCGCTGCGACGTCTGCGCGAACCGCGCGAAGACGGTACACGCCTCGGTCTGGCGATCCTGTCGAACGGCAATCCGCAGATGCTCGACATCGCCGTGAAGAGCGCGGGCATGAACGGCCTGTTCGATCACGTGCTGTCGGTGGATGCGGTGCGCGCCTACAAACCGGCTGCCGCAGCCTACGCAATGGGCACGGCCGCGTTCGACTGCGCGCCGCGCGAAATCGTTTTTGTTTCGTCGAATGGCTGGGACGCCGCAGGCGCCGGCTGGTTCGGCTACACCACTTTCTGGATCAACCGCCAGCGACTGCCCGCCGAAGAACTCGGCGTGCCGCCGCATGGCACCGGCGGCGGCATGGCGGAGCTTTCCACCTTTATCGCCGCCATTCTCGACACCGCAGCGACCGCCGAACGAAGCCGCCCCCGCCCCAGCCCGGGCGCATGACGACCGCGTTCAGCCAGCACGGTAATAACAACACCCAAGCAATTACATCTGACCGACCAAGGAGTTAGCAAATGGCGAACACGTTGCAACTGCCGCAAGGCATGCAGATCACGGCCGAGATTCAACCCGGCTTCGAACAGATCCTCACGCCCGAGGCACTCGAACTCGTCGCGAAGCTGCACCGCGCATTCGAGCCGCGTCGGCAGGAATTGCTGAAGGCGCGCGTCGAACGTACGAAGCGCCTCGATGCGGGCGAGCGTCCCGATTTCCTCGCAGAAACGAAGTCGATCCGTGAAGGCGACTGGAAGATCGCAGCGCTGCCGAAGGATCTCGAATGCCGCCGTGTGGAAATCACCGGTCCGGTCGAGCGCAAGATGATCATCAACGCGCTGAACTCGGGCGCGGATTCCTACATGACCGACTTCGAGGATTCGAACGCGCCGAACTGGGACAACCAGATCACCGGCCAGATCAACCTCAAGGACGCGGTGCGCCGCACGATCTCGCTGGAGCAGAACGGCAAGTCGTACCAGCTCAACGACAAGATCGCCACGCTGATCGTGCGCCCGCGCGGCTGGCATCTCGACGAAAAGCACGTGACGGTCGACGGCCAGCGCGTCTCCGGCGGTATCTTCGACTTCGCGCTGTTCCTGTTCCACAACGCGAAGGAACTGATCGCGCGCGGCAGCGGCCCCTACTTCTATCTGCCGAAGATGGAAAGCCATCTCGAAGCGCGTCTGTGGAACGACATCTTCGTCGCGGCGCAGGAAGGCGTGGGCATCCCGCGCGGCACGATCCGCGCGACGGTGCTGGTCGAGACGATTCTCGCCGCGTTCGAGATGGACGAAATTCTCTATGAACTGCGCGAACACAGCTCGGGCCTGAACGCCGGCCGCTGGGACTACATCTTCTCGGCGATCAAGAAGTTCAAGAACGACCAGGACTTCTGCCTCGCCGATCGTTCGCAGATCACCATGAACGTGCCGTTCATGCGCGCTTACGCGCTCGAACTGCTCAAGACCTGCCACAAGCGCAACGCGCCGGCGATCGGCGGCATGAGCGCGCTGATCCCGATCAAGAACGATCCGGCAGCGAACGACAAGGCCATGGGCGGCGTGCGTTCGGACAAGGCGCGCGATGCGGGCGACGGTTACGACGGCGGCTGGGTCGCGCACCCGGGTCTCGTGCCCATCGCGATGGAAGAGTTCGTGAAGGTGCTCGGCGACAAGCCGAACCAGATCGGCAAGCAGCGCCCCGACGTGAACGTCACGGGCGCGGACCTGATGGACTTCCGCCCGGAAGCGCCGATCACGGAAGCGGGCCTGCGCAACAACATCAACGTCGGCATTCACTACCTGGGTTCGTGGCTCGCGGGCAATGGCTGCGTGCCGATCCACAACCTGATGGAAGATGCCGCGACCGCTGAAATCTCGCGCTCGCAGGTGTGGCAGTGGATTCGCTCGCCCAAGGGCAAGCTCGAAGACGGCCGCAAGGTCACGGCCGGATTCGTGCGCGAACTGATTGCGCAGGAACTGGACAAGGTGAAGGCATCGGTGGGCGGCGACACGCAGCCGTACGACCGCGCCGCGCAGATCTTCGAAGAGATGTCGACTTCGGAAAACTTCGTCGAATTCCTGACGCTGCCGCTGTACGAAGAGATCTGAATGCAGGTCGCTTGATCCTTCGCCTGAAACCTTGAGGCGATGAAAAAGGCCCGGCGGATGCGAGTCCACCGGGCCTTTTCGTTGCTACCTGGATGTTTTGCGTCGTGCGTTTAGCGTGCGAGCCGATGCGCGATCCAGTCGCCGCCGTGAATCTGCGTCAGGCCTTCGACCGCTTTTTGCGTGACCGGATAGAACAGACAGTCGATCTGAGCGCCTTCGACTTCGACACTCACCTCGCGGGCGAGGAACAGGCCTTCGACGCCCGGATACACCTCTTCGATTTCGTCGAGCACGGGCACGAGCGCCTCATCGATTTCATAGACATCGCCGAGCACCGCTGACTCGGACGCCTCGGCGACCATGCCAGGATAACGCCCGAAGTCGAACAAGCGCCCCGCCACCGTCGTCTGGCCGACCAGACGCGGCTGGCTGATTGCATTGCGCGCAGCGGCGTGATTGATGTCGTTGATCTCGCCCGCGCGCAGCGTGCCATAGACGAATACGTATTTCATGCGGTGTGTTCCTTCGAGTTTCGCTGACGTCCTTAACGTCGCAGATGTCACGGATGTCCCAGAGCTGGGTTCGGCGCGCGGCCCAAAAAACGATCGGCTGAATTATGCGCTTGTCATTATCGCTGTGGGCGCATTCTCGCTGCGGTGTCCGCGAGATACGACACCCGCCTAAAATGATGCCGACAGAATCACCCGGACTCACCATGCTTACGCCGCCGTCCCATACTGCCCCCCACACTGCGCTAGATACGTTGCCGCCCGCCGAACTCGCCGATATCCCGCCCGAGTTCGAACCGTCCGGCGAGCATCCTTTCCGTGTGCGCTCGCGGCCGATGGCGGCCGGTGTGCGGATCGCGCGTCACACGCACGCCTGGGCGCAACTGGCCTACGCGTCGCGCGGCGTGTTGCGGATGGCGACACCCGGCACGACGTGGATGGTGCCGCCGTCACGTGCCATCTGGGTGCCGCCTCATGTCACGCACGAGGTCTCCATTGTCGAAGATGCGTTTTTGCGCACGCTTTACGTCGATGCCTCGGTGATTCCGCCCGGGCTCGACGCTTGCCGGGTCGTGGAAGTCTCCGGGCTGCTGCGCGAGGCCATTGCCGCTTTCGACGAGCGCGCGCTCGGTCTCGCGCGCGAAAGGTTGCTGGGCACGGTTGCGCTCGACGAGATCACGCGCTCCGCGCCCTTGCCGCTCGCCGTGCCGATGCCCGAAGAAAAGCGCCTGCGGTCGCTCTGCGAAGCCTTGATCGCCGATCCCGCGGGCCCCGGTTCGCTCGAACACTGGGCCGCGCAGGTGGGTGCGAGCACGCGCACGATCGCGCGGCTGTTTCGTCAGGAACTGGGGGTGAGCTTTTCGCAATGGCGTCAGCAGGCGATTCTCGCGCGCGCGATTCCGCTGCTCAATCAGGGCAAGCCGATGTCGGTGGTGGCGCAGGAATTGGGCTATCAAAGCCAGAGCGCGTTTTCCGCGATGTTCCGGCGAGCCTTTGGTGAGAGTCCGCGTGCCTTCATTGCGCGTGGCACCGGCGAGCGCGAACCGGATCAGCGCGAAGAAGAACTGACCAACGACGCGCCGATGTCTGCGCCTCGTGACGCCTGAATTACGCCCCTTGGGTCACGCCCCTTGAGTCACGCCGCCTGATTCAAGACACATGAATCAGACCAGCCGCGTCATGTGCCGGATCGAACCCAGCCGCGCCAGACGCGGCCCCGCGACCCGATACCCCATGCGCAGATACAGCCGCGCAGCCGGGTTATCGACGAAAACGCGCAATTGCAGTTCGCGCAGACCGCGTTCGCGCGCCCAGCGATGCGAGATATCGAGCAGGAAGGTCCCCGCTCCGTTGCCGCGATAGCCTTCAGCGATCTGCACATCGCGAATGTGCAGCGAATCGTTCTCCTGCGTCACACGCAGCACGCCGATCGCGTCGCCATCGAGTTCGAGAATGAAATTTTCCGATTCGCGGTAGCTGGCGAGAAAAAGATCGCCCCGCCAGATCAAATGATGCCGCTGATAGTAGCCACCCATGTTGCGCCGCGTGAGCGCCTCGGCGAACTCGAAATCGTCCATGGTGGCGTGACGCAGCTGGAAGCGCGACGGGATGTCGTTCGGTGCGAACATGGCAGGCAAGGCGGCAATCGCGAAAAATCAGAGTTTCGACAACGCTACGATAACGCGCCGGCTCAGGCAATGGCCGTTTGTCCGTACGGAAGCGGAAAAGACAGACGAGGAAGGCGGAAGAGAAATAGAAAAAGCCCGCTGGTTTGACCCAGCGGGCTTTAATCTGGCGGAGCGGACGGGACTCGAACCCGCGACCCCCGGCGTGACAGGCCGGTATTCTAACCAACTGAACTACCGCTCCAGCTTGCTGCATCACCGACGGGCGTTGGTTAGACCCGTTGGCGGCGTCGCCTTGACTGCTTTGGCGCCACTTGAATTTGGCGTCCCCTAGGGGATTCGAACCCCTGTACTCACCGTGAAAGGGTGATGTCCTAGGCCTCTAGACGAAGGGGACAACACAGGCTTACGCCTTGAACTACATGCTACCCGAAGTTTTCGCACAACTTCTGCGAAGTTTCTGGCAGCAATTAACTGGCGGAGCGGACGGGACTCGAACCCGCGACCCCCGGCGTGACAGGCCGGTATTCTAACCAACTGAACTACCGCTCCAGTACTGCTTGACCACTACACCTGCGAGATCGACACGACCCGCTGGCTGCGTCGCCTTGACTACTTTGGCGCCACTTGAATTTGGCGTCCCCTAGGGGATTCGAACCCCTGTACTCACCGTGAAAGGGTGATGTCCTAGGCCTCTAGACGAAGGGGACAACACAGGCTTGCGCCTTAAACTTATACAGCTACAACTAAAAAGCCCACTCACGCTTTCTGAGCGGGCTTCTATCTGGCGGAGCGGACGGGACTCGAACCCGCGACCCCCGGCGTGACAGGCCGGTATTCTAACCAACTGAACTACCGCTCCAACTTCGACACAACAGATGAGCGTCACCTCCCTCACCTGCCGCACCGTCAACCTCGTTGACGACGCCATGTCTGGCGTCCCCTAGGGGATTCGAACCCCTGTACTCACCGTGAAAGGGTGATGTCCTAGGCCTCTAGACGAAGGGGACATAATCTTTGCAGATAATGCCTTGCTACACTTTACTGCTAAACACACTGTTTTGTTGGTGGAGGTAAGCGGGATCGAACCGCTGACCTCTTGCATGCCATGCAAGCGCTCTCCCAGCTGAGCTATACCCCCCTTGCAAAACAGAAGCGAAATTTTAAACTGCATTTTTTCGCTTGTCAAGCACTTTCGAATCATTTTTTTACTACGCTTTGAAGTTTTGGCGAAACTTCGTTGCTTGATTCGAGGTACTTTTCGCAAGATCTGCTGCTTTTCTTGCGTTCCCCGTTCAGAGGAGACCGAATACTACAGGACTTCTTGCCCCGGCGCTAGTGCCAGAGCAAGAAAAACTTCAATTTTTTTACACAGCCGCAGAAATACCCTTTTCGATACGGCTCAGCACCACGTCACGGCCAAACAATTCGAGCACCGCGTCGATCGCCGGGGTGTGCGTCGTGCCTGCCACGAAGAGGCGCACCGGCATCGCCAGTTGCGGCATCTTGAGCTTGTGCGTGGCGAGCGTCGCCTTGAATGCAGCCGAGATCTCCGCCTTCTCCCACTGCGCGCCCTTGAGCGCCGCGAGCAGATCGGCCAGTGCCGGACGCACGGCGTCCGTGACGTGCTGCGTAAGCGCTTCGGCTTCCGGCTGCGGCTCGCGATAGAACATCGTTGCGCTTTCGGCCACTTCCTTGATCGTATTGGCGCGATCCTTGAAGAGCGCGACCACGCCTTCGAGCGGCGCGCCCTGCGCCAGCGCGGCGGCGTCCACACCCAGTTCGGCGAGGAACGGTCGGGTCAGTTCGGCCAGACGCGCGTTATCGACGCTCTTCAGGTAGTGGTTGTTGAGCCAGTTCAGCTTGTTGTGGTCGTACTGGGCCGGCGACTTGCCGAGGTGATCCAGATCGAACCAGTCGACGAACTGCTCGCAGGTGAACACTTCCGCATCGCCATGCGACCAGCCCAGACGCGCCAGATAGTTCAACACCGCTTCCGGCAGATAGCCGGCGTCGCGGTAGCCCATCACGCTCATCGCGCCGTGGCGCTTGCTCATCTTCTCGCCCTGCTCGTTCAGCACGGTCGGCAGGTGGGCATAGACCGGCGGCTCGCCACCGAGCGCGCGCAGGATGTTGATCTGGCGCGGCGTGTTGTTGACGTGGTCGTCGCCACGGATCACGTGCGTGATCTTCATGTCGAGGTCGTCCACCACCACGCAGAAGTTGTACGTGGGCGTGCCGTCCGGGCGTGCGATCACGAGGTCGTCGAGTTCTTCGTTCGAGATTTCGACGCGGCCCTTCACGGCGTCATCCCATGCCACCACGCCCGTCAGCGGGTTGCGGAAGCGCAGCACGGGCTGCACGCCTGCGGGCGGCGTCGGCAGCACCTTGCCCGGTTCCGGGCGCCACGTACCGTCGTAGCGCGGCTTTTCGCCGGCTTCACGCTGACGCTCGCGCAGTGCGTCGAGCTCTTCGGTCGACATGTAGCACGGGTACACGAGGCCCTGCTGCTCCATCTGCGCGAGCACTTCGCGATAACGGTCCATGCGCTGCATCTGGTAGAACGGGCCTTCGTCGAAATCGAGGCCGAGCCAGGCCATGCCTTCGATGATCGCGTCCACGGCTTCGGTGGACGAACGCTCGACGTCGGTGTCCTCGATCCGCAGCACGAAAATGCCTTTGTTGTGGCGCGCGAAGGCCCACGGATAAAGCGCGGAGCGGATGTTGCCGAGGTGGATGAAGCCGGTCGGGCTCGGCGCGAAACGGGTACGGACGGGAGTCGTGGTCATGGGCGAATACTCGAGGACGGTGCCGCCTCGCGGCCGGTACGCGCCGCTTCACAGCGAAGGAAGCGGACCGATCCGGCCGGCGGTGGACGGCGAAGGTTCGCGGCGCAGGCCGCTGCAGTGGCAATTCAACGAGCGGGATCGGCTCGCTGGTCTGCACGGCGCGGCGCCGAAGGCGAACGAAAAAACCGGGAAAATTAGAGACGGGATTATACCCGCCGCACGGCGGATCGACCGTCCCTGGGCAAGGGGGGCAAACGACTGGCCGATTCAGGCGGCGTTCCAGCCGTTTACCGGTCTCCAGGAGGACGAAATCGCGCTATTTATGCGCGTCACATCGCGTTACATGCACAAGACGTGCAGGCTTCGCGCTTTGCCTTATGATGTCGGCGCGCCGGCCCCTCGCCGGCTGGAATCGGTCCGCCCACGCGGGCCGCCAGAACAAATGCGGCGCGCATCACACGCTCAGCCTGCCTACGCGCCGCCTGGAGAAATTGCTTGAAGCCCAGTTCGAAGCCCGCCTTGCAGTCCCCCGCCTCGCAATCCGATTTGCAGAACGATTCCGGGTCATCCGCCGCCGCGCCCTCGGCCTTCTCGCTGCGCCGCCGCCACTTTTCGCTCGCGGCTGCGTCCAGCGTGCTCGCGGCCTGCACGACCGGCGCGCAATCGCCCGAGAACAAGCCGCAGGTTGCCCCGCCGCCGATCGCACGCACGCAGCGCCCGATCCGCGTGGGTCTCGCACTGGGCGGCGGCGCGGCGCGCGGATTCGCGCATATCGGCGTGATCAAGGCGCTGGAGGCGCGCAATATCCAGGTCGATCTGGTGACGGGAACGAGCGCGGGTTCGGTGGTCGCGGCGCTCTACGCCTCGGGCATGAACGGTTTCGCGCTCAACAAACTCGCGCTGACGATGGACGAAGCCTCGATCAGCGACTGGGCCATGCCGTTCCGCACGCGTGGCATCCTGCAGGGCGTAGCACTGCAGAACTTCCTCAACACGACTCTGCATGACCGCCCGATCGAGAAGATGAACAAGCCGCTGGGCGTTGTCTCCACCGATCTGCAGTCGGGCCAGCCGATCCTGTTCCAGCGCGGCAACACCGGCATCGCGGTGCGCGCGTCGTGCAGCATTCCGTCGATTTTCGAACCGGTGAAGATTGGCGGCCACGAATACGTCGACGGCGGTCTGGTCAGCCCGGTCCCGGCTTCGTTCGCGAAGAAAATGGGCGCGGATTTCGTGATCGCGGTGGATATTTCGTCGCGCCCGGAATCGGCTTCGACGCTCAGCCAGTTCGACGTGCTGATGCAGACGTTCACTATCATGGGCCAGTCGATCAAGACCTACGAGCTCGACAAATACGCCGACGTCGTGATCCGCCCGAGCCTGAACGCCATGTCGAGCAGCGACTTCACGCAGCGCAACGCGGCGATTCTCGCGGGTGAAGAAGCCGGTGCGCGCGCGGCGGCGGAAATCGAGCGCAAGCTGGCTGCCGCACGTAGCGCGCAAGCCTGAGTATTCTGAGTATTTTCGGCGCGCCAGACGCAAAAAAGCCTGCTTCGATGAAGCAGGCTTTTTTATGCGCCGGATCGTTAGGCCAAATCCCTCAGCCAGATCCCGCATTGAAGACCGCGATCAGTTGCCGCCGGTCGTATCGAATTGCGCGCTCACGCGCTGCTTGAGACTTTGCTGCTGGTCCGGCGTGAACGAGGTCTCGATACGGCGAGCGCCCGTGAAACGCTTTTCCCAGTAGCCGTCGTCCAGATCGTCAACGCGGATCGTGCTGCCGGTGGACGGCGAGTGCACGAACTTGTTGTCGCCGATGTAGATGCCCACGTGCGAGAACGTGCGGCGCATCGTGTTGAAGAACACGAGGTCGCCCGGCTTCAGGTTGCTCATGCTCACCTTTTCGCCGACACGGCTCATTTCCTCGGCACGGCGCGGCAGGTTCATGCCGAGCGTATCCTGGAACACGTAGCGCACGAAGCCGCTGCAATCGAGGCCCGAATCCGGCGTGTTGCCGCCCCAGCGGTAACGCACGCCAATCATATTCAGGGCGCCAACGACAACGTCGCCTGCCTTGCCAGCCATGCCGGACAGGAAAGCGCGTGCGCCGCCGCCATCGGACGGAGCCGGAGCGGATTGCGTGCTCGACGGTGCGTTCTGGATAGCGGTTTGCGCTTGCGGGAGCGACTGCGAATTCGCCTGGTTAGCCGGGGCGAATGAGACATTCTGGTTAAAGCTGCTAGCTTCGTCGGCAAACGCGCCGTTAGCTGCGGCCATCAGTACGCCGATGAACATGCCGGCGACGACTCGCGTGCAAGCCTGGGTCAGGTATCGGTGCTGCATGGGTCGGTAGAAATTGCCCGTAAATCAGGGAGTTAGAAGAAAAGTTTGGACGATACTAGCCAGATAGTATTTGTGTGTCAAAACAAATAGAAAAATACAATCGCGACGCGCACCTCATTGGTGAATTTCACCAAAAATCCCTCTAAAGTTCCTCGAAGGTTCAACGGTCGAAGGCGGCTTTCAGCAACTTTCGCGTGTAAGGATGCGTGGGGTCGTCAAAGATTTTTGTTACATCTCCGGCTTCGACGATGGCGCCGTTCTGCATGACGGCAACACGGTGCGCCATTGCCCCGATCACCGCCAGGTCGTGGCTGATAAACACGTAGCCCAGGTTGTACTTGCATTGCAGATCCGTCAACAATCGCAAGACCTGCTGCTGGATCGACACGTCGAGCGCGCTGGTCGGTTCGTCGAGCACGATTACGCGCGGCTCCAGCACCAGCGTGCGCGCGATGGCAATGCGCTGGCGCTGGCCGCCGGAAAATTCGTGCGGATAACGTTGCAGCGCCGTGCGGTCGAGACCCACTTCACGCAGCACCGCAACAATGCGCTTGCGCCTTTCGTCGGCGGACAGGTCGGGCCGATGCAGCGCAAGCCCCTCCCCTACGATGCGCTCGATGGTCTGACGCGGCGAAAGCGAACTGAACGGGTCCTGAAAGACCACCTGCAGATGGGCGCGCAGACCCAGCTTGTCACGGCCCTGATAACTCGCGAGCGCGCGCCCCTGGAAGTCCACGGCGCCGCCCGCGGTTCGTTGCAGACCCAACAAGGCCATCGCCAGCGTCGATTTGCCCGACCCCGATTCACCGACGATACCCAGCGTCTCGCCCTGGCGCACCGAAATGCTCGCGTCGTTGACCGCGCGAAAACGACCACGCGTCCACCAGCCCTTGAAGCCCGGCAGCTTCGTCGCGAAATCGACGCTCACGTCTTTCGCTTCGAGCAGCACGGGCGCGATCGGCAACACCGGCAGCACGTTGCGCTCGGGGCGGCTGGCGATCAGCCGCTGCGTGTACGGGTGCTGCGGCGCCTCGAAAATCTGCTCGACCGTGCCGGTCTCCACCAGCCTGCCCTTCTCCATCACGGCCACGCGCTGCGCGAAGCGGCGCACGAGGTTCAGATCGTGCGTGATCAGCAGCACGGACATGCCGCGCCGCGCGGCTTCCTCGCGCTGCAGTTCGAGCAGCAGATCGACGATCTGGCCGCGTATCGTCACGTCGAGCGCCGTGGTGGGCTCGTCCGCCAGCAACAGGCGCGGACGGCACGCCAGCGCCATCGCGATCATCACGCGCTGCCGCTGCCCGCCCGAAAGCTGATGCGGATAGCTGAAAATGCGCCGGCGCGGCTCGGGAATCCCGGTGCGCTCCAGTAGCCCGACCGCCTGCTCGTAGGCCGCCTTTTTCGTCACGCCGTCGTGCAGCACGATGGTTTCGGCAATCTGCTCGCCGATCGTGTACAGCGGATTGAGCGCCGTCATCGGCTCCTGAAAGATCATGGCGATGTCGTTGCCGCGCAGGCCGCGCATCGCGCGCTCGCTTTTCGCGAGCAGATCGTCGCCGTCGAGGCGAATCGCGCCTTCGATGCGCGCATCGCTCAAAAGGCGCAGGATCGCCAGCGCCGTCACGGTCTTGCCGGAACCCGATTCGCCCACCAGCGCCACCCGCTCGCCACGGCCAATCGCCAGCGCGATATCGTCGACGGCAAGCGTGTCGCCAAAGCGCACGCTCAAATGTTCGATCGACAGCAGCGGCGCGTCGATCGTTTCAGGCAACGCGCTCATTGATTGCCTCCGGCTTTCATGGCGTCGGAGATGCGCGTGTCGAGCGCGTTGCGCAGCGCATCGCCCATGAAGGTCAGCAGCAGCAGCGTGACGACCAGCACGCCGAACGTCGACATCGAAATCCACCAGGCGTCCAGATTGCCCTTGCCCTGCGCGAGCAGTTCGCCAAGGCTCGGCGTAGGCGGCGGCACGCCCAGCCCCAGAAAATCGAGGCTCGTGAGCGCGAGAATCGATCCGCTCATGCGAAACGGCAGGAACGTGATGACGGGCGTGAGACTGTTCGGCAGCACGTGACGCCAGATGATCTGCCAGTTCGACAGCCCCATCGCGCGCGCGGCGATCACATAGTCCTGATTGCGATTGCGCAGAAATTCGGCGCGCACGTAATCGGACAAGCCGATCCAGCCGAACAGCGACAGCAGCACGATCAGCAGAATAAAACCCGGCTCGAAAATCGACGCGAAAATGATCAGCAGATACAGCTCCGGCAACGCGCTCCATATTTCGATCAGGCGCTGCCCGACGATATCGATGCGCCCGCCGAAGTAACCCTGAAACGCGCCCGCCAGCACACCGAGGAAGGTGCCGATCGCCGTGAGCACGAGGCCGAATTCCACCGACACCTTGAAGCCATACAGCAGCCGCGCGAACAGATCGCGCCCGCTCGCATCGGTGCCGAGCCAGTTCTGGCGCGACGGCGGCGCGGGGTTCGGCACCTTCGAGAAGTAGTTGAGCGTGTCGTAGTAGTACGGATTCGGCGGATAGAGCGCGAAGTTGCCGGGCGCGTCGAAGCGATGGCGGATATACGGATCGAGATAATCGGCGGGCGTGGGGAAATCGCCGCCGAAGGCCGTTTCCGGATAGTCCTTGAAAAGCGGGAAATACAGATGGCCTTCGTAGCGCACGACAATCGGCTTGTCGTTGCACCAAAGCGGGCCGGCCAGACTCGCCGCAAACGCGACGATAAAGATAATCAGGCTCCAGTAGCCCAGCCGTTGCTGCTTGAAGCGCAGCCAGACGCGCCGCGCGGGCGTGGGCGATTTGAAGGCGCGCACGCTTTCGGTACGCAGGTCGGGTTCGGCGCCGGTGCGGACTCGGTTCAACTCAGCGCTCCAGTTGTTCGAATTGGATGCGGGGATCGACCCACACATAGCAAAGATCGGAAATCAGCTTGGTCAGCAGGCCGATCAGCGTAAACAGATACAGCGTGCCCAGCACGACCGGATAGTCGCGCCGCACCACCGACTCGTACGACAGCAGACCCAGGCCATCGAGCGAAAACAGCGTTTCGATCAGCAGACTGCCCGTAAAGAACGCGCCGATAAACGCCGCGGGAAAACCCACCACGAGCGGCAGCAAGGCATTGCGGAACACGTGCTTCCAGAGCACGGTGCGCTCGGACAATCCCTTCGCGCGCGCGGTCAGCACGTACTGGCGGCGAATCTCTTCGAGGAAGGCGTTCTTGGTGAGCATCGTCGTCACGGCGAAACTGCCGACGACCGAAGCCGTCACCGGCAGCGCGATGTGCCAGAGGTAATCGAGGATCTTGCCGCCGAGCGAAAGCGTGTCCCAGTCATCGGAAGTGAGATTGCGCAGCGGGAACAGTTGCAGGAAAGTGCCGCCGCCGAACAGCACGAGCAGCAGCACGCCCAGCACAAAGCCCGGAATCGCGTAGCCGATCAGCACGACCAGACTCGTGACGAGATCGAAGCGCGAGCCGTTGCGCACCGCCTTGGCGATCCCCAACGGCACCGATATCAGATAGGTCAGAAAGAAGGTCCACAAGCCGATGCTGATCGACACCGGCAGCTTCGACACCACCAGCGACCACACGCTCTGATGATGGAAATAGCTCTGCCCGAGATCGAAGCGCGCGAAGCGGCCGAGCATCAGGAAATAGCGTTGCAGCGGCGGTTTATCGAAACCATAGAGCTGCTTGAGTTGCGCGATCTGTTGCGCGTCCACGCCCGAATGCGCGCGCATGCCGAATGGCATGCCCTGCTCCGCGCCGCGGCGCAGATCGCGCACCGCCTGTTCGACAGGGCCGCCCGGCACGAACTGGATCACGGCGAAAGTCAGCGTGAGTACGCCGAGCAGCGTCGGGATCATCAGCAGCAGGCGTTTGACGATGTAGCTCCACATGATTCTGTGCTCGCTTCGAAGATGATCAGTGCTGCGCCGGCTGTGGCGATGGCTGTGCTGGCTTGCGCCACCACGTCGAGATGATCCAGTCGACCGCGCCATAGTACAGCGGCAACGTCGCCGGATACGCGAGCGTGTTTTTATAGGCCACCCGATGCGTCGCGCTGTACCACTGCGGCACCACATAGTAGCCGTGCATCAGCACCCGGTCGAGCGCGTGCGTGGCGTCGAGCAACTGCTCGCGGGTCTGCGCCTGCATCAACGCCTTGATGATCGCGTCCACGGCCGGCGACTTCAGCCCGATCAGATTGCCCGAGCCCGATTCGCCCGCGGCCTTGCTGCCGAAGCGGTCGAGCTGCTCCGCGCCGGGCACCTGCACGTCGGGAAATTTGATGGTGGTGAGATCGAAGTCGAAGTCGTCGAGGCGCTTCTGGTACAGCGCGAAATCCACCGACCGATAGTTCACGCGGATACCCAGACGCGCCAGCGCCTGCGTGTACTGCGCCATGATCGGCGCCCATTGCGCAGACGCCGCCGTATCGTCGAGCACTTCGATCACGAACGGCTCGCCTTTGGCGTTACGCAGCGCGCCGTCGCGATAGGTCCAGCCTGCATCGGCCAGCAGCGCGCGCGCCTTGAGCAGATTCGCGCGCAGCGATCCCGGCGCATTCGTATCCGGCTGCGCAGGCGGCGGCCCGAACACGGCCGGGTCCAGTTGCTTGCGCAACGGTTCGAGCAGCGCCATCTCGCCTGGCGAAGGCGTGCCTTTGGCCTGCAGATCGGTATTCACAAACCAGCTATCGATCCGCCGATACTGGCTATAAAACAGCATGCGATTGAGCCACTGGAAATCGAGCGCGAGATCGAGCGCCTGGCGCACACGCACGTCCTGCAACTGCGGCTTGCGCAGGTTGATGACGTAGCCCTGCATGCCGGTGCCGTTATGTTGTGGAAACTCGTGCTTCACCAGTTCGCCGCTATCGAACTTCTTGCCGATATCGCGACGCACCCAGTTGCGTGCGACGTATTCGACCAGCGCGTCGTATTCGCCTGCCTTGAACGCTTCGAGCCGCGCGACATCATCGGAATAGAGCTTGTAGACGATGCGTTCGAAGTTATTCTGGCCCACGCGCACGGGCAGATCCTTGCCCCAGTAGTTCGCATCGCGCTTATAGGTGATCGTGCGGCCGTTCGAATAACGGTCGATCACATACGGCCCGCTGCCGATCGGCTCCTCGAACGCGAGTTGATCGAACGCGATACGCGTGCCATCGGCTCGCAGTCCCCACTTGTGCGAAAACACCGGCAGGCCGCCCGCGATCAGCGGCAACTCGCGATTGTTGGTGCGAAACTCGAAGCGGATCGTAGCCGGATCGACCACCACGGCGCGCACGATATCGCTGTAGTAAGCCTGCATCGACGGCGCGGCCTGGCGGCTCTTGAGCGTGTCGAGCGAGAACTTCACGTCGGCGGCGGTGACGGCATCGCCATTCGAAAAGCGCGCGCGCGGATTGATATGGAACGTGACCGAAAGACGATCGGGCGCGACGTCGATATCGTCGGCAAGCAGGCCGTAGGCGGACGCCACTTCGTCCATGCTGCCGGTCGTCAGGCTCTCGAACAGCATGCCGATGCCCGGCGCGACATTGCCACGCAAGGTGAACGGATTGAACTTGTCGAAGCTCGTCGAGCGGTCAGGATTCGCGAGTACCAGCGTGCCGCCTTTGGGCGCGTCCGGGTTCACGTAATCGAAGTGCTTGAAATCGGCCGGATATTTCGGCTCGCCGTATTGCGCGATCGCGTAGACCGCGTGCGCGGCGGGCATCGTGATCCAGCACAGCGCACATGCCGCGCTCATGGCGAGCAGCGCCCGCTGGACCGACGCTGCGCGCCGCCACCAGGCAGGACTCGTTGCTCGTTGCGCCGCCTGCGCGGTCCTGCCTCGCGTTCCTGTCGTCATAGATCGGTGGGTGTCCGGGGTGCCAGGTCTAGTGTGAGAGAATTTTACCCAAACCGCACGGCTGCGCCCTACCCGGCGCGCGATGTCCCGAATGTATCGTTTCCGATCAGGAGCAATCATGGGCTTTCTCGCTGGCAAACGTATCCTGCTGACCGGCCTGTTGTCGAACCGGTCAATCGCCTATGGCATCGCGCAGGCTTGCAGGCGCGAAGGCGCGGAACTGGCGTTCACGTATGTAGGCGAGCGCTTCAAGGAGCGCATCACGGAATTCGCGCGAGAGTTCGACAGCGATCTGATTTTCCCTTGCGACGTCGCCGACGATGCGCAGATCGACGCGCTGTTTGCCGATCTCAAACAGCATTGGGACACGCTCGACGGCCTGGTGCATTCGATCGGCTTCGCGCCACGCGAAGCGATTGCCGGCGACTTTCTCGAAGGCATGACGCGCGAGAACTTCCGCATCGCGCACGATATCTCCGCTTATAGCTTCCCCGCACTCGCCAAAGCCGCGCAGCCAATGCTCGCGAATAACGCCGCGCTGCTCACGCTCACCTACCTCGGAGCGGAGCGCGCGATTCCGAACTACAACACGATGGGGCTCGCCAAAGCCTCGCTCGAAGCGAGCGTGCGTTATCTCGCAGTCTCGCTGGGCGCGCAAGGCGTGCGTGTGAACGGCATTTCGGCCGGCCCGATCAAGACGCTTGCCGCCAGCGGGATCAAGAGCTTCGGGAAGATTCTCGATTTCGTCGAACACAATGCGCCGTTGCAACGCAATGTGACGATCGAACAGGTCGGCAATACAGCCGCATTCCTGCTTTCCGATCTTGCAGGCGGCGTAACGGCCGAGATCGTGCACGTCGATGCAGGATTCAATGCCGTGGTGGGCGGCATGGCGCATCTGTGCGACTAGCAGAAAGAAGCAAAACCAAATTCGTTGCACACGCAACGGCATCGGAAAACAAAAAAGCCGCTTCGAAAAGCGGCTTTTTCAATTCTGATCGGCTTAGCGCCAATGTCCCGGCGGCGGGCCACCGTGGTCCCAACCATGGCCACGGCCCGGGCCGTAACCACCGCCGTGATGGCGATACCAGTCGTCACGGCCCCAGTAGCGGCGGCCATCCCAGTAACGGTCGCCGTGCCAGCCGATCACGACTGCAGGCGCGGCATACACCGGCGCAGGCTGATAAACGACGGGCGGCGGAGGCGGCGGAGCATAGACCGGCTGCGGAGCGACATAAACCGGGGCCGGAATACCGATGTTGACACCGACGCTCACGCCAGCGAAGGCCGCGCTCGATGCACCGATAGCCAAGCCCCCGAGCAGCATTGCAACAACACGAGCGAACTTCATGGACTCACCTTTTGGGGTTGATGTTTTGTTGAAGCCAATATAGCGCAGGCTCCCCAGCCCGCGTATTTCAACTTTGTAATAACTGATGCACAAAAGCACGATGCATTCACCTGGGTAACGTCTCGTTACATCGGGTCGACGCATCGCTGGATGGCTTGTCCAGAAACCGCTTTTATTGCCCTCTTGTTGCGGCTCAATTGCCCAATCGGGCGCGCATGCCATCTCGTAAAGCAAGCGTTTGCGCACTGCACCCACGGTGTTTTCAAGACGGCGACCGGGAGAATAGCATCGCTCGCGTATCGACCGTGAGCAGGTCCGCAGATGTGACGCCGATGAGATGCAAAGACGCAACCGAAGCCTACGACAGCATGCGATATGCCTGCCGAACCGCTTACAAGCGACCTTCCTGGATATTTCGCCTGCTCATCTGCGCGTGAAGCGCGCCCGCACCGCTTCAATTCGGATGCCGAACTATCTTGATCGACGATAGCAAAACGTCTGCACGCGTGGCTCGGCGCTCGTCAGTTCGAAAAAGGAGAAAGTCCCGCAGTCCTACAGAAGCGCAGAATCTGCATCGCGAAAACCGCAGGAAATGGACGCGGAAAAAGAAAAACCCCGCAAGCCGAGACTTGCGGGGTTTCCACCGCCATTTTACTGGCGGAGACGGAGGGATTCGAACCCTCGATCCAGGTTTTGGCCCAGATGCTCCCTTAGCAGGGGAGTGCCTTCGACCTCTCGGCCACGTCTCCCGAAAACTACGTTGGCGCCAGGGAGGCAGCGCAACGAAGCCAAGATAATAGCGGGTTAAAGCCGATCGGTCAATTCATTAGACGCTTTTTTTGCTAACTTTTTTTAGCGAGTGCGTCGAGCAGTTCGAAACCCCTCTCGCACAGCGTCCAGAATGACCTGGCCGGCCGTCACGCCGCCGTCACATCAAGCCTGTTCGAGCTCGAATGCCTTATGCAGCGCGCGCACGGCGAGCTCCATGTACTTCTCGTCGATCAAGACCGAGATCTTGATTTCCGACGTCGAGATCATCTGGATGTTGATGCCCTCTTCCGACAGCGTGCGGAACATCTTGCTCGCCACGCCAACGTGCGAACGCATGCCCACGCCAACCACCGACACCTTCGAGACCTTCGCGTCGCCGAGCACCTTCTCCGCGCTCACGTGACCCTGCACGGTGTTCGTGAGCACGTCGACTGCGCGCTGGTAGTCGCCGCGCGGCACCGTGAACGTGAAGTCGGTCTTGCCGTCCACGCTCTGGTTCTGGATGATCATGTCGACGTCGATGTTCGCGTCCGCCACCGGGCCGAGGATCTGATACGCGATGCCGGGCTTGTCGGGCACGCCGGCCACGATGATGCGGGCCTCGTCGCGCTGGAACGCGATACCCGAGATGACTGCTTTTTCCATGGTCTCGTCTTCTTCAAAAGTGATCAGGGTGCCCGACTTCATTTCCGCGTCGAGGTCCATCATCGGGTCGGTCAGGCTGGAGAGCACACGCGTCTTCACCTGATACTTGCCCGCGAATTCGACCGAGCGGATCTGCAGCACCTTCGAGCCGAGGCTGGCCATTTCCAGCATCTCTTCGAAAGTGATGCGGTCGAGGCGCCGTGCGTCGTCCACCACGCGCGGGTCGGTCGTGTACACGCCGTCCACGTCGGTGTAGATCAGACATTCGTCGGCCTTGAGTGCAGCCGCCACCGCGACTGCCGAGGTATCCGAGCCGCCACGGCCGAGCGTGGTGATGTGGCCTTCGGGGTCGATGCCCTGGAAGCCCGTGATCACGACCACCTTGCCGGCGTCGAGATCGGCCAGCACGCGTTCGCCGTCGATGTCGTTGATGCGCGCTTTGGTGAAGGCGCTATCCGTTTTGACGGGCACTTGCCAGCCGGTGTAGCTGATGGCGTCCACGCCCGCATCCTGCAGCGCGATCGAGAGCAGACCGACGCTCACCTGTTCGCCGGTCGACGCAATCATGTCGAGCTCGCGCGGATTCGGCTGCGGCGAAAGTTCTTTCGCGAGACCGAGCAGACGATTGGTTTCGCCGGACATCGCCGAGGGCACGACGACCATCTTGTGGCCGGCCTTGTGCCATTTGGCAACGCGCTTGGCAACGTTCTTGATGCGCTCCACCGAGCCCATCGAGGTGCCGCCGTATTTGTGTACGATGAGTGCCATTGTCGTTCTGAACTGGAGATGTTACCGCGCTGGCGCACCGAAGACGGTGCTGCCGGAGAGACGGTGAGGCCGTGGAAGACCAGGGAACCGGACCGCGGCAGCGGCTTGGCGCGTGCAGCACACGCGGAATTTGCCCCGGAAGCGCGAAGCCACGCTGGTTCGCGTTCCGCCCGCACACCGCTACGACGTCCTTGCAATCGTCGGATACCGCTCGAAGGAAAAATCGCGCCTTCAGGGAAGTGCGCCGCTTTTGACGGCGTCCGTGAACGCGAAAAAGCGGGCTGGACAAACAACTAACCCTACCCGATCGAGGTCAAAATTACAAGACGAAATTGGCCGACGGGAAGCCAAAAAGGCTTGTGCGGCAAGGATTTGCGGCGTTCCACCAACAGCGCCGCGCGCGCCTTGCGCAACATCGGCAGGATTTGCCGATCATGCCGCGCGGCTGCGCTCCAGACTTCGCACGCCGAATCAGCTCAGGCGATCTGCAGATCTTCGCGCCATTCGATGCGGCGCCAGGTCTGCGGTCGCGCGGCACCCGCTTCGCCAAACGCCGACCGGTTCACGCCGATGCGGGGCACGAACAGCAACGTGTCGCCGCTATAGAGCAGCGGCACATCGCGCTCCCACGCAGGCACGCCGCGCGACTGGAACAGGTTCTTGAGTGTGCGACTCAGGTTCGCGGCTTCGTCGCGCAGACGCTCGCCGCCTTCGCGCTCACGCGCCACCAGCGGCGCACGCTGGAGCACGGCTGCGGGCACTGCGTCCGGGTCGTTTTCGTCGGCGGGCGCGAACACATAGGTGCCGCGCCAATGCGGCAGACGCCAGATTTCTTCGCCACGCCAGTTCAGTTGCACGGGTTCGCGTCTAGCGCCCTCGCCTGCGCCCGGCACAGAAGCCGACGCTGCACGCGCTTCGTCCCAAAGCACCTCGCCGCGATAGCAACGCAGCGTACGACCCGCGTGATCGACTCTTAACGCGTGGTCTTCGCCTTCGCGGGCAATGGCGCGCAACTGACGCAACACATCGGCGAGACGCGCGGTGGAAGCGGCGGGCAGTGCCAGGCTACGCATCCAGTAACGCAGCAGATTGAGCGCGCGCGTATCGTCGAGCGCGATGAGCGCGGCATGGGACAACGCTTCGGGATGATCGGTGCGCGCGGCCTGAAGATCGATGCGGGCGAGTTCGTCGAGCAGACCTTGCGCCGATGCCGCATGCGCGGCCGTGCGCGCCAGCGCCTCGCGAAAACCCGGGAAATGCGCGGAGAGCGCCGGCATCACGTCATGCCGCAATGCGTTGCGCGCATAGCGCGTATCGGCGTTCGATTCGTCTTCGATCCAGCGCAGATCGTACGTGTGCGCATAGCGCTCAAGTTGCGCGCGCAACAAACCCAGCAGCGGCCGCACGCGCGGCACGCCGCCCGCGACCGATCGCACCGGCGCCATCGCAGCGAGTCCCGCCAGACCTGCGCCACGGAGCAATTGCAGCAGCACGGTTTCGGCCTGATCGTCGGCGTGCTGGGCGAGCCAGAGCGATTGCGCGTCGTGCGCGGCGCACATCGCGTCGAGCGCACGATAACGCGCGTCGCGCGCGGCCGCTTCCACACCCGCGGGATCGTCGTGCGCCACGCTCACGCAGCGCGCGTCGAAGCTCACGCCATAGGCCAGCGCCGTGGCTTTGCAGTGCGCAAGCCACGCATCGGCGTTCGGACTCAGGCCGTGATGCACGTGAAGCGCAACGAGCCGCGCCGCGCCGACAGCGTGCACCGCCGCATCGAGCAGCACCGACGAATCGAGGCCGCCGCTATACGCAATGGCGATACGCGCGTCGTCGGGCAGCGCAGAAAGCACAACGCCGAGCGCATCGCGAAGGATGCGCCCGGCGTTGGAATCGGAATGGGCAGTCACGTGTTGACGGCGCTCGCGCGCCGGCTGCAGTGATGACGTCGTGCGCCTTACGCGCCCGGCGTCGTTTCCTTGTACTTGCCGTAAGCCATCAGGCGCTCGAAACGACGCTCCTTGAGTTCGGCAATGCTCATGCCCTGGAACTGGCGCAGCGAGTCGGACAGCGCACGGCGCAGCAGCGCGGCCATCCCCTTCGGATCGCGATGCGCGCCGCCGAGCGGCTCGTTGACGATCTTGTCGATCAGGTTCAGCGCCTTCAGGCGGTGAGCCGTGAGGCCCAGCGCTTCGGCTGCGTCCGGCGCCTTCGCGGCGCTCTTCCACAGAATCGACGCGCAGCCTTCCGGCGAGATCACCGAATAGGTCGAGAACTGCAGCATCATGACCGTGTCGGCGACGGCGATCGCAAGCGCACCGCCCGAACCGCCTTCACCGATGATCGTGGTGATGATCGGCGTCTTCAGCTCGGCCATCACGTAAAGATTGTGGCCGATCGCTTCCGACTGGCCGCGCTCTTCCGCGCCGATGCCCGGGTACGCGCCCGGCGTGTCGACGAACGTGAAGATCGGCAGGCCGAACTTCTCGGCCAGACGCATCAGGCGTTCGGCCTTGCGATAGCCTTCCGGACGCGGCATGCCGAAGTTACGCGCAGCGCGCTCCTTCGTGTCACGGCCCTTCTGGTGGCCGATGATCATGCACGGCTGGCCATTGAAGCGCGCGAGGCCGCCCACGACCGAGAGGTCGTCGGCGAACGAACGGTCGCCATGGAGTTCGTGAAAATCGGTGAACAGCTCGTTCACGTAGTCGAGCGTGTACGGGCGTTGCGGATGACGCGCGATCTGCGAAACCTGCCACGGGCTCAGGTTTGCGTAGAGGTCCTTCGTGAGCTGCTGGCTCTTCTTCGACAGGCGATCGATCTCTTCCGAAATATCGACGGCCGAGTCGTCCTGAACGAAGCGCAGTTCTTCGATCTTCGCTTCGAGTTCAGCGATCGGCTGTTCGAAATCCAGAAACGTGGTTTTCATGTGTTGGAATCCTTGCACTTTGCGGCAGCGCGTATTCTACCCGCGCCAGCCGACGTCGAAATCGGAGCGGAACTATCGACTTCTTGTAACGATAGGAAAATTCTGAGGAAACAGTAAGCTGTTTAAGAAGGGCCGGAACCGCTGCGCCTGACGAATCGCGCAGCCCTGCACCGGCGCCCTGCTCTCAAGCGTGTTCGAGGCTGCGCCACATATACCACGTTGCGACGGTTCGCCACGGCTCCCAGTTGGCGGCCACTTCGCGCGCTTCGCTGCGCGTGACGGGTTCGCCGCTGAAGTAGTTGACGCTGATCGCCTGGATCAGCCCCAGATCGTCGAGCGGCAACACATTCGGGCGCGCGAGATTGAAGATCAGGAACATCTCGGCGGTCCAGCGGCCGATGCCGCGGATGGCCGTGAGTTCGGCGATCACGTCTTCGTCGTCCATCGTGGTCCACTTGCCCACGTGGAGCGCACCGGACACGAAGTGCTGCGCGAGATCGAGGATGTATTCCGTCTTGCGTTTGGACAGCCCGCACGCCGCGAGCTTTTCGTGGCCGAGCTTGATGAACTGCTGCGGCACGAGCTTCGGACACGCGGCTTCCACGCGTTTCCACAGCGCCTGCGCCGCCGCCGTCGAAATCTGCTGACCGACCACCGAACGTGCGAGCGTGACGAACGGGTCGTCGCTGCTCATTAGATGAACGGGGCCGAACTTCGGAATCAGTTTCTTGAGAATGCGGTCGCGCTTGACCAGATCGGCGCACGCCTTGTCCCAGTAGTCGGGGCGCACGACTTCTGGCGCAGCCGTAGCCTGCACCGCATCGCCTGCGCTTTCCGTCTGCGCGACGGGCGCGATGTCGATGGTGGCGCCGTTAGCCTTCGCGCGCGACGGCTTCGCCGCGCCATTGAGCGCATGTGCATCACCATCGGCCTGCACCTGCACCTTTGCGCCGCGTGCGGAACCTGTTTTTACTGTGGCCTTCTTCGCGCCGGCCGCTTTCGCGGCTTCGGCTTCCTGCTGCGCCGCGAGCGCGCCACTGCGCGCCCCACGTCGTGCGGCCTGGCTCGTTTCGTCGCCTGCCGCGCCCGTTAGCGACGCAGACCGCCTGGCCTGCGTCTTCGTGGCCGTTGCCATCCTGCCTCCTGCCTCGCGAATCGATCAGTGGAAACTGGACAGCCCGCTCACACGCGGCGCCACTCGGTCAATCCGCCCGGTTTGTCTTCGAGCGCTACACCGGCATCGAGCAGTTCGGCACGAATCCGGTCCGCCTCGGCATACTGTTTCGCCTGCTTGGCCGCCGTGCGCGCAGCGATCTGTGCTTCGATCGCCGCCACGTCGAGCGCGCCCGCGTCTTGCGCACCCGCAGCCTGCTGCAGGAACGCACGCGGTTCGCGCACGAGCACGCCGAGCACGCGCGCAAGGCGCTGCAACTGGCGCGCCAGCACCGCGTCGTGCGTGCGGTTCACTTCGGTCGCCAGCTCGAACAGCACCGAGATGGCCACAGGCGTATTGAAATCGTCATTCATCGCTGCCTGGAAACGCTGCGCATGCGCTTCGTTCCAGTCGAGCTCGCCCGCATCGGGCGTCACATCCTTGAGCGCGGTGTACAGACGCGTGAGCGCGCCACGCGCGTCGTCCAGATGCACATCGCTGTAATTCAGCGGCGAACGGTAATGCGCGCGCGCCATGAAAAAGCGCACCACTTCGGCGTCATACTTCGCCAGCACTTCGCGGATCGTGAAGAAGTTGCCGAGCGACTTCGACATCTTCTCGTTGTCGATATTGACGAACCCGTTGTGCATCCAGTAATTGACGAACTTCTCGCCGGTCGCGCCTTCGCTTTGCGCAATTTCGTTCTCATGGTGCGGGAACTGCAGATCCTGACCGCCGCCATGAATGTCGAAATGATCGCCGAGCAGCGTGCAGCCCATCGCCGAACATTCGATGTGCCAGCCCGGACGGCCGCGACCATACTGCGAGTCCCAGCTCGTGTCGGCCGGCTCTTGAGGTTTTGCCTGTTTCCACAGCACGAAGTCAAGCGGGTCCTGCTTGGCATCGTTCGCCGCCACACGTTCGCCCGCGCGCAGGTCTTCGAGCGACTTGCCCGAGAGCGCGCCGTAATTCGCGAACTTGCGCACCGCGTAGTTCACATCGCCGTCCGAACCCTGATACGCGTAGCCGTTTTTTTCCAGCGTGCCGATCATGTCGAGCATCTGCGGAATGTACTGGGTCGCGCGCGGTTCGTGATCGGGGCGCGCCACGCCCAGCGCGTCGGCGTCTTCATGCAGCGCCGCGATATAGCGGTCGGTCAGCGCCTTGATGGTTTCGCCGTTTTCCACTGCACGACGAATGATCTTGTCGTCGATGTCGGTGATGTTGCGCACATAGGTCACCTTGTAACCGAGCGTGCGCAGCCAGCGCTGCACGATATCGAACACCACCATCACACGCGCATGGCCAACGTGACAATAGTCGTACACCGTCATGCCGCAGACGTACATGCGTACGACGCCGGGTTCGAGTGGCACGAAATTTTGCTTGTCACGCGCGAGCGTGTTGTAGATGCGCAGTGATTCCATAAAGACGGTGGATACGTGGGTCGAAAGAAATCCGCAGCAGCGCCGACAGCAGCCCGTGGGTGCATGGCACCGCATTGCTCGAGGCTGCATACAGTCGCGCTCAATCAGTCATCAGGCGGAGACGACCACGAGTGGCGAAAGAAAGCCATGCATTTCGCGGGAGCCGACTGCCTGGATCGGGACTGCAACGAACCGTAACAGGTGCTCAACCAGCGCGCTGCAAAAGCGCGCGACGAAAACGCACGGACCTTTTGTTAGAATGGCTCGGAGTATAACACCGCGACCTCACCCTATGAAATCTTCCAGCGGCCGCGCGCCCCGCGCTGCGACCTTTGCCATGGCGGCTCTCGCGAGTGTCGCGTTCGTTCTCGGCGGCGCTTCCAGCGCCTTTGCGGCGCCCCCCGCGACGGCCGACGGCACGCCCGGCGCCGACACCGCCATCGCCCAGCACAACTGGGCCACGGCGCTCACGCAACTGGACGCGCGCATCAAGTCGAACCCGCGCGACGTGCAGGCGAAATTCAAGCGCGCGACCATCCTCGCGCGTCTCGGCCGCGACGACGACGCGATCGAAGCCTTCACCGAACTCACGCAGAGCTACCCCGAACTGCCCGAGCCGTACAACAACCTTGCGGCGCTCTACGCGAAGCACGGTCACTACGACGAAGCGCGTATCGCACTGGAAACGGCCACCAAGGCGAATCCGTCGTACACGCTCGCATGGGAGAACCTGGGCGACCTGTACCTGCGTCTCGCATCGGCGTCGTATCAGCGCGCGAGCAAGCTCGGTCACACGAGCGGCGCGACCCAGCAGCGCCTCGCCGATATCAACAAGATCGTCAATCCGCCGGCCGCCAGCAAGGCCGCCCGCGCGGCTGCCGCAGCTGAAGCCAGCGGCACGCGCGCAGGCCCGATGCTCGACAATCCGGTGTATCAGTTCGGCGGCCCGACCGGGTCGCTCGCGACGCCGCCATTCATGGCGCCGTCGAACTAAGCCGTAGCGCGTCGCCGGCCATCACATAAGATCGACGGCGCGCTTCGACACGTTTTTCCCCGTACTTCCGAGGATACAAATGAAATGGTTGATGTTGGCGCTCGGCAGCGCCGCCCTGATCGCGAACGCACCCGCTTTTGCGCAGTCGGCCCCGCAAGGCCAGGCCGCCCATCCGCAGGTGCTTTTCAAGACCAGTGAAGGCGACATTCGCGTCGAGCTCTATCCCGAGAAAGCGCCGAAGACCGTCGACAATTTCCTCCAGTACGTGAAGGCCGGCCAGTACAACGGCACGATTTTCCATCGCGTCATTCGCGGCTTCATGATCCAGGGCGGCGGCTACACCACGAGCTTCGTCGAGAAGCCCACGCGCGCGCCGATTCCGCTCGAAAGCAAGAACGGTCTGAAGAACACGGCCGGCATGCTCGCGATGGCGCGCACCAGCGACCCGAATTCGGCGACCGCGCAGTTCTTCATCAACACCGTGGATAACGCCAACCTCGACTATCCGAACCCGGATGGCAACGGTTACGCGGTGTTCGGCAAGGTCACGCAGGGCATGGACGTCGTGAAGAAGATCGAAGCGGCGCCCACCACCTCGCGCGGCCCGATGTCCGATGTGCCGCAGAAGGAAATCGTGATCCAGTCGGCTAACGTCGTCGGCAAGTAAGCCCACAGGCGCAAGTCAGCGCCTCACCTCATTCTCCGCGCGGCGCGGCACCGGTACACGCGAAGGCAATACGTCCCGCCTCGTACCGGCGCTGCACCGCCCCATTCCCACCAGCCACAGGTAAAGGATTCCATCATGGTCGAACTGCATACGAACCACGGCGTCATCAAGCTCGAACTCAACGCCGAGAAGGCACCGAAGACGGTCGCCAACTTCCTCGAGTACGTCAAGAGCGGCCACTACGACGGCACGGTGTTCCACCGCGTCATCGACGGTTTCATGATCCAGGGCGGCGGCTTCGAAGCCGGCATGAAGCAAAAGCCGACGCAAGCGCCGATCGACAACGAAGCGAACAACGGTCTGAAGAACGTCCAGGGCTCGATCGCCATGGCACGTACGAACGATCCGCACTCGGCATCGGCACAGTTCTTCATCAACGTGGCCGATAACGACTTCCTGAACCACTCGTCGCCGACGCCGCAAGGCTGGGGCTACGCCGTGTTCGGCAAGGTCGTCGACGGCCTGGACGTGGTCGAGAAGATCAAGTCGGTCAAGACGGGCTCGAAGGGCTTCCATCAGGACGTGCCGGTCGACGACGTCGTGATCGAGAAGGCTGTCATCGTCGACTAAGCTCGACGCACATTAGCTTCAACCTTTAGGCGCACGCTTCATCGATGCTGCAGGAAAAGACACGGGGTTTGGGAATGGCCGCTGCGGGCGTGCCCGGCGAGGGCAAACGTCCGCATGCGGCGCGGCCTTTCCTGTTCATTTCCGATCTGCATTTGAGCGAAGCGATTCCGCGCACGGTCGCCGCGTTCGAACACTTCATCCGTGTGTCGGCCGATCAGGCCGACTCGGTGTTCATACTCGGCGACCTCTTCGAATACTGGATCGGCGACGACATGCTCGTCGAACCCTTCGTCGCGCGTATGGCCGCGCTGATGCATACGCTCTCCGAGCGCGGCATCGCGCTCTACATCATGCACGGCAACCGCGACTTTCTGATGGGCAAACGCTTCATGAAAGCGGCGGGCGCGATCTGGCTGCCCGACCCCATCGCCATTACCGCGTTCGGCACGCGCATCGCGCTCGCCCATGGCGACGCACTGTGCACCGACGATCGCGGCTATCAGTTCTTCCGCAAATTTGCGCGCAACCGGCTTGCGCAGGTGCTATTTCTCGCGTGGCCGTTTCGCGGGCGCCGGGCACTGGCCGAACGCATGCGCCGCAAGAGCGAAGCCGGCCGCGAGCGCCCCGTCGCGCTCAATCCTGCGAAGTACGATGTCACCGCAAAAGGCGTGGCCGCACTTTTCCGGCGCGCGCGCGCGAACACCATCATTCACGGCCATACGCACCGGCCCGCGCGTCATCAGGAACCGGGCGGGACGCGCTGGGTGCTGCCCGACTGGGAACTCGATCACGGCACGCCGCGCGGCGGCTATCTGCGCGTGGATGCCGAAGGATTCAGGATGTTGCCGCTCGATTGAGCGCATCCCACGTGAAAAGAAAAACAGCCGCTCGAAGCGGCTGTTTTCGTATTGGGAACGACCTGCGAATCAGACGTGCGTGGTCGTGTCTTCGTCCGCTTTTGCGGCTTCCTGCGCCACCGCCTCGCCTTCGAAACCGGCCGACAAACGACGCAATTCGACCAACGCCGCGTCGGCGCCATGCAGCGCTTCGAGACGCGCGCCCAGGCGCTCCAGCGCGACGACGATCGCATCCACGCGCTGCGTTTGCGTGGCGGCGTGATCGATCAGACCGTGGATGGCGAGCGAGACAGGATCATCCGCATTCGGCGAGATGCCGTAGGCGCAAAAGCCTTCGCGCGCCGATGCCGGTTTGGCCTGCTCCGGCGCAGCCTTCGCTGGCACGATGATCCGGGCCGGATTGCCCACTGCCGTGCCGCCCGCCGGAACCGGCTTGACGACCACGGCGTTCGAGCCGATCTTCGCCTGCGCGCCCACCGTGAAGCCGCCCAGCACCTTCGCACCCGCACCGACGATCACGCCCGGCCCGAGCGTCGGGTGACGCTTCGCGCCGCGCGTGAGCGACGTGCCGCCCAGCGTCACGCCTTGATAGATCGTGCAGTCGTCGCCGACTTCGGCGGTCTCGCCAATCACGACGCCCATGCCGTGATCGATAAACACACGCCGGCCGATGGTCGCGCCCGGATGAATTTCGATGCCGGTGAGAAAACGCGCGAGTTGCGAGACATAGCGCGCGAGCCAGCGGCGCTTTGCCCGCCAGCAGGCATGCGCGAAACGATGCAGGACGAGCGCATGCAGACCCGGATAACAGGTCAAGACTTCCCAGGCGCTGCGGGCGGCGGGATCGCGCTCGCGGATCGTGGCGATATCTTCGCGAAGTCTATTGAACATGGCAGTCACACGCTGGACGTGGGGAACATGGGGAAGACTGGCCGCGCGTCGCGAACGGAAGTCCGGCGCACGGCTCGCAGCCGGCCTGACGGAACGCTCGCGCGCCTTCAGCAGCCGTGCTGATTTGCTTGTGATGTGGAATCGATTGTAGGCGAAAGGCGCACGACAGCCGGGAAGTCCACGCGGGCAGCAAGGTTGGTCGCCTGGCTGCCCGCCAGCGCTTATTTCGCGCCGCCTTTACCCTTGAGCATGAGGATGTGTTTGGCGATGCCGCGCACGATATTGACTTCCTCGCGCTCGAGCCCCGAACGCGCAAACAGGCGCCGCAAACGCGACATCAGCTTCTTCGGATTGGCCGGATCGAGGAAATCGAGCGCGATCAGCGCGTTTTCGAGATGCACGTACATGCGCTCGATGTCGTCGCTGGTGGCGAGCGGCGTGCCCGACGCACCGGCTCCGCCAGCCGCGCCATCGCCCGCCGCGGGCAAGGCCAGACCCGCGCCTTCCCCATCGAGATAAGCGACGCGCAGCTCATAAGCTAGCACCTGCACCGCCTGCGCCAGATTGAGCGAGCTATAGGCCGGATTGGCCGGAATATGCGCAAGCGCGCTGCAGCGCTCGACGTCTTCGTTCGAAAGCCCCGTGCGCTCGTTGCCGAACACCAGCGCGATATCGCCGTGCGCGACCTGGCGGCAGGCGTCCTGCACGGCCTGACGCGGCGCGCCGGGCGGCGGACCGTATTCGCGCATGCGCGCCGTGAGCGCCAGCGACCATTGGGTGCCGATCAGCGCATCGGCGAGCGTCGGAACGATGTGGGCGGCGGCAAGCACGTCGTCGGCGCCGCTGGCCATGGCGATCGCTTCGGGATCGAGCTGGACCTGCGGCACGCGCGGGGCGACCAGCACCAGACGCGAAAAACCCATGGTCTTGAGCGCGCGCGCCGCCGCGCCGACGTTGCCGGGATGACTCGGTTCGACCAGCACGAAGCGTGTGGAGGTGAAACCGCCGCGCAGCGGCTCGTGGGCGTCGCCGGCGGCGTGAACGGTATTGGATTCGGGGGGCTGCACCAAGATGAATCTCGAAGAACGGCGTAAGGAAAGGCGTATGTTATCGCGCCTCGCCACGGCGGCCTATTGGATACGGCGGGAAGCGGCGAGGTAAGCCGGCCCTCGAACGACAGCCCCCGTCCCGCAGGCATTCGCGTAATCCCGTACACGGCCAGCCCAGACGCCCCAGACTCGGGTAAAATACGAGATTCGCGCGCGTTTTTCGGCCAGCGTTCCGGTCACTTGTCTGAAGATTGACCGGCCACCGGGACTCCCGCGCACCGCTCTTATCCAATTCGTCTCCGTTGGCGGGACAGGTTCCGCCAGGCTGCGCAGCTCGAACGCGCGGCTTGCGTCCTGTCCAATCGTTAGACGCTCTTATCTTCGGCACCCCCGTGCGCCGCGCTGCCCGCGCGCGCCGGATTACAAGGATATCCAGGCTCATGCATCCCATGCTCAACATTGCTGTCAAGGCCGCGCGCCGCGCCGGACAGATCATCAACCGCGCGTCGCTCGATCTCGACCTCGTGCAGGTTTCGAAGAAGCAGCACAACGATTTCGTCACGGAGGTCGACAAGGCCGCCGAAGCCGCCATCATCGAGACGCTCAAGACCGCGTACCCCGACCACGCCATCCTCGCCGAGGAATCGGGCGATTCGGGCGACGAGTCCGAATACCAGTGGATCATCGATCCGCTCGACGGCACCACCAACTTCATCCACGGTTTCCAGTACTACTGCGTCTCGATCGCGCTCGTGCACAAGGGCATCGTCACGCAGGCCGTCGTCTATGACCCCACGCGCAACGACCTGTTTACCGCTTCGCGCGGCCGTGGCGCATTCCTGAACGACCGCCGCATCCGCGTGGGCCGCCGCGACCGTCTGGCCGATGGCCTGATCGGCACGGGCTTCCCGTTCCGCGAAAAGGACGGCCTGGAAAGCTACTGCGACCTGTTCGCCGAAATGACCAACGCCTGCGCCGGCCTGCGCCGCCCGGGCGCGGCAGCGCTCGATCTGGCGAACGTCGCTGCCGGCCGCATGGACGGCTTCTTCGAACAGGGCCTCAATCCGTGGGACGTCGCTGCAGGCGCACTGCTGATCACCGAAGCCGGCGGCCTGGTGGGCAACTACACGGGCGATTCGGACTTCCTGCACGTGGGCGAAGTCGTCGCGGGCAACCCGAAGATCTACGCACAAATGGTGCCGATCCTCTCGAAGTACACGCGCATCAAGAAGGAAACGAAGGAAGCCTGATCGCGCTTCACAGGCGGCGGCGCGCGGGGGAAAACTGCAGCGCCCGGCCGCCCATGTCACAATCGCCGCATCGGTGGCAGCCTGGTCGATCCGGCCAGGCCGCCCATCCCGGCGAGTCAAGCGGCTTCGGCCGCTTTTTTGTTTGGCGCGCCCGGTCCATCTTTCGATTTACCTGCGATGAAAAAAGGCTTCTACACGATCATCGCCGCGCAGTTCGTTTCGTCGCTCGCCGACAACGCACTTCTGATCGCGGCAATCGCGCTACTCACGGTGATTTCCTCGCCGGCCTGGGTCACGCCGCTGCTGCAAATCTTCTTTACCGTCTCCTACGTGCTGCTTGCGCCCTTCGTCGGCGCTTTCGCGGATGCACTGCAAAAGCGGCACGTGATGTTCGTCTCGAACGCGCTCAAGGCAACCGGCTGCCTGATGATGATCGCGGGCGTGCATCCGATGCTCGCGTATGGCGTGGTCGGCTTCGGCGCGGCGGCTTACTCGCCCGCAAAGTACGGAATCCTCACTGAATTGCTGCCCGCCGAAAAGCTGGTGGCGGCCAACGCGTGGCTGGAATCGGCGACGGTGCTTTCGACGATCGTCGGCACGATGATGGGCGGCGCGCTGGTCTCCACTTACGCCGAGCGCTTCATCACGCGTCATCCGATGCCGCTGATCCATTCGGCCGCGGATCTCGCGATGCTCGCGACGATGATCACCTACGCAATCGCCGCGCTCATCAACATCGGCGTTCCCGACACCGGCGCGCGCTATGAAAACCGTCTGAAGCAGCCGGGCCGGCTCGTCTCCGATTTCACGCACTGCTTCAACGTGCTCTGGGCCGACAAGCTCGCGCAGATCGCGCTGTGGGTCACGACCCTGATGTGGGGCGCAGCCGTCACGCTGCAATTGCTGGTGCTCAAATGGGCCGACGCCAACCTCGGTCTTTCGCTTTCGAAGGCTGCCGTGATGCAGGGCGTGACCGGTTTGGGCATTGCGCTGGGCGCGGCCGCTGCGGCCGCGTGGGTCTCGTTGCGCGCTTCGCTGCGCGTGCTGCCCGTGGGCGTGCTGTGCGGCGTCGTGGCCATGGCGATGGCGTTCTACAGCAAAGGCCTGTTTCCGCCAGGCGAAGGCGTGCGTTTCGGCAGCTTCATCATGCCCTTCTACCTGCTGTTTGCTTATCCGCTGATGGTGCTGCTCGGCACGCTCGCGGGTTTTTTCATCGTGCCGATGAACGCCCTGCTCCAGCATCGCGGCGCAACCCTGCTTTCGGCCGGCCACTCGATCGCCGTGCAGAACTTCAACCAGAACCTGGCCGTCCTGCTGATGCTCGGCGCCTACGCGCTGCTGCTGACGGCGAAGATGCCGGTGCAGTGGATCATCGTCGTGTTCGGCATGTTCGTTTCGGGGATGATCTGGCTCGCGATGCGGCGCAGTGCGGCAAACGCACGCACGATCGATATGCAGGCGCTGGTGGACGAGTAGTTCTTCGACGCCCGACAACCATCGACGCACAATCCCCGTCAATCTGGCGCGCATTCCTACGCTATCGCACAAGGATTTGCACGCCGCCTGGCCATCCGGCCAGGTTCACGCGCCCCCGCCGCGGGTTAAACTCACGCCCTGAACCTTAGCAAGACTCCGAGGATGGCTACACACACCGCCAGCGCCGGCGACATCGCGCAACACACCCCCATGATGCAGCAATACCTGCGCATCAAGGCCGACCACCCGGACACGCTCGTGTTCTACCGGATGGGCGACTTCTATGAGCTGTTCTTCGGCGACGCCGAGAAAGCCGCGCGCCTGCTCGATCTGACACTCACGCAGCGCGGCGCATCGGCCGGCAATCCGATCAAGATGGCGGGCATCCCGCACCACGCCTGCGAAGGTTATCTCGCCAAGCTGGTGAAGCTCGGCGAATCCGTGGCGATCTGCGAACAGATCGGCGACCCGGCCACCTCCAAAGGCCCGGTCGAGCGCAAGGTCGTGCGTGTGGTCACGCCCGGTACGCTCACCGACGCCGCCCTGCTCTCGGATAAAAACGACGTCTACCTAATGGCGGTCTGCCCCGGCCACAACCGGCGCGGCGTGACCGTGAACGTCGGCCTCGCGTGGCTCAATCTGGCGAGCGGCGCGCTGCGTCTGGCCGAAGTCGCGCCGGAACAGGTCGCTACCGCGTTCGAGCGCATCCGTCCCGCTGAAGTGCTGGTCGCGGACATGCCGTCGGAATCGTCGGGCTGGGCGCCGCCGGCGGGCGTGGGCGCGCTCACGCGCGTACCGTCGTGGCACTTCGACCTCGCCTCGGGCAAGCAGCGCCTGTGCGACCAGATGGACGTGGCAAGCCTCGACGGCTTCGGCGCGCAGACGCTCACGAGCGCCTGTGGCGCGGCCGGCGCGCTGCTGCTTTACGCTGCAGCCACGCAAGGCCAGCAATTGCGCCACGTGCGCAGCCTCAAGGTCGAAGCGGAATCGGAATACATCGGCCTCGATCCGGCCACGCGGCGCAACCTCGAATTGACCGAGACGCTGCGCGGCACGGAATCGCCCACGCTCTGTTCGCTGCTCGACACCTGCAGCACGACCATGGGCAGCCGTTTGCTGCGTCACTGGCTGCATCATCCGCCGCGCGACGCCGCTATCGCGCAAATGCGCCAGCAGGCGATCGGCGCGCTGCTCGACGCGCCGCCGCCCGCGAGCGTCGACTCCCTGCGTAGCGCGTTGCGCCAGATCGCCGACGTCGAACGTATTACGGGGCGTCTTGCGCTGCTGTCGGCACGTCCGCGCGACCTGTCCAGCCTGCGCGATACCTTCGCCGCACTGCCCGTCTTGCGCGAGCAGGTCGCCATGGCGGGCGGTGCATCCGCGTCGCTTGCACGCATTGTCGATGCGCTGGAGCCGCCTGCCGAATGCGCCGATCTGCTGCAGCGCGCGGTCGCGCCCGAACCCGCCGCGATGATTCGCGACGGCGGCGTCATCGCACGCGGCTACGACGCTGAACTCGACGAGTTGCGCGACATGTCGGAAAACTGCGGCCAGTTCCTGATCGACCTGGAAGCACGCGAGCGCACGCGTACCGGCATCGGCAATCTGCGGGTCGAGTACAACAAGGTGCACGGCTTCTATATCGAAGTCACGCGCGGTCAGACCGACAAGGTGCCCGACGACTATCGCCGTCGTCAGACGCTCAAGAACGCCGAGCGTTACATCACGCCCGAACTGAAGACGTTCGAGGACAAGGCGCTGTCCGCACAGGAACGTGCGCTTGCGCGCGAGAAGGGTCTGTACGACGCGTTGCTGCAGGCGCTGCTGCCCTTTATCGCCGATTGCCAGCGGGTGGCCGCCGCGCTTGCGGAACTCGATCTGCTCGCCGCGTTTGCGGAACGCGCACGCGCGCTCGACTGGAGTGCGCCGGAGTTTTCCGAAGCGCCGGGCATCGAGATCGAACAGGGGCGCCATCCGGTGGTCGAGGCGCAGGTCGAGCAGTTCATCGCCAACGACTGCGCGCTTCACGCCGACCGCAAGCTGCTGCTCATCACCGGCCCGAACATGGGCGGTAAATCGACGTTCATGCGTCAGACCGCGCTGATCGCCCTGCTCGCTTATGTGGGCAGCTACGTGCCTGCACGGCGCGCGCGTTTTGGCCCGATCGACCGCATCTTCACGCGTATCGGCGCGGCGGACGATCTCGCGGGCGGACGTTCGACCTTCATGGTCGAAATGACCGAAGCCGCGGCGATTCTCAACGATGCCACGCCGCAAAGTCTCGTGCTGATGGACGAGATCGGGCGCGGCACGTCCACCTTCGACGGCCTCGCACTGGCGTGGGCGATCGCGCGGCATCTGCTCGCGAGCAACGGTTGCCATACGCTGTTCGCCACGCACTACTTCGAGCTCACGCAACTGCCTGCGGAATTTGCGCAGGCGGCTAACGTGCATCTTTCGGCGGTCGAGCATGGGCACGGCATCGTGTTCCTGCACTCGGTCAGCGAAGGGCCGGCGAACCAGAGTTACGGTTTGCAGGTTGCGCAGCTCGCGGGCGTGCCGAACGCGGTGATCCGCGCGGCGCGCAAGCATCTCGTGCATCTGGAGCAACTGTCGGCGGGCCAGCCGACACCGCAACTCGATCTGTTCGCCGCGCCCGCTGCATCGATCGACGCGTTCGACGAGATCGACGATCCTCGCGACCACGACACGCGTAACGCGCAGCACTACGTGGAAGACGCGCCCGCCGATCCCGCAGCCGCGCTGGTTGCCGAACGTCTGCGCGCGCTCGATCCAAACGAGTTGCGCCCGCGCGAAGCGCTCGACCTCCTGTACGAACTGCATGAGCTGGCGAGCAAGCCGGACGCCAGCCGCTAAGCGTCGCCTCGCGACGCCGCCGTGGCCATCACGATATGGCCGCGGCGGTTCTGCTTTGCCTGCTCTGCAACGTGCGCTGGCCGCACTCCTTCTGCCGGGCGCGCTTGCCTTAACAGGCAACGCATACGCAGCACCCACGCAAACGCCCACCTGGCGCTACGCGTTCGCCGTCGTGGCGAACGTCGTCACCGAACCCGGCGACGAAACCACGCTGCAGCGCCTGATCGACGCGATCGGGCGCGATCCGCAGATCTCCTTTCTCGTCTACGACGGCAATATCAAAGGCCCGCGCGAATCGTGCCTCGACCGTCTCTATGAACGTCGCCACACGCTGCTCGATGCATCGCGCGCGCCGGTTGTCTTCGTGCCCGGTCAACGCGACTGGGTCACTTGCGGCAACAGCGGCGCCGGTGGCTACGATCCGGTCGAACGGCTCGATTTCCTGCGCCAGAACTTCTATGCCGATGCCAAGGCGCTCGGCGAGACGCCGCTTTCACTCACGCGCGAAAGCGAAGTCTCCCGTTTCCGGCCTTATCGCGAAAACGTGCGCTGGCAGGTGGGTGACACGGTGTTCGTCGCGCTCAATGCGCCCAGCGGCAACAATCACTATCTGAACGCGGGCGGGCGCAACGGCGAGTTCGAAGACCGCGTGATCGCCAATGGTTTCTGGCTCGAACACGCGGCGGAGTTTGCGCGTCGCCGTAACGCACGCGCCATCGTCATCTTTATGCAGGCCGACGTATTCCCCGAGCGCGAAGAACGCAACGACCGCTTCGCCTGGCTGCGCTTTCACCGCGCGCCGCGCGACGGCTACGCGGAACTGCGCCGCAGCCTGCTCAAGCTCGCCGATAACTTCCGCGGCCCGATCGTCATCGTGAATCCCGACGAAGCCCGGCTGCCGCGCGGCTTCACCATCGAGCAGCCGTTGCGCAACGAAAAGGGAATCAGGATTGCTAACGTAACGCGCGTAGCGTTTTCGCTGCGTGATCCGCTTACGCAGTGGCTGCAGATCGACGCGGACATGGCACGTAATACGCCGCTACGCGTCAGCGTTCACGACGTACCGAAGCATCTGCCCTTGCTGCCCACGCAGCCGCAACCGATCGTGCCCGACATGCCCGAGATTTCGTCGATGCCCGATGTCACGGAAATTCCGGGCATGCAGCAGGCGCCCGATCTCAACGCAGCGAGTTCGGCCAGCGGCAGTAGCGTGAGTGAAACGGGGACGTTTGGCGCGCCGCCGGCATCGAGCGCATCGCAAACGGTTGCGCCGCCAAGACCGCTGATGCCGCCGCCGTGGATTCAGCAGCAGACGCCCGCCGCGCCTTCGAACTGATCGCCGCAGAACAGCGGGGCGACAAAGAAAGCGGATTGAAATCCAATCTGAAACGAAATGCGCCGGCATAGGAGCCGGCGCATGGAACTACGGGTGTTGCTTAGTGCAGGGTAGGCTTCGAATCGGCTTCGTCGCCGTCTTCGTCTTCATCTTCGTCGACGACTTCGAGGCCATCCGCGCCGTGCGCGTGCTCATGTTCGATTTCGTCTTCGGTCGCCTGACGCACTTCCTTGACCGACAGCGAGAAACGCAGCGCCATGCCGGCGAGCGGGTGATTGCCGTCGAGCACGACCTTGTCTTCTGCGACGTCGGTGACCGTGTAGATGAGCGCGTCGAGGTCTTCGTCGCCCTCTTCCGGCGTGCCTTCGAACTGCATGCCGACTTCGAGCGGTTCCGGGAAGCGGCCACGCGGCTCGATCTTCACCAGCTCCGGGTCGTACTCGCCGAATGCATCCTGCGGCTCAAGCTGGATCTGGGTCTCGAAGCCCGGCTCCTTGCCGTCCAGCACTTCCTCGATCTTGGGGAACGTGCCATCATAGCCGCCGTGCAGATAGACCATCGGCTCGTCGCTTTCCTCAATCAGATTGCCCTGCGCATCCGATAGCTTGTAAGCGACCGACACGACGGTGTCCTTTGCGATTTTCATTCGATTCTCCAGATTACAGACCTCATTATACGATGCCCAAGCGGTCCCCTGAGCACCCGGAGGACGCCCGCAAGCAGCGCGCCTCCCCTTCCCTGGCATGTCCTGCGCCCGATACGCCCACGCCGCTGCTGGGTGGCCTGAGTCCCGCGCAGTTCATGAAGAAATACTGGCAGAAAAAGCCATTGTTGATCCGCCAGGCGATACCCGGCATCGAAGCGCCGCTCACGCGCGACGAACTGTTCGAGCTGGCCGACAGCGAAGATGTGGAATCGCGCCTCATCACGCATTTCCGCAAGCGCTGGGCGCTCGAACACGGCCCGTTTGCCGCCGATGAACTGCCCACACCCAAAACGCGCCAGTGGACCCTGCTCGTGCAGGGCGCCGATCTGCACAACGATCGCGCCCGCGCACTGCTCGAACGCTTCCGTTTTGCGCCCGACGCGCGCCTGGACGATCTGATGATCTCCTACGCGAGTGATGGCGGCGGCGTCGGTCCGCATTTCGACTCCTACGACGTGTTTCTCCTGCAGGTGCATGGCACGCGCCGCTGGCGCATCGGCGCGCAGCGCGATCTGTCCTTGCAGGAAGGTATGCCGCTCAAGATTCTTGCGAATTTCGAGCCGGAAGAAGAATGGGTGCTGGAGCCGGGCGACATGTTGTATCTGCCGCCCCACATCGCACACGACGGCGTGGCCGAAGGCGAGTGCATGACGTGCTCGATCGGCTTTCGTTCACCTTCCACCGACGAACTCACGAGCCAGTTCCTCTATTGGCTCGCCGAACGCGGCACGGAGAGTGCGGAAACGGGCAAGCGCGAGCTTTATCAGGACCCCGATCAGCCCGCTGTCGAGCATCCTGCACAACTGCCCCCGGCACTTGTGGAGCGCGTCTCGTCAGTGCTTGCTAAAGTGCGCTGGGACGACGCCGATGTGTCGTCGTTCGTGGGCTCCTGGCTTTCAGAACCGAAATCCAATGTGGTGTTCGACGCCCCCGAAAAGCCCCTCGACGAGGCCCGTTTTGTTGCGCGCGCCGCGAAAAACGGGATAAGACTCGACCGCAGGACAATCCTGCTTTACGATGCGCGGTCGTATTACCTGAACGGGGAACAGTACTTGCTCAAAGAGGCAAGGAAGTGGTTGCCGGAACTAGCCGATAACCGCTTGCTGGATGGGAAACGCTTTGTAACACTCTCACACGATTCGAGTGTGACAGTGTTGCTACACGAGTGGTATTGTGCGGGCTGGTTACAGCTAGGGGTGCTTGCGTAAGCGCTTCGGGCTGTTATACCGTACTAATATAGTGCTTGTATGAGAAAGACAACGTATTGTCCCCGGATTTGTCGACGGTCGATACGAAAGTGCCTATAATTTCCGCCCAGGCCGTAGGGAAGATTCACGCTCTTGCAGTGCATCTCCACCAGCGGCTCAAGGTCGGTGTTGGGGCACATTACCGGTATTATTTTGCGCTGTTGCTTACCTTTAACCATAAAAGGACGTGATCATGAAGAAATCCCTCCTCGTAGCATCCCTGCTGGCAGCTGTTGCACTGGCTGCATGCAACAAGAGCAGCGACCAAGCTGCTGCGCCGGCTAGCGATGCGACCGCTGCTTCGGCACCGGCTGCTGCCGCTTCGGATTCCGCAGCTGCTGCATCGGGCGCTGCTGCTGCTGCGAGCGACGCTGCTGCTTCGGCTACGGCTGCTGCTTCGGACGCAGGCGCTGCTGCTTCGGACGCTGCTGCTTCGGCTGCTGCTCCGGCATCGGGCGCAAGCCAGTAAGCTGCATTCGCCCGTTGCCCGCGAAGCTTCGGCTTCAGCGGGTATCGAAGCGAACTGTCGTGCAGCCTGACGTCATCGTCAGGCGTGCGACAGGCAAACGAAAAAGCCACGAACGCGAGTTCGTGGCTTTTTTGTATTTGCGCGCTTTAAATGCGGATTCGGTGTTGCTTCGATAAGACGAGGATGAATTTCATGCTCCACGCATGTAACTCACCTCGCTTAACTGAAAGCGCATATTACGCGCCTTCCTGAGCCTCTTCTTCGCCCGAGAAAAACGCCTGCACAACTTCGATCTCGCGCGTGCGTTTAAATGGCGGCAAACTCTGCCAGATCCGTCGGCCATAAGGCTTATCGACAAGACGCGTATCGCAGATCATCAGCACGCCTCGATCGGTTTCCGCGCGAATCAGGCGCCCTGCCCCCTGCTTGAGCGTGATGACTGCCTGTGGCAGTTGATGGACCGCGAACGGGCTCAAGCCCTTCTTCGTCAGCGCATCGAGACGCGCGGCCAGCACAGGGTCATCGGGCGGCGCAAACGGCAGCTTGTCGATGACGACGAGCGACAGCGCATCGCCACGCACGTCCACGCCTTCCCAGAAGCTCTGGCTGCCCACCAGAATGGCATTGCCATAGGCGCGGAAGCGCTCGAGCAACTCGGTGCGGCTCGCATCGCCCTGCACGAGTAGCGGCGTGTTCCAGCCACGTGCTTCGATCGTATCGCGCAGACGATCGGCGATCTTGTTGACCGCGCGCAAGGTCGTGCACAACATAAAGACGCCGCCGCCCGAAGCCTCGATGGCGGGCAACGCTGCATCGAACACGGCATCGGTGAATTGCGGCGACGACGGCTGCGGCATATTGCGCGGCACGTACAGCAAGCCCTGCTGCGGATAGTCGAACGGGCTGGGCAAGGTCATCGAACGGCGCGAACTCAAACCCATCTGCGCCGCATAGTGCGTGAAGTCGCCGCGCACCGAAAGCGTCGCCGAGGTGAAGACCCACGTGCGCGGCACACCCGCGCGTTGCTTCGCGAAAATCGGCGCAACGGACAGCGGCGTTTCGTGCAACTGGACTGTGTGCGAGAACACTTCGACCCAACGGACTTTTTCGTCGTCGCCGTGTTCCTGCGCGGCTTCGCCCGGCTTTTCTCCGGCCTTCTCGCGCTTGTTGTCGGCCGCCACGACTTCGGCTGATCCGCCTGCCGTCCAGCCGCCGAGCACGCCTTGCAGTTCGCGCGCGCGACGCAGACAGACGCCGAGCGATTCCGCGCGCTCCGCCTGGCCAGCGAGCGCATTGGCCAGCGTGCCAAGCTCGGTCTGCAAGGCGTCGAGCGAATCGAATAGCGGATGATCTTCGGGGAGCTGCGTGATCGACACGCGCAGCGAATCTTCCTTGAACGCGAGGCGCACATCGCGCGCCGCCCGTTCGAGCCCTGCGCCGAGCTTGACCCACTCCACGGCATCGCGCGCGTGGCTCAGACCTTCGGCGACGCAATCGCGCGCGAGTTCGAGGAACTGGGACGTCGACAGCGTCTCGCCGAAGAACAGCGTCGCCGTCTCGGGCAACTGGTGCGCTTCGTCGAAGATGATGGTGTTGGCGCTCGGCAGCAGTTCGGCCATGCCGGTATCGCGCAGCATGATGTCCGCGAAGAACAGATGGTGATTCACCACCACGATGTCGGCCTGCTGCGCCTCGCGGCGCGCCTGCATCACGAAGCAGTCCTTGTAATTCGGACACTCCTGCCCAAGGCAGTTATCGCGCGTCGATGTAACCATCGACCACACAGCCGCCGTTTCCGGCACGCTCGCGAGCTCCGCCTTGTCGCCCGAACGCGTGATCTTCGCGAAGCGGATGATCTCCTGCAGATACGAGGTTTCCTGTCGCGACGGCAGGCGGCCGTTATCGGCCGTGCGCTGCAGGTAGTAGTGGCACAGATAGTTCGAGCGGCCCTTGAGCATCGCGACACTGACGGGCACGGCGAGCGCGTCGCGCACCGTCGGAATATCGCGGGCGAACAGCTGGTCCTGCAGGTGCTTGGTGCCCGTCGAAACGATCACCTTGCCGCCCCAGAGCATGGCCGGCACGAGATAGGCGTAGGTCTTGCCCGTGCCGGTCCCGGCTTCGACGATCAGCGTGTTGTCGCCGGATTCGGGGGCGGCATTGGCGAGATTCGCGGCTTCGTCGCCAGCCGATGCGGCGATGGGCGCACCACGTTCCAGACGGCGCGCCGGACGCGACTGCGTCTCGAACATCGCCGGTTCGGGCAGCGCCTTGGCGGCGGCTTCCATGGCGGCGGCGACGGCACGCGCCATCTCGATCTGCGCGGCACGCGGACGATAGCCGTCGATCTCGCGCGCCAGCAGTCCATCGGCGGCGAACAGTTCTTCGAGCTCGGCGACACGGCGCGGGCTCAGTGCGGGCGGCGACGCCGTTTGCGCGGCGCGCGCGTCGCCGTTCCGCGCGCTGTCGTCGCGCGCAGAACCGGATCGGGAAACGGTCGTTGAGTTCAAGGCAAGCGGTTCCTGCTCGGATCTCGGGGCGCGGCCCGACTGCTGCCGCGCCCCGGCGCCTGCCGGGACCCGGAATCAGGCGTGGCCGTTCGAGGTCTTCGGTAAATCGGGGTCCAGCTGCAATTGCAGCAGGAGTATGTTGTCTTTCAGCTTGAGCTTGCGCCTTTTCAGCTTCTGCAGTTCGAGATCGTCGAAGTCCGACGTCTCGCACATCCGCTCGATCGTACGGTTGAGATCACCGTGCTCCGATTCCAGTTGCAGAATACGGTCACGAAGGACCTCGCTCTTGACTTCACGTTGCTCGCGCATGCTCGCCTCCTCGTCATGATCGGCGTGCACCTTGCGAAAGGGTCGCACGCCTGAGGTTGCTGTCTGGCTGAAAAAGCGTGATGTTGCCGGGTAAGCCTGGTAACGCCCGGCATGGCCTGGGCGTTGCCGGGTATTACTGGTTCTGCTGCTTTTGCTGCTTCAGCAGATCCTGCTGTTGCTTGAGCTGCTGTTCCTGCTGCTGCTGTTCCTGCTGCTGCTTTTGCTGCGCCTTCTCGGCCGCCTGCTTCTGACGTTCCTGCACGTCAGCCGCGTGCTTTGCCGCGTCCTGCTGCTTCTGCTCGAAACGCTCCGCCTTCTGGTCGCGCTCCTGAGCCTTCTGCTGGCCTTCGCGGCGTGCCTGGTCCAGTTGCTGCTGGTAATTCGACTGCTTGCGGTCGTAGGCGGCCTGATTGGCGTCGCGCTGCGACTGTGCCTGCGCACCTGCACGCTGCGCCTGATCGAGCGCGTGCTGACGCTGCTTGTTCTCAAACGCCTGCGTATTGGCGGCACGCTGCGGCGCTTCTGCCTGACGCTGCGCCTGATCGAGCTCATGCTGGCGCTGCTTGTCCTCGAACGACTGCGCGCTCTTCGCCTCGTTGGCGGCGCGCTGCGGCGCGTCGGCCTGATCGCGGGCGCGCTGCAGAGCGGCCTGTTCGTCGCGGCGGCGCGCGTTATCGGCGCGCTGCTCTTCGTCGAGTGCCAACTGCTCGCGGCGAATGTCGGCCTGCACCACGCGCATCTTGTCGCGCGCCTTGCCCAGACAGTGATTCACGAAAAACGTGTCGTAGCAGTTGTGCTGCGCCACGCCATATTCATAGTTGTTTTCCGCCGTACGCCGGTCCAGCACCTTCTGGCGCGCACCGAAATCGTTCGGCGCACCGCTCGTGTCCTGCGCGCCGGAAGCCGCCAACGGCACGGCTGCGCTGGACGCCGGGCGCACGCCTTGCGCGCCCTTGCCCGCGGCATCGACACCGGACACCACCCCGGAAGCCGCTTCCTGCGCGAGGGCCGGAACACTCGCCGATGCCAGCAAGGCTACGGCACACGCCGCCGCACGGGCGGTGGTCCGCCATGCCGCGACTTCGCGCGCAATGGACCGGACGGAAAGGGAATCGGGTATCAAGCCAGGCATCAAGCGGGATGGGTTCAACGTCTTCTGAGGGCAGCGGAACATGCCGCAAATTCTAACATCCCCCGAGTTGAGCGCCCCGCCATTTATGGCAAAATGCCCCGCTCTACTGGCCGGCGGGCCTCCCATCGCGGACCTGTCCCGCCGGTTGCCGTGCCGGTTGCCGGATAGCCAATCCGGACCGCAAACCGATCCTCGCAGGAATATCCAGACCCTATGACGGAAACCGTAGCACTCAAGATCGTCCAGCGTATCGCCAGCGAGCTGACCGTTCAGCCGCGTCAGGTGGCGGCCGCCGTCCAGCTTCTCGACGAAGGAGCGACCGTTCCGTTCATCGCCCGTTACCGCAAGGAAGTCACGGGCAATCTCGACGATACGCAGCTGCGCACGCTCGAAGAACGCCTGATCTATCTGCGCGAGCTCGAAGAGCGCCGCGCCGCGATCCTCGCGAGCATCGAAGAGCAAGGCAAGCTCACCGACGAGCTGCGCACCGCCATCGCAGCCGCCGACAGCAAGCAGGTCCTCGAAGACCTCTATCTGCCCTACAAGCCCAAGCGCCGCACGCGTGCGCAGATCGCCCGCGAAGCCGGCCTGCAGCCGCTCGCCGACGCGCTGCTCGCCAACCCGCTGCTCGATCCGCAAACCGAAGCCGCGCAGTACGTCGACGCCGAAAAGGGCGTCGCTGACGTGAAGGCCGCGCTCGACGGCGCGCGCGACATTCTCTCGGAACAGTTCGGCGAAACCGCCGAACTGCTCGGCAAGCTGCGCGACTGGCTGCACAACCAGGGCGTGGTGATGTCGAGCGTGGTCGAAGGCAAGGAAAACGAGGAAGGCGAGAAGTTCCGCGACTACTACGACTACTCGGAAACCATCAAGACCGTGCCGTCACACCGCGCACTCGCCCTGTTCCGGGGCCGCAACGCGGGCGTGCTGATGGTCAAGCTGGGACTCGGCGGCGAGCAGGATACGCAGACGCCGCATCCGGGCGAAGCGCATATCGCGCGTCACTTCGGCATCGCCAATCAGGGCCGTCCGGGCGACAAGTGGCTTTCCGATGTGTGCCGCTGGTGCTGGCGCGTCAAGGTGCAGCCGCATCTCGAAAACGAACTGCTGACGAACCTGCGCGAGCAGGCCGAAAACGAGGCGATCCGCGTATTCGCGCGCAACCTCAAGGATCTGCTGCTGGCCGCACCGGCCGGCCCGAAGGCCGTGATCGGCCTCGATCCGGGCCTGCGCACGGGCGTGAAGGTGGCCGTGGTCGATCGCACCGGCAAGGTGCTCGCCACCGACACGATCTACCCGCACGAGCCGCGCCGCGACTGGGACGGCTCGCTCGCGAAGCTCGCGCGCATCGCCGCGCAGACGCAGGCGGAACTGATCAGTATCGGCAACGGTACGGCTTCGCGTGAAACCGACAAGCTGGCAAGCGAACTGATTTCGAAGCATCCGGAACTGAAGCTGCAGAAGATCGTGGTGTCCGAGGCGGGCGCGTCGGTTTATTCGGCATCCGAACTGGCGGCGAAGGAATTCCCGGACATGGATGTCTCGCTGCGCGGCGCCGTGTCGATTGCACGCCGTCTGCAAGACCCGCTCGCCGAACTCGTGAAAATCGAGCCGAAGGCGATTGGCGTCGGCCAGTATCAGCACGATGTGAACCAGCGCGAACTGGCCCGCTCGCTCGACGCGACCGTCGAGGATTGCGTGAACGCGGTGGGCGTGGATGCGAACACGGCGTCGGTGGCGCTGCTGGCGCGCGTGTCGGGTCTGAACTCGACGCTCGCGCGCAATATCGTCGATTATCGCGATGCGAACGGTCCGTTCCCTTCGCGCGAACACCTGAAGAAGGTGCCGCGTCTGGGCGACAAGACCTTCGAACAGGCCGCCGGCTTCCTGCGCATCAACAGCGGCGACAACCCGCTCGATCGCTCGTCGGTTCACCCGGAAGCGTACCCGGTCGTCGAGCGCATGCTTGCGAAAATCAAGCGCTCGATTGGCGATGTGCTCGGCAATCGCGAGGCGCTTTCGGGACTCTCGCCGACCGAATTCGTCGATGATCGCTTCGGTCTGCCGACCGTGCGCGACATTCTCTCCGAACTCGAAAAGCCGGGCCGCGACCCGCGCCCCGAGTTCAAGACCGCCACCTTCCGCGATGGCGTCGAGAAGGTCTCGGATCTGGTGCCGGGCATGGTGCTCGAAGGCGTCGTGACCAACGTGGCCGCGTTCGGTGCGTTTATCGACGTGGGCGTGCACCAGGACGGTCTGGTGCACGTTTCGGCGCTGTCGACGAAGTTCATCAAGGACCCGCACGAAGTCGTGAAGGCCGGTCAGGTCGTGAAGGTGAAGGTGCTCGACGTCGATGTGAAGCGTCAACGTATCGCCCTCACCATGCGTATGGACGACGATCCTGCAAGCGCTGCGCAACGTAGCGGCGGCGGCGCGGGTGCCGGCGGCAATCGCGACCGGAATGAGCGCGGCGATCGCGGCGGTAACGGCAATCGTGGTGGCCAGCGTTCGCGCGATGCGGAACCGGCTGGCGCGATGGCGGCGGCGTTTGCGAAGTTGAAGCGGTAAGCGTCCTGCAATGCACGTGAGCCTTCGGGCTCACGCTGCTCACCTTGCACACGCAACAAAAAAAGGCGCCTTCACGGCGCCTTTTCTACATCTGGCTCCGGCCGAAACCGGAGTCATCATCAAATCTCGATCTTCGTCCCCAACTCCACCACGCGATTGGCGGGGATGCTGAAGAAATCGGTCGGCTTCGCGGCGTTCTGATGCATCCACGCGAACACACGCTCGCGGAAAATCGACATGCCGGGCAACTGCGTCGGCACCACGGTTTCGCGCGCGATGAAGAACGACGTGTCCATCATTTCGAACATCAGCCCTTGCGAGCGGCCCACTTCCTCGAGCACGGCCTTCACGTCCGGCGTTTCGTTGAAACCGTAATCGGCCTTCACCAGATACAGACCGCCGCCCACATCCCGCACGTTCACGCGCTCGGCATTCGGCACGTAAGGAATGTCGCGAATCTTGAAGGTCAGGAAGAAGGTGCGTTCGTGCAGCACCTTGTTGTGCTTGAGGTTGTGCAGCAGGCTCACCGGCACGAGCGTGTCGCTGCCCGTCAGGTAGATCGCCGTGCCCGACACGCGATGCGGCGGATGCGCCAGCAGACCCTGCAGGAAAGGCATCAGCGGAATGCCGTCGGCGGCCGTGCGCTCCTTGACGATCATGCGCCCCTTGAACCAGGTCATCAGCAGGAAGAACAGCAACGCGCCGATTCCCAGCGGCAGCCAGCCCCCCTCTTCGACCTTCAGCAGATTGGCGCCGAAAAAGCCCAGATCCACGGCCAGCAACACGCTGATGATGGCCGCCACGAGCGCCTTGTTCCACTTCCATACCTTCGTCATCACGACGGCGACCAGCACCGTGGTGATCACCATCGTCGCGGTCACGGCGATACCGTAGGCGGCAGCCAGGTTGTCCGAACTCTTGAACGCCACCACGATGCACAGAATGATGAACAGCAGCATCCAGTTCACGACCGGCACATAGATCTGGCCGATGGCGAGATCGGACGTATGCAGCACCTTCATGCGCGGCACGTAGCCGAGCAGAATCGCCTGACTGGTGAGCGAATACGCGCCCGAAATCACCGCCTGCGACGCAATCACCGTAGCAACCGTCGAGAGCACGACGAGCGGCAGCAGCGCCCAGTCCGGCGCGAGCAGGAAGAACGGGTTTTCGATCGCGTGATGGTCCTGCATCAGCAGCGCGCCCTGGCCGAAGTAGTTCAGCACCAGCGAGGGCATGACGAGCGAGTACCACGCGCAGCGAATCGGCTTGGCGCCGAAGTGGCCCATATCGGCGTAGAGCGCTTCCGCGCCGGTCAGCACCAGTACCACCGAGCCGAGCACCACGTAGGCCTGCAGCAGGTGCGCGCCCATGAAGGTGAAGGCGTAATACGGATTGAACGCGGCCAGCACACCCGGCTGCTCGATGATGCGCGACACGCCGAGCACGGCGATCGTCACGAACCACAGCACCATGATCGGCCCGAACAGGCGGCCGACGAGCGAGGTGCCGTGGCGCTGAATCCAGAACAGCGCGATCAGGATCACCATGGTCAGCGGCAGGACCAGATGCGCGAGTTTCGGTGCGGCGAGCTCGAGCCCCTCGACCGCCGACATGACGGAAATCGCCGGTGTAATCACCGCGTCCCCGTAGAACATGCAGGCGCCGAAAATGCCGAGCGCCGTGAGCACCACCGCCGCCTTGCTTCTGCGGTCGAACGAGCGCATGGCCATCGCCATCAGCGCGAGCACGCCGCCTTCGCCGTTGTTGTCGGCGCGCATCACGAACAGGACGTATTTGACGCTGACGACGATCACGATCGCCCAGAACAGCAGCGAAATAACGCCGAGGATGGAAGTGTCGTTGAGAGGAATGCCGTGGGCGGGGCTGAACGCCTCTTTCAGCGAGTACAGCGGACTCGTGCCGATGTCGCCGAACACCACGCCGATGGCCGCTACGGCGAGCGAGGGTAGCGGCTGTTTTGCCACGTGCGTGTTAGTTGTCATATACGCGGAGATCCGTTTGAGGCGGAAAAAACGAGCGCTATTCTAAACCGGCTTCGGGGGCGGAACCCAGTGGGGCCGCAGCGTATGCGTTGTGACCCCGCGACGCACCGCTTTCCGGGGCAGTTTAGCATCGGCCTTTGACAGCGTCTGCCCGCCTGCGCCACATAGTGAGCGCAAGCAGGCGCCAAAGCGCGGCAAACGCCGCAGCACAAAGGCCGCGCGCAAAAAAAACGGAGCCTCGTGAGGCTCCGTTCGATGCCATGGCGGCCGCGCTACTGCTGCGACTTACTTCTGCGAATCCTGCTGGGCCTGCTGAAGGCCTCGCTTGATCCATGCGCCAAGATTGTGCGGACGTACCGTGTCCCATTCCTCGAAAGGCTGGTGAATCCACGGATTGGTCGGCAGATGCTGGACAAAGTAGTCCGGCGTCACCTTCGAGCAGCCCTTGTACCAGAGCACCGCGGAACGCACGCCGGTCACCGCCGGGTAGCGCAGCTTCAGGTGCTCCTGCACGCGAGCGAGTGTGACGCCCGAATCGACCAGATCGTCGACCAGCAGCACGTTGCCCGAGAGTTCGCCGCGCGTCATCGTGATGTACTGCGCGATGTCGAGTTCGCCCTGCTCCGTGCCCGCCGCTTCGCGGTACGAGCTGGTCGCGAGAATCGCCAGCGGCAGATCGTAGATGCGCGAGAGCTGGTCGCCCACGCGCAGACCGCCACGGGCGAGACACAGGATCTGGTCGAACTTCCAGCGCGACTCGTGAACCTTGAGCGCGAGCAGTTCGATCAGCCGGTGATACTCATCCCAGCCTACCCACAGATGCTTATCGTCGTTGCGCGGGTCCGTCATTTGAATCATCTTTTGCTTCTACCTTCTTACCACTTAGACCTTGAACGGATGACGCAGCAGGATCGTTTCGTCGCGATCCGGGCCGGTCGAAACCATGTCGATCGGCACACCAGCGACTTCCTGCACACGCGTGAGGTAGGCCTGGGCGCTCTTCGGCAGTGCGTCGAACTGCGTGACGCCGATCGTGCTTTCCTTCCAGCCTTCGAACGTTTCGTAGACCGGCTCGCACGCTGCAACCTGCGAGGCGCCGCGCGGGAGAATATCGACATCCTTGCCGTCGACCTTGTAGCCGACGCACAGCTTGACTTCCTCGAGACCGTCGAGCACGTCGAGCTTGGTGATGCACAGGCCCGTCACGCCGTTGATCTGGATCGAGCGGCGCAGCGCGGCAGCGTCGAGCCAGCCGGTGCGGCGCGGACGACCCGTGACCGAACCGAATTCCTTGCCGACCTTCGCGAGCGTGAGGCCCACTTCTTCCTGGCGATCGGCGTTATCGGCGTCGTACAGTTCGCTCGGGAACGGACCCGAACCGACGCGCGTGCAGTACGCCTTGGTGATGCCCAGAACGTAGTTCAGCTTCTGCGGACCGACGCCGGCGCCAGCCGAAGCCGCACCTGCGACGCAGTTGCTCGAGGTGACGAACGGGTACGTGCCGTGATCGATGTCGAGCAGCGTGCCTTGCGCGCCTTCGAACAGCAGATTGCTGCCTTCGTTGTTCACGTCATACAGACGACGCGAAACGTCCGTTACCATCGGCTTCAGACGGTCGGCGTACGAGAGCATCGTGTCGAGCGTCTGCTGATAGTCGACAGCCGGCGCGCCCAGATACTGCGTGAGCACGAAGTTGTGGTAGTCGAGGTTTTCGCGCAGACGTGCAGCGAAAGTTTCCGGCTCGAACAGGTCCTGCACGCGCAGACCGCGGCGTGCCACCTTGTCTTCGTAGGCCGGGCCGATACCGCGGCCGGTCGTACCGATCTTCGCAGCGCCGCGCTTCGCTTCGCGAGCCTGGTCGATGGCGATGTGGTACGGCAGGATCAGGGTGGTGGCTTCGGAGATGAAGAGGCGCTTCTGGACGTCGATGCCCGCTTCTTCGAGTTCGCCGATTTCCTTGAACAGGGCTTCGGGCGAGAGCACCACGCCGTTGCCGATGTAGCAGGCGACGCCGGCGCGCATGATGCCCGACGGGATCAGTCGGAGAATGGTCTTCTTGCCGCCGATGATGAGAGTGTGGCCGGCGTTGTGACCGCCCTGGAAACGCACCACGCCTTGCGCGTGGTCCGTCAGCCAGTCGACGATCTTGCCCTTGCCTTCATCGCCCCATTGGGTGCCCACGACGACGACATTGCGTCCCGGGGTTACATTCACTGCGCTGGCAGACATGGTGTTTCGTTAGCTGGTTAAAAACGTATTCTACCTGGGTTCGGCGGCAAGACCGCCATTTTTTCCCGAAATTCGCGGAATTTCCGTTTCCGCTCAACGGCATGCGGGTTGGCGCCCAGGGCTTACTGCACCGTTTTTGCGCCCTTCCCGCGCCATCAAGCGGACATTTCAGGCGCCGTGCGCTTCCACGACCCACACGCCGTTGCGCTCGACCAGAACGCGGTCGCAGGCGAATTCGTCCATATCGTGTTCGTGCCCCGGCAGCGCCTGGATGACGACTTCGCCGGCATCGCGCAGGGCCGCGACGGCGGCGCGCAGCGCTTCGTCGTGACGCCACGGCGCGAGCACCGCGGTGCTGCGCGCTTCCACCGGCGAAATACGCGCCACTTCGCGCAGATCGAGCGAGAAACCCGTTGCCGCACGCGCACGGCCGTAAGCCTCGCCGACCTTGTCGTAACGGCCGCCGCGGGCGACCGCGTTCGGCACGCCGTCCACATACGCCGAGAACATCACGCCGCTGTGATACGCGTAACCGCCCAGATCCGCGAGATCGAGCATCAATTCCGCGCCTTCGATTTCGCCCATCAGGAATGCGAGATCGTCGAGTGCGCGCGCGATACCCGGCAGCGCCGGCAGGCGCTTGCGCGCTTCGTCGATCACGCTGGCGTCGCCGTACAGCGAAGGCAGCGCGCGCAGTGCGTCGCGCGACACCGGCTGCAGCTTCGCCGTCAGTTCGGCCAGACGCGGCACGTCCTTTCCTGCGAGCGCTTCATACAGCGCGTCGCCGAGTGCGGCAGCGGCCGGATCGGCTTCGAAAATCGCCGCGAGCACGCCGGCGTGCGACAGATCCAGGCGCACCTTCGAGAGGCCCGCCAGACGCAGCGCGTCGAGCAGCAGTTGCTGGATTTCGAGGTCGGCTTCGAGACCGGCGTGACCGTAGATTTCGGCGCCGATCTGAATCTGCTCGCGCGTGGCGTGCAGACCGCGCGGGCGCGTATGCAGCACGTTGCCCGCGTAGCACAGGCGCGTCACGCCCTGACGGTTCAACAGATGCGCGTCGATACGCGCCACCTGCGGCGTCATGTCGGCGCGCAGACCGAGCGTGCGGCCCGAGAGCTGATCCACCAGCTTGAAGGTACGCAGATCCAGATCGCGCCCGCTGCCGACCAGCAGCGACTCGATGTACTCGAGCAGCGGCGGCATGACCATTTCGTAGCCGTAAGCGCGGAAACGGTCCAGCAGGCGGCGGCGCAGCTCTTCGATCTTGCGTGCCTCGGAAGGCAGCACGTCGGCGATATTCTCGGGAAGTAACCAGGTCGACATCGGGTGAGTCCTACAACGAAAAAGGCCGCAAAAAAGCCGCGATTCGGGCCGCGCGAGCAACGCGAGACGCGACGAAGGCGCGCGCGAACGCACCCTGCACGGGCCGGACGATAGAAACGGCGAACGCCTCGCGGCGCGCGCCTTGAATTCAGGTAGCGAGCATCAACAGCACGAGACCGAGCACCATCACGATCAACCCGCCGATCCGGATGTGATGTGGCGGCCGTTCCGCAATTCTACGGAAAGTGTCGCGCCACGCCGTCGGGAAGACGAACGGGAACATGCCCTCGATAATCAGCATCAATGCGATCGCGAGCAACAGGGAGCCGGCTATGTCCATGCGAAGAAGATGCGCCGCGCACACGCGCGGCGCCAGTGTCTCGTTTAGTGTTTGCGCGGTGCGGCGGGCGCCGACGGCGCGTCCCCGTTAGGGCTGCGCATGTAGCGGAAGAAGTCGCTCGACGAATCGACGACGACGACATCGCCCGGCTTGAAGCTCTCGCGGTACGCCTGCATGCTCTGGTAGAAGCGGTAGAAGTCTGGGTCGCGGCCATACGCCTGTGCAGCGATCGCAGCGGCCTTGCCGTCGCCGTCGCCCTTGATGGCCTGCGCCTGGCTGTACACATCCGCGACGGCGCCCTGCTGCTTGCGCTCCGCATCGTCCTTGATCTGCTGGGCTTCGGCGGCGCCCTTCGCGCGCTCGTCGGCGGCGGCCTGCTCGCGTGCGGCGCTCATGCGCTTGTAGACCACGTCGGCCACTTCGGACGGATAGTCGATGCGCGTGAGTTCGATATCGATCACGTCGATGCCGAGCGGCGCGGCGGCCGTCTTGAGTTCGTCGCGCGCGCGGGCCGCGATGGCTTCCTGCTGCGCAAGCGCGTCGACCAGCGTGACCTTCGAGAACGCGTCGGCCAGCGCATCGCGCGAAAGCGAAGCGAGCCGGTCGGCGAGCGTTTGCGGATCGCCCTTGGTCGCCGCGAACAGCTTGAGCGGCGCGCCGATGCGATAACGCACCACCGGATTCACCAGCAGCTCGCTTTTATCGGAGGTCGTGTAACGGTCCGCGTCCGGCGCGTCGAACGCCTGGATGCGGGTATCGAGGAAAGTCGTGGTCTGGAACGGCGGCGGCAGCTTCACGTGCAGACCGGGTTCGGCCAGCGAGGCCTTCGAGCCGCCCGAGGACGACACCACGGCCACATGACGCGGATCGACGACGAAAACCGCCGACGATGCCACCAGCACCACCACCACGAAGGCAACGACGAACGCAATGATCTTGTTCATGTCGGCGCCCCTTATTGCACGTCGTCTTCGCGGCCGCGCGAGCGGAACGCGTCGCGCGAACGGAAGGCATCGCTAGCCGCTTGCGCCGCATCGCTGGCCGAGGGCGCGGCTGCCGCGCCCTGCTGCTGCGAGCCTTGCTGTGAGCCTTGCTGCGCGCCCTGTTGCGGGGCTTGCTGCAGGCTTTGCGGCTGCGCGTTTGGCTGCGCGTTCGGTTGCGGATTCTGCTGCATATCGCTGCTTGCTGCCGGCGCGGATGCGGCGTTCGAATCGGCCGAACCATTCGCTGCGTTCGCCGCGGGCACGACCGCGCCCGAAGTAGCCGCCGCAGCCGCAGCACGCTGACGCGTTGCATCGACGATCTTGTCGAGCGGCAGATAAATCACGTTATTGCCCGACTTGCTGTCGACGAACACCTTCGTCGAATTCGAGTAGATGTGCTGCATCGTGTCCAGGTACATGCGCTCGCGAATCACCGCCGGCGCTTTCGCGTACTGCTCGTAGACGCTGTTGAAGCGCTGGGCGTCGCCCTGTGCCTGCGCAACCACGCGGTCGCTGTAGGCCTTGGCATCGTCGATCAGACGTGCGCCGTCGGCTTGCGCACGCGGCAGCAGCTGGTCGGCATAGGCCTGCGCATCGCGCTTTGCACGCTCGCGGTCCTGATGCGCCTTGGCTTCGTCGTCGAAAGCCGCCTGCACGCGATCGGGCGCCGCGACGCTTTGAATCGTCACGCCCACCACGCCCAGCCCGGTCTTGTACTGGTCGAGCGCGTGCTGGATCGTATCGGCGAGTTGCGCGCGGATCGGTTCGCGGTCCGCGTAGAGCAGATCGTTGGTGCTGTGCGCGCCGACGACCGCACGCACGGCAGCCTGCGCGGCCTGGCTCACGGAAAGATCGGGATCGACACTGCGGAACAGGTAGTCGGTCGGCTGCTTGACCTGGTACTGCACGATCAGGCGCACGTCGAGAATGTCGCCGTCATGCGTAATCACGGACGCATCCTTCGCGTTCGACGGACGCACCACGTTGTTACGGCCGATCTCGACACTGCGGATCTGGCCGACATTGACGACATCATGCGCCTGGAACGGGAACGGCAGGCGCCAATGCACGCCCGGACCCACCGTATGGCGATACTGGCCGAACTGCAGGACCACGCCGGCCTGACCGTCCTGAATGATGAACACGCCACTACCCACGTAGATGGCGATCAGCACGCCGAGCACGAGGCCCACGCCGATGCGCGCACCGTGGCCGTTGTCCGGTCGCGGGCCGAGGCCGCCAGGCCCCTTGCCCTTCTTGCCGAAGAACGACGACAGGCGGCGATTGAACTCGCGCCACATTTCGTCGAGATCGGGCGGGCCGTCGCCCTTGCCGCCGTTGCCGTTGTTGTTGCCGTTGTTACCTGAGGGACGCCGTTCGTCGCTACGCTGGCCATTGCCCTCGCCGCGGCCCCATCGCGGGTCGTTCAGCGAGAAAATGGCACGCGCGCGCCAGCCAGTCCGCTTGTTGTAATCGTTCACCTGTGTTCGTTCACCAGAGTAGACAGCGGGTCATGTGCGTGGAAGCGCGCCCGCGCACCACAAGGGCGACGCCGGGCGCTACCGGATTCGGTTCAGCGGCCGTGCTCGGGTTCCCTGCTGGGTTCGTGCGACAGCGGATTCCAGTCGGCGGCGGCCTGAGGCTGCGACGGCTCGCCAAGGGGTTCGGCAGTCGCGATTTCGGCGATGGCGGCGCGCAGCGCATCCAGTCCGACGCCCGTGCGCGCGCTCAAAAAGACGCGCGAAATATTACCATACTCATCCCGCTCGACCGTCCCGCCTCGGGCCGCCAGTTCGGGCACGGCGTCGATCTTGTTGATCACCAGCACCTGGCGGATCGTATCGGCGCCGATCTCGTGCAGCACCTCGTTGACCTGATCGATCTGATCGAGACGCACGGCGCTCGACGCATCGACCACGTGCAGCAGCAGATCGGCCTGCACGGTTTCCTGCAGCGTCGCACGGAAAGCGGCCACCAGCTGGTGAGGCAGTTCGCGGATGAAACCGACGGTATCGGACAGCACGATCTGGCCGACTTCATCGCCAAGCCAGACGCGCCGCGAAGTGGTATCGAGCGTGGCGAACAGCTGGTCGGCGGCGTAGGCCTGCGCTTTCGTCAGCGCATTGAAGAGCGTGGATTTGCCCGCATTCGTATAGCCGACCAGCGACACCGACATCGTGCGCGTACGTTCGCGCTGACGACGCTGCGTGCCGTGCTGACGGCGCAGCTTGGCGAGCTTGCCCTGCAGCATCTTGATGCGCTCGCCGATCAGCCGCCGGTCGGTTTCGAGCTGCGTTTCGCCAGGACCGCGCAGACCGATACCGCCTTTCTGACGCTCGAGGTGGGTCCAGGCGCGCACGAGACGCGTGGCGAGATACTGAAGCTGGGCGAGTTCGACCTGCAGCTTGCCTTCGTGGCTGCGCGCGCGTTGCGCGAAGATGTCGAGGATGAGGCTCGTGCGGTCGACCACGCGGCGGCCGAGTGCGCGCTCCAGATTACGTTGCTGGGCGGGCGACAGCGCGTGATTGAAGATGACGATTTCGATGTCGTTCGCTTCACAGGCGAGACGCAGTTCCTCGGCCTTGCCGCTGCCGATAAACATGGCGGCGTCGGGGCTCGAACGGCGTCCGGTGAGCGTGACAGCGGGAGTGGCGCCCGCGCTTTTGGCGAGCAGGCTGAGTTCTTCGAGACTGGCTTCGAAGTCGGTCTTGCCGAAGTCGATGCCGACAAGTGCGGCGTTGATCAAATTAGCTGGTATCAAAATGGAAACGGCCGGTCGCGAAGCGCCTGCGAGGCGCCCCGGACCGGCCGCGTCATGGGTCAGGACGCTTCCGAATCCGGGTGGAAATTCACCGGACGGGCCGGGACCACCGTGGAAATGGCGTGCTTGTAAACCATTTGCGTAACCGTATTACGGAGCAACACGACGTACTGGTCGAACGATTCAATGTTCCCCTGAAGCTTGATGCCGTTGACCAGGTAGATCGAAACAGGCACGTGCTCCTTGCGCAGCGCGTTCAGAAACGGGTCTTGTAACAGTTGCCCTTTGTTGCTCATAGCAAACTCCGTATTTTTTTGCAGGTTTAACTTATATTGGGGTGAAGAAAAAGAAATCCACCACCAATCGCTACACTATAGCTGATTCTCGTTACCCCGCGCCGCTAGCGGCAGCCCGGCCAGACGGCCCGGCAGCGCCATTACGCGCGGTTATGCGGGGTAGCGAACGCAGCTCAGTTCTTTTCGGTGTAGGGGTTCGTCGAAGAACGAAACTCTATGCGCAATGGAGTGCCCGTCAGCGAGAAAGTTTCCCGGAAACGATTTTCCAGATAGCGTTTGTACGTTTCCGTAATCGCATCGAGCGCGTTGCCGTGGATCACGATAATCGGCGGGTTCTGGCCCCCCTGGTGCGCGTAGCGCAGCTTCGGGCGGACCGGGCCGCGGCGGCGCGGCTGCTGGAACTCCACTGCTTCGATCAGCGCGCGCGTCAGGCGCGGCGTCGGCAGCTTGGCCATCGCGGCGGCGTAAGCGTCGTCCACCGAGCGCATCAGCGCGCCGATACCGAACTTTTCCGTCGCCGAGATGAAGTGGAACTTGGCGAAGTCGAGGAACTTCAGCTTGCGTTGCAGGTGGTGCTTGGTGCGATCGCGTGCGTGATCGTCCATGCCGTCCCACTTGTTCACGCCCACCACGAGCGCGCGGCCCTGCTCCACCACGAAGCCGGCGATATGGGCGTCCTGGTCGGAAATTTCCTGGTGCGCGTCGAGCAGCAGAATCACGACGTTGGCGTCGGCGATCGACTGCAGCGTCTTCACCACCGAGAACTTCTCGATCGCTTCGAACACCTTGCCGCGACGGCGCAAACCGGCCGTATCGATCAGCGTGTACTTCTTGCCGCCGCGTTCGAAATCGACGTAGATCGAATCGCGCGTCGTGCCCGGCATGTCGAAGGCGATCACGCGGTCTTCGCCGATCAGCGTATTGACGAGCGTGGACTTGCCCACGTTCGGACGGCCGACGATCGCGATCCTCACACCGCGCTTACCCGGATCTTCTTCCTCTTCTTCCGGACGATCGGCGTAGGCCTGGTCGAGCGCCTCGTTGATCATTTCCGTCACGCCGTCGCCGTGCGCAGCGGAAATCGCGCGCGGGTCGCCCAGACCGAGTTCGTAGAAGTCGGCGGCCACGGTGCTGTACTTCATGCCCTCGGCCTTGTTGACCACCAGGAAGATCGGACGGCCGGTCTTGCGCAGGTAATCGGCGATGTGCTTGTCCTGCGGCGCCAGACCGTTACGGCCGTCGCAGATAAACACAACGATGTCGGCTTCCTCGACAGCCTGACGCGTCTGGCGCGCCATTTCGTGCAGGATGCCGTCCTTGGCGACCGGCTCGAAACCGCCGGTGTCGACCACCAGATAGGCGCGGTCGCCCGTGCGCCCTTCGCCATAGTGGCGGTCGCGCGTGAGACCGGGCAGGTCGGCCACCAGCGCATCGCGCGAACGCGTGAGCCGGTTGAATAGCGTGGATTTCCCCACATTGGGGCGCCCAACGAGGGCGATTACGGGTTTCATCTGATCTTTTCTACAGTAAGGCGCGGTCCCGGAACGTCCGGCACGCTGCGCGGCAAGCGTCTGCTATGAGTGCCCGCAGAAGCTGCAATAGTTGCAAATTATCACGAATCGGGCCGTGCGCCCGATTGCCGGCGCGATGCCGCGACTGCCAGCCCGAAGCGACAAGTTGCGCTTCGTCGTTCGACTGGAGCACCGGAGGTAGCCGCTCCGGGCATCCGTCGTCTCATTAAGTTCGCGGGCGCTGCCTGCCCCACTTGCGCGGCGTTGGACCACTCCCCAATGCGCGCCGGAAAAACACAAGAGGCCGCCGCCCTTGGGCGCGGCCCCTCGATGCGACACCAGGCGGCTGGCCGCCCGGCGTCATCGCTCGATTAGCGCGGACGCAGACCGTACAGGTCGCCGTCCTTCGTCAGCACGACCAGCGTATTGCCAGCCAGCACCGGCGCTGCCGTAATCGGGCTGCCGTCGGTCTTCACGCGCGCAACGAAGCTGCCGTCGTCGAGCGAGAGGAAGTGCACGTAACCCTGATAATCGCCCACCGCCACGGCATGACCGAGCACGGCCGGCACGCTGACGTCGCGGTTCTTGAGCTTGTCGGTGCTCCAGGTCTGCGTGCCGGTGGCCACGCTGTAGGCCTTCACAACCGACCAGTCGTCGCCGCCCACCACCGTGGTGTCGTCCTGAGCGATGCCGCTCGTGCTCGAGAACGGCTTTTCCCACATCGGACGGCCCGAGTTGGCGTCGAAGCAGCCAAGCTGGCCCTGGAACGTGACCGCGCAAGTGGTTGCGCCAACCAGCGTGGGCGGACCGCTCACGTCGTTGATACGCTCGACTTCCGTCACGCCCTTCGGATACGACACCGGCGTTTCCCAGAAAGCGTCGCCGCTTTGCAGGTTGATCGCCGAGAACGCGCCGCCCGGGAAGCCGGCCAGTACGGCCTGGTCGCCTGCGAACGTCATGCCGGCCGACACGCGCAGGTTCAGCGGCACCGCACGGTTGCGATAGGCCCACTTCTGCTCGCCCGTCTGCGAATTGAACGCGACCACCTGGCCGTCGATCGTGCGCACGACCACGAGGCCGTTGCCGACCAGCGGCGGCGAGATGATTTCGCCCGGCGCCTTGGCTTGCCACGAGAGCTTGCCGTTCGAATCCAGCACGTAGACGTCGCCCTTCAGGCCGCCGACCGCCGTGAGGTTGCCGTCGCTGCCCACACCTGCCGACAGATCGTCCTTGAGCTTGGTGCTCCAGACTTCCTTGCCCGTTTGCGCGTCGAACTTCGCGACCGAGCCGTTCTCGCCCGCGGCGTACACGGTGTCGCCCACTGCGACCGGCGAGAACAGATAGCGGCCGGCCTTGCCGACGCTCGCCTTCCACACCTGCTGGACGTCCAGCGCCGGCTTGAACTCGGTCAGCGGCACCGGCACGCGGCGCTCGTCTTTAGTCGACGAGCAAGCCGCCAGTGCGAGAACGGTCATCGCACAGGCGACAGGCACAACGGTTCGTTTCAGCAGATTCATCGGTGAACGAAGCATGAATGAAGTTGATTGAATGGTTTTGCGATCGATGCAGGCTGCGCGTCAGCCGCCCAGTGCGTCGAGCTTGAACTGGACCAGTTGACGCTCGGAAGCATCGGTCTTCGGCAGGCTGTCGAGCGCGAGCTTGTAGGCCGCACGCGCGTCGTCGTGCTTGCCCGCTGCGGCGAGCAGGTCGCCGCGGCCGTCGGCCACGACGCCCTTGAACGGACCCGCATCCGGTTGCGGAATCAGCGCGAGGCCTTGATCGTAGGCCTTTTCGTCGAGCAGCACGGAAGCCAGACGCAGCTTCGCAACCTGACGGAATTCCTCGTCCTTGGCGTGATCGGCGGCCCATTGCAGTTGCGCCTTCGCACCGGCCGTGTCACCCGCCGTATAGAGCGACTTCGCCACCGTGAGCGCGCTCATCTGCGCGTACGCGGTGCCGCCGAAACGGTCTTCCATGTCGGTTGCAATGCGCGTGAGCAGCGCCTTGTCATTACCGGTCGCCGCCTGCTGCACCTGGTCGTAGAGCACTGCCGCTTCCGCAGCCTGACGGCGCTGCCAGAAGTTCCAGCCATTCCACGCGGCGAGCGCGAGCAGAACGATCAGCACGAGCCACGTGGTCGCATTGCCCCACTGCGTCCACCAGGCCTTGAAACTCTCGATCGATTCCTGTTCGTCGTGGTAACTCATCGCGTCGCGATTCCTCGATTATTTTTTGAAGCCTGTTTTCGGGCGCGCTACTGAGTCCATGCACAGGTCCATGCAGGACGAAGCGGCGCGCCACAAAGCCGGTCAAACAGCCGGACTACGCGTCCGGCCCAAGCGCCCGATCAATCCTCGCCGTCTTCGGCGGATGCAACCATCGCATTGATCAGATATTCGGTCAAGTCCTCAAAGGCTACCGTTTGTTGCTCGCTGCGGGCTTCCGCCGCCTGGCCGCGCAGCGCCTTTACGCCGGCCACGCCCTTCGCGACTTCGTCCTCGCCGAGCACCACGGCAAACGCTGCGCCGCTGGCATCCGCACGCTTCATCTGCGACTTGAAGCTCGCTGCCTGGCCATCTGCGCTGCAGTGGAGAATGACGTCGAGGCCCGTATCGCGCAGACGCTCCGAGACGATGAAAGCCTGCTCGCGCGCGGCTTCGCCCTGATGCACGACGTACACGTCGCAGCCTTCGGCTTCCGGCACGAGGTTCTCTTCCTTGAGCAGTTCGAGAATGCGCTCGATGCCCATCGCCCAGCCGCACGCTGCCGTCGGCTTGCCGCCCAGTTGCTCGATCAGCGGATCGTAACGGCCGCCGGCCGCGACCGTACCCTGCGCGCCGAGCTTGTCCGTCACCCACTCGAACACGGTCAGATTGTAATAATCGAGACCGCGCACCAGACGCGGGTTGATCTTGAACGGGATATTGTTCGACTTCAGGATGCGCTGCAGGCCTTCGAAGTGCGCCTTCGATTCCTCGCCGAGGAAGTCGATGAGCTTCGGCGCCTTGTCGGCCATGTCCTGCAGCGCCGGATTCTTCGTGTCGAGCACGCGCAGCGGGTTCGTGTAAAGGCGGCGCTTGCCGTCTTCATCGAGCAGATCGACGTGCTGTTCGAGATACTTGATGAGTTCGACGCGGTGCGCCGCGCGCTCTTCCGCGAGACCCAGCGAGTTGATTTCCAGCTTGATACCGGTCAGACCGAGATCGTCCCAGAGACGCTGGCACATCAGAATGATTTCCGCGTCCGCATCGGGACCCGCGAAGCCGAGCGCTTCCACGCCCACCTGATGGAACTGGCGATAACGGCCGCGCTGCGGACGCTCGTGACGGAACATCGGGCCGATGTACCACAGACGCTTCGGGCCGTCGTAGAGCATGTTGTGCTCGATCGACGCACGCACGACCGCCGCGGTGTTTTCCGGGCGCATCGTGAGGTGCTCGCCGTTCAGCGCATCGGTGAAGCTGTACATCTCTTTTTCGACGATGTCGGTGACTTCGCCGATACCGCGCGTGAAGAGCTGCGTGTGCTCGACGATCGGCGTGCGGATGTTCTGGTATCCGTACGAACGGAGCATGGACTTCACGGTCGTTTCGAAGAAGTCCCACAGCCCTGCATCCTGCGGCAGGATGTCGTTCATGCCCTTCACGCCGGTGAGCTTCTGCGGCTTGCTTTTCTGTTCAGTCATTGCGATGCGAAAGTGTCGTTGCGAGTGCGCGGCGTATCCATTCCCGCCGCGCTGCTCGATGTTCGATGTTCGGGTGTCCGTAGCAAGTGCGCGCGGGACGTCATGCCCCGCGCCGCCGCGATCAGGCCGTCGCTTCGGCCTTGCCGTACTTGCGTGCGACGTAGTCGCTCACGATCTGCTGGAACTCTTCGGCGATACGCTCGCCGCGCAGCGTCTTGACCTTTTCGCCGTCGATAAAGACCGGCGCGGCCGGGTTCTCGCCCGAGCCCGGCAGGCTGATGCCGATGTTTGCGTGCTTCGATTCACCCGGACCGTTGACGATACAGCCCATCACGGCAACGTTCATGGTTTCGACGCCCGGATACGAATCGCGCCACACCGGCATCTGCGCGCGCAGATAGCCCTGGATTTGCGAAGCGAGTTCCTGGAACAGCGTGCTGGTCGTGCGACCGCAGCCCGGGCAGGCGATGACCATCGGCGTGAACGAACGCAGGCCCATCGTTTGCAGGATTTCCTGGCCGACCACCACTTCACCCGTGCGTGCACCACCCGGCTCCGGCGTGAGCGAGATGCGGATGGTGTCGCCGATGCCTTGCTGCAGCAGCACCGACAGCGCCGCCGTCGAGGCGACGATGCCCTTCGAGCCCATGCCCGCTTCGGTCAGACCCAGGTGCAGCGCGAAGTCGCAGCGCTTCGCCAGCTGCTGGTACACGGCGATCAGATCCTGCACGCCGCTGACCTTGCACGACAGAATGATCTTGTCGCGGCTCAGGCCGAGTTCGACCGCGCGTTCCGCCGAGCCGATGGCCGACTGGATCAGCGCTTCGTACATCACGCTCTGCGCTTCCCACGGCACGCTGCGCGCCGCGTTTTCGTCCATCATGCGCGCGAGCAGATCCTGATCCAGGCTCCCCCAATTCACGCCGATACGCACCGGCTTGTCGTACTTGATGGCCGCTTCGATCATCTGCGCGTACTGCGTGTCGCGCTTGGCGCCCTGGCCTACGTTGCCCGGGTTGATACGGTACTTCGACAGCGCTTCCGCGCACGCGGGGTGATCGCGCAGCAGCAGGTGGCCGTTGTAGTGGAAGTCGCCGACCAGCGGCACCATCACGCCCATGCGGTCGAGCTGGTCGCGCACGTGCGGCACGGCGGCGGCCGCTTCCGGCGTGTTGACCGTGATACGCACGAGTTCCGAACCGGCCTGCGCGAGTTCCTTGATCTGGATCGCAGTGCCGATGGCGTCGGCGGTATCGGTATTGGTCATCGACTGCACGCGCACCGGCGCGTCGCCGCCGATCGTCACCAGCTGACCACCCCAGCGCACATGGACGGCGTGCGACTTGCGGCGCGGCGCGTGGCCGCCAAGGATCGGTTCGTTGGACACGATCTGACTGTTGCTGGTCAGGGATTGCGGTTCGCTTTGCATCGAAAAACCCATTTACACCTCGCGCGCGCCACCGTTCACAACGAACGGCTACGCTGCACGAATTGAAAAAGCGTCGCGGCCGGCAAAAAACTATTCGCCGGCCGCGACGCGTGCCATGTCTCTATCAGGGCAGCACGAAACGCGCGACATTGCCGCGCGCCGACGCGTATTTCGCCGCGTCGACCGGCTGACCGTCGATGGTCATCGACTCGATGCCGGCCTTGTTGCCCACTGTTACCTTCAGCGGTCCTACACCGGTGATCTCACGGGCGTCGCTGCCGTGGACCAGGCCGGAGAAGACCTCTTTGCCATCTTTCTGCCGCACGCTGACCCAGGTGTCCTGCGTCACGCGAATAGCGAACGTCGAGGTGTCGCCCGCTGCCGCCACCGGCGCCGAAGCGCCCTGCGCGGCTGCCGGCGCGCTCGCTGCAACCTGCGCTTGTGTCTGGGCCGCTGCGCTCGCCACCTTCGGCGCGACTGCCGTATTCGCTGCCGGCGTTGCGCTGGCCGGTGCAGCAGGCGCAACCTGCGCCGCCTGCGGCGCGCTGGCCGTGTTCTGATCGGTCGTACCGGCCTGATCGTTCGCTGCAGCGGCGGCTTGCGTTGCCTGTTCTTCGTTTTGCGCGTCCGATGCGCCAGCCGTTTGCCCTGCCGTCTGTCCTTCGGCGACCGTCGCCGACGAAGCCGCGGAATCGCCGCTGGCCGTGCTGCTGCCCACGCCGTTCGCCATCGACTTGATACGCGCGAACCACGCCGACGAATCGCCGCTGTTCGTGTGCCACATGCCGATGAGCACCACCGCAATAACGACGATCGCCACGCCCCACAGCCACGACGCACGGCGACGCGGCGCACGCACGCCGCTACCGCCCAGCGACAGCGAGACACGGCCGCGCGGCAGATCCGCACCGGCCGAAGCCGGCATCGACAGATCCTGTTGCGCCTCGCCGCGCTCGCGACGCAGCGCCTGGGTGAACGGCGCGGGATCGGCGCCGAGCAGCTTCGCGTAAGCGCGCACGACGCCCATTGCGAACGTGGCGTCAGGCAGATGGCTGATATCGCCCGCCTCGAGTTCACGCAACTTCGACACCGCCACCTTCAGGCGCGCCGAAACGTCCTCGACCGACCAGCCCTTGGCTTCGCGCAGCTGCGCGAGACGCGCACCCACCGCACCGAGCGTCTCAGGCACGGCCTGCACCGGCGACGGAGCGCCAGAAGGCGCCGAACGGCCTGCGTTCGTCTCTGTCCCGTCGGTCCCGAAAGGGTGCTGCGGCTCGCTCATCCCAAAGTCCTTGCGTCGATTCTTTTTAACCTGCAACCAGCGGGCGCACCGCGCCCCGTCCCGATTCGCAGACCGTTTATAACAAAATGCGCGGCATCTGTGCCGCATACGATCGCTTCTGCAACGTTTCTATCAAACTGCCGGCAGCGCTGCGTATCCCCCCGCGCAAGCGCACCGGTTTTGGCTCGCGCTATGGCGAGCCGGACCGCTTAATGCTGAACCGGCCTGACTTCGATGACTTTCTGACCCGCGCGCTGCGTACGTTCAGCCAGACGCGTGCGGTCCTTCACTTCGCCTGCCAGCTGGCCGCAGGCTGCGTCGATGTCGTCGCCGCGCGTCTTGCGGATGGTCGTGACCACGCCTGCGTCCATCAAAATCTGCGAGAAACGCTTGATCTGCTCGTTTTTCGAACGCAGCAGACCCGATTCCGGGAACGGATTGAACGGGATCAGGTTGAACTTGCACGGTACGTCACGCGTCACGGCGAGCAGCTGGCGTGCGTGCTCTTCCGTGTCGTTGACGCCGTCGAGCATGCAGTACTCGAACGTGATGAAATCGCGCGGCGCCACTTTCAGATAGCGCTGGCACGCGGCCATCAGCTCGCGCAGCGGGTACTTGCGGTTCAGCGGCACGAGTTCGTCGCGCAGCGCATCATTGGGCGCGTGCAACGAGACGGCGAGCGCCACCGGCAGATCTGCGCCGAGACGGTCCATCATCGGCACCACGCCGGAAGTCGACAGCGTCACGCGGCGGCGCGACAGGCCGTAGGCGTTGTCGTCGAGCATCAGGCGCATGGCGGGCACGACCGCGTCGTAATTGAGCAGCGGCTCGCCCATGCCCATCATCACAACGTTGGTAATGACGCGCTCACCCTTGCCGTCGCCGCCATTGGCGCGACCGCCCGCCTCGCCCAGCGACGCGCGCTGGGCGAATTCCGCCATGCGCAGCTGGCCGATGATCTCGGCGGTGGTGAGATTGCGGGAAAAACCCTGCTTGCCGGTCGAACAGAACCGACAATTGACCGCGCATCCCGCCTGCGACGACACGCATAGCGTGCCACGCGTTTCTTCGGGGATGAACACGGTTTCGACCGCGTTGCCATTGCCGACGTCCACGAGCCATTTGCGCGTGCCGTCGGAGGAAACGTTGTCGGAAATAATGTCGGGCATGCCGATGACGGCACGCCCTTTGAGCTTCTCGCGCAATGATTTCGCCAGATCCGTCATGCCGTCGAAGTCGGCGGCATTGTATTGATGGATCCAGCGTTGAAGCTGTTTGGCGCGAAACGGCTTCTCGCCCAGGCTTTCGCAATAAGCGACGAGCCCTTGGGCGTCGAGATCGAGAAGGTTGACGGTGGAACTACTCGTCATATCGAATCCTGCCATTTCAGTGCGAGAGCGCGTTCACCGCCAGTTTCAGGAGAACCCGGCGCCGCACGGTGAACGACATCGCCGTTCGCGACCCTATGCTACTGTGAACTGCTGCTTACCGCGCGTTGATGAATTAACGCGAGTAAACGTTGACTTCGGGGAAGAAGAACGCGATTTCAACGCGTGCCGTTTCCGCTGCGTCCGAACCGTGAACTGCGTTTGCGTCGATGCTGTCTGCGAAGTCAGCGCGGATCGTGCCCTTTTCTGCCTTCTTCGGGTCGGTTGCGCCCATCAGATCGCGGTGCTTCAGGATGGCGTTTTCGCCTTCCAGCGCCTGGATCACGACCGGACCCGAGATCATGAATTCAACGAGGTCCTTGAAGAACGGACGCTCTGCGTGAACAGCATAGAACTTCTCTGCGTCAGCGCGCGAGAGGTGGACCATGCGCGAAGCAACGATCTTCAGGCCAGCGTTTTCGAAGCGGCTGTAGATCTGACCGATCACGTTCTTTGCCACTGCGTCCGGCTTGATAATCGACAGGGTGCGTTCGATCGCCATAAAAACTCCAGAAAATTAAGAGGTTACAGGTCCAAATGAATCCGCAATTGTAGCATGTTCCCATGTATGATTGCGATTGAACCCTGTTAGGCCGGATAACCAGCCAAAGACAAGCGCAAAAGCGCGCAAGAGCCGCGCCGCCGGGGCTTTCAGCGGGGTTTAAGAATCCCGGCATACGCTCCCTCACGATAGCCCAAACTGTGTGGCAACCCGTTGAAACTCTGGAGCGCCGCGCATATCTTACGAGGAGTGGCGCACGCATCTGCCGGTCGCCGCTAACCACGCGTCTCACGCAAGGAGAAAGCATGAACGAGTATCCCTATAACTTCGGCCGTGGCGGCAGCGTCACCTCGGCGGAGACCCGCAACCGCGTACTGCGCAACACCTACTGGCTGCTCGCGCTGTCGATGGTGCCGACGGTGCTCGGCGCGTGGGTAGGCGTCACTACGGGCTTCTCGCTTTTCGCCGCCACCAGCCCCGCCATGAGCCTGCTCGCGTTCTTCGCGATCGCTTTCGGCTTCATGTTCGCCATCGAGCGCACGAAGAACAGCTCGGTCGGCGTGTTCGTGCTGCTCGGCTTCACGTTCTTCATGGGCCTGATGCTCTCGCGCCTGCTGTCGTTCATCCTCGGCTTTTCGAACGGCCCGTCGCTCATCATGCTCGCTTTCGGTGGCACCGGCGTGATTTTCGCCGCAATGGCCACCATCGCCACGGTCAGCAAGCGCGATTTTTCGGGCCTCGGCAAATGGCTGTTCATGGGCGTGATCGTGATCCTGCTCGCCAGCGTCGCGAACATCTTCCTGCATCTGCCCGCGCTGATGCTCACGGTGTCCGTGATGGCGATCGTGATCTTCTCGGCGTACATGCTGTTCGACGTGCAGCGCGTCGTGAACGGCGGCGAGACGAACTACATCTCGGCCACGCTCGCGATCTACCTGGATCTGTACAACGTCTTCACGAACCTGCTGGCGATCCTCGGCATCTTCGGCGGCAATCGTAACTAAAGCTTGAAGGGCCGGATCGCACCCGATTCGGCCCCGCAAACAAAAAGCCCATGACTCAGGTCATGGGCTTTTTTTCGTGCTGCGATTCGAGCATCTGGAGGATCGTCGTGGCGTTACAGCGAAATCCAGTCGAATCCTTCGGCCTGCGATGCCACCCCGATTTCCGTGGCGGCGTTGCCCAGCACGTCCATCATGGCTGATCGCGCCAGTTCCGGCGTGTTGTTCTGCTGGCTCAAATGCGCGGCGATCAGGTGGCGCAACTTCGATCGGTCGAGCGCAGCAAGGATCTCGCCCGCCGCGTCATTGTTCAAATGCCCATAAGCGCCGCTGATGCGCGCCTTCAACGAAGCCGGATATCGGCTCGTCGCCAGCATGTCGAGGTCGTGATTGAATTCGAGCACGAGCGCTTCGCAGCCGCTCAACACCGCGTTGATATGCGGCGTCGATTCACCCACGTCCGTCAGCACGCCCAGCCGGCTCGCGCCATCGTTGAACACGAACTGCAGTGGCTCGCGTGCATCGTGCGGCACCGTATAAGGCAGCACGCCAAGCTCACCGATCTCGACCGCTTCGTCGCCCCACAGCACATTGAGTTCGACACCCGCCGCCTCGTCGGCGCCGACTGCGCGCGCCGTCCCCCAACTCGTATAGAGCGGGATCGACCAGCGGCGCGCAAGTGTCAGCGCGCTGCCGATGTGGTCGCTGTGTTCGTGGGTGATGAGAATCGCGCTCAGGGTATCGGCGGCGAGGCCCGCTCGCGCGAGCCGCCGCTCCACTTCCTTCGCGGAAAAACCGCAGTCCAGCAGCACGCGCGTAGGCGTCGTGCCGCTGCCTGCTTCTACGACCAGTGCGTTGCCTTCGCTACCACTGCCGAGGCTCGCAAACCGCACGGCCGGATCAGTTCAGTTGCGCGTGCAGCGCGGTGACGATGCGCTGTGCGTCCGACGACGTATCGACCTGACCGCTCTGGTTGAGCACGGCCACCTGGGTTTGCGAATCGCTCTTCGCGCGCACCGAAACGAGGAATTCCGGACCCTGGTTCTTCGCGTCCTTCTTCGGGTTGTAGAACAGCTTGCCGAACAGACCGTCGCCCTTGAGTTCCTGCATCGAATCCGCGTAGCGCACGTAGTAGATGCCCTTTTCGCGGTCGCGGTTATCGACCGTGAAGTTGGTGCGGTCGAGCGCAAGGCCCACGCGCAGCCAGGCGCTATCGAACGATTCCGGCAGATCGAGCGTCGTACCGTCCGCGCCCGCCGCCACCTTGGCAGCCGACGACGACGGACGTGCATCGGTCAGCAGTTGCTTCGACTGCGCGTCGGTCAGGCCGAACTTCTGCATGATCTTGGCGAGGAACGCAGCTTCGAGAGCCGGATCGCGCGGACGCTCGACCCACTTCGAACCGGTCTTGTCCTGCCCCGTCAGCACTTCTTCCATCGCGCTATGCGTGACGGAGATGTCGGTCTGGCCGTCCGCGCCGCGCGTCACCAGCGTGCGGAAACGGTCACGCGTGCCCGACGAGTACGCGAAGTCGATCACGCGGCCGATCGTGCGACGGAACCAGTCGTCCGGAATGTTGGCGCGGTTTTCGGCCCAGTCCGTGGTCATGATGCCGGTGGCGGCCGAATCGGTCGTCAGCGTAAAGCCGCTTTCCGACCAGAATTCCTGCAGTTGCGGCCAGACGTCGTCCGGCGTGCGGCCGTCGATCACGAGCCAGCGGTGATCGCCGTCACGCTCGACGTGCATGCCGAGCGGGTCTTTCGTGTCCGGCACGCCCAGCGTGGCGTTGCCCGCCTTCGTGACGGTGCGCTGGGCGCTGCCGCCGAGCGTCAGCGTCGGCGCGGGGGCGACGTACTTCTGGCCGCCGGGCGCAGCCGACAGATCCTGCGGCACAGCCAGCGGCGGTGCGCTCGGCGTGTCCTTGTAGTTGACGCGATCCGACGCGAACATGTCGTTCAGCGACTCGCAACCTGCGAGCGAGCCGACTGCGAGCGCCAGCACCGCCATGCGGGTTGCGTGGAGGGAAAGAGCGGAACGTTTCATGTGGACCTTCGTAATACGGGAACGCTAAGCCTTGATCTGCCAGAAGTCTGTCAGCGTATGGGCGATGGCGACGTCGATTGAAAATGCGGCGAATCGGCTCAGCCGATCAGACCGGCCTCGCGCAGCGCCGAGCGCACCACGTCGTGGTAACGCGCGTCGAGCGGCGTGAGCGGCAGACGGATACCGCCTTGGATGCGGCCCAGCTCCTGCAGCGCCCACTTCACCGGAATCGGGTTCGATTCGATGAACAGGTTCTTGTGCAGCGACAGGAGATTCAGGTGAATCTCACGCGCCGTCTTCACGTCGCCGGCGATGGCGGCCTTGCACAGATCGCTCATCTGACGCGGTGCGACGTTCGCGGTCACCGAAATATTGCCGTGGCCGCCCAGCAGCATCAGCGCGATCGCCGTGGGATCATCGCCGCTGAAAATCTTGAAGCCTTCCGGCGCGTGCTTGATCAGGTGCGCGGCGCGGTCGATATTGCCCGTCGCTTCCTTGACGCCGACGATGCCCGGCACCTGTGCAAGGCGCAGGATCGTCTCGTTCGTCATATCGGCGACGGTGCGGCCCGGCACGTTGTACAGGATCACCGGCAGATCGACCGCTTCGGCGATCTTCGAGAAGTGCAGGTACTGACCCTCTTGCGTGGGCTTGTTGTAGTACGGCACGACCTGCAGCGAAGCCTGCGCGCCGACGGCCTTCGCGTGCTTCGTCAGTTCGATGGCTTCGGCGGTGGAGTTGCCGCCCGCGCCCGCGATGATCGGCATGCGGCCTGCGGCGTGTTCGACGGCCGTCTGGACCATCAGGATGTGTTCTTCGACGTCCAGCGTAGCGGATTCACCGCTCGTGCCGACGACGACGAGGGCATCCGTCCCCTCTTCCACGTGCCAGTCGATCAGTTTGCGGAAAGCCGGCAGATCGAGACTGCCGTCTTCGTGCATGGGGGTGACGATCGCGGGAATGCTGCCGCCAAGCTTGATGCCGTCCTGAGTGCCGTTAGCCATGAAACGTCAAGGAAATGAGTACGTTAAACCGCGATTGTAGCGGATTAGATGGTCAGAACGTAACGCGATACGGGTTGTACCTGAGTCGCCTGTATATGACCGGGTATTTCTGCCGGCTGAACCGCTGACTGCGTTGCGCCTGGAAGCGCCGGTTTTTCCGCTTCGGCGTGGGCTTCGCGCACGGCGCAGATGCGCTGCACGAAGGCCTCGCGCGGATGCTGGAGAAAACCGTCCTGATAGGCGATCACACGCAAAGTGGGCATGCAGACCGCCAGCAACTCGCCGGGCGCCAGCAGGAACGCCGGGTTAGACGGCTTGCCGACGGTTTCGTTGCCTTGCGCGAAAGTTTCGTAAATCAGCACGCCGCCCGGCGCCAGCGCATCGAGCAGGCGCGGCATCAAGGGACGATGCAGATAATTGGTGACAACGATCGCGGCGAAGCGCGCATCGGCGGCCAGCGGCCAGGGTGCGCCTTCGAGGTCGCACTCTAATGTGCCGATGCCGGGTACGTCGCGCAGGGTGGCCAGCGCAGCCGGATCGCGATCGAGCGCCGCGACCGGGTGCCCGCGCTGCGCGAGCCAGCGCGCGTGGCGCCCGGCCCCGCAAGCCAGATCGAGCACGGTGCCGCCCGGCGCGATCAGGTGCGCCCACTGGCGCACCCAGTCCGATGGCTCACCCAGCCCGTGCAGCGTCTGGGTTGCGTGCATCGTCATCGCGCTTCAGGTGTAGGACAGGCCCATCGCCTCGCGCACGTCGCGCATGGTTTCGGTCGCGTACTTGCGTGCGCGGTCGCAACCATCGGCGACGATGGCGCGCAGCAGCGACGGATCGTCCATGTACTTCTGCGCGCGTTCGAGCATCGGCTGCTGTTCGCGCAGGATGCCTTCGATCACCGGCTGCTTGCACTCCAGACAGCCGATACCGGCCGAGCGGCAGCCCTTCTGCACCCACTCGTGCGTGTCGGCGTCCGTGTAGACCTGATGCAGCTGCCACACCGGGCACTTGTCCGGATCGCCCGGATCGGTGCGGCGCACGCGTGCCGGGTCGGTCGGCATGGTGCGGACCTTCTTTTCGATCGATTGCGCGTCTTCGCGCAGTGCGATGGTGTTGCCGTACGACTTCGACATCTTCTGGCCGTCGAGGCCCGGCATACGCGAGGCTTCGGTCAGCAGCACCTGCGGTTCCGGCAGAATGATCTTGCGCGAGCCTTCGAGGTAGCCGAACAGGCGCTCGCGGTCGCTCATCGACAGGCTTTGCGATTCCGACAGCATCGCACGCGCCTGTTCGAGCGCTTCTTCGTTGCCTTCCTGCTGGTAGGCGTTGCGCAGCTCGTGATAGAGCTTCGAGCGCTTGCCGCCGAGCTTCTTCGCAGCTTCGTTGGCCTTCTCTTCGAAGTCCGGCTCGCGCCCGTACATGTAGTTGAAGCGGCGCGCCATTTCGCGCGCCATTTCGACGTGCGGCACCTGATCTTCGCCAACCGGCACGAGCGAAGCGCGGTACAGCAGGATGTCGGCGGCCATCAGCACCGGGTAACCGAGGAAGCCGTAGGTGCCCAGATCCTTGTCGCGCAGCTTTTCGATCTGTTCCTTGTAGGTCGGCACGCGTTCGAGCCACGACAGCGGCGTGCTCATGCCGAGCAGCAGCGCCAGTTCCGCATGCTCGGGCACGCGGCTCTGGATGAAGAGCGTCGCCTGGTTCGGATCGATGCCCGAAGCCAGCCAGTCGATCAGCACGTCCCAGACGTTCCTCTCGATCACATCCGGCGTCTCGTAGTGCGTCGTGAGCGCGTGCCAGTCGACGACGCAGAAGAAGCACGGGTACTCGGACTGAAGCCGGACCCAGTTTTTCAGCACGCCGTGATAGTGGCCGAGGTGCAGCGACCCGGTGGGCCGCATGCCGGAGAAAATACGGTCTGGGAACATGATCTTATGAGAAGAGCGAAACAAGGGGAGTAAGCACTGCCGTCACCACGTCGTAGCCAATCGACACGAGCGGGCGCAGCCAGAATCGCGTGAAGACGCCGGAGACCAGCAGCGCCATCACGATGATGAAACCATAGGGCTCGAGGCGCGAGAGCGCAATGCTCGCACGCGTGGGCAGCAGCGCCGCGAGCACCCGGCCGCCGTCCATCGGCGGCAGCGGAAAGAGGTTGAGCACGCCGAGCACCAGATTCACGCCCACGCCGGCAGCGGCCATGCGCGTGAAGAACGCTTCGTCGACGCCCGTCACCGCCAGCGCCACGCCGAACACGCCCCACGCGAGCGCCTGCACGAAGTTGCAGGCCGGGCCCGCAGCCGCGACCCATAGCGTGCCCCAGCGCGGATTGCGCAGATTGCCGAACGCGATCGGCACCGGTTTGGCGTAACCGAACACGAACGCGCCGCTGGTGAGGAAATACAGAATCAGCGGCATCGCGATCGTGCCGACCGGATCGATATGGCGCATCGGGTTCAGCGACACGCGGCCGAGCACATAGGCGGTGTTGTCGCCGAGCATGCGCGCGACATAGCCGTGCGCGGCTTCGTGCAACGTGATCGCGAAGATGACGGGCAAGGCGTAGACGACGAGCGTCTGAATGATCGTGGCTTCCATGGCGGCGTATTGTAACAACGCGCTAGCGGCGCGCCGGTCGTCGTGAGTACAAAGCGCGCATCAGGCCTCTTCTTCGAGGCCGAAAGGCGCGAGCGAACCGCGTCCCGCGCGCACCAGCACGGGTTCGTCGCCGCTCAGATCGATGATGGTCGACGGCTCCCACGGGCAGGCGCCGCCGTCGATCACCAGGTCGAGCTGCTTTTCGAGGCGTTCGCGGATCTCCTCGGGGTCGTTCAGCGGGTCCGTGTCGGGCGGCAGGATCAGCGTCGAGGCCAGCAGCGGCTCGCCCAGTTCTTCCAGAATCGCGAGCGGAATCGGATGGCCCGGCACGCGCAGGCCGATGGTCTTGCGCGACGGATGCGAGAGCCGGCGCGGCACCTCTTTGGTCGCTTCGAGCACGAACACATACGGCCCCGGCGTCACCGATTTGATCAGCCGGTACTGCCGGTTGTCGACCATCGCAAAATTGGCCAGCTCCGACAGGTCGCGCACCATCAGCGAAAGCAGCGCCTTTTCGTCGAGATGACGGATGCGGCGCAGACGTTCGGCCGCCTGTTTATCGTCGATGCGCGCGGCGAGTGCGTAGCTCGAATCGGTCGGCAACGCGATCACGCCGCCATCGCGGATGATCTGCACCGCCTGCTTGACGAGGCGCGGCTGCGGATTTTCAGGGTGAAGCCGAAAAAACTGTGACATGGCAGTAATCAGCTGACGTAGGCAAAGCGGATGGAGAGCGAACCGGACGCGTCACGCCGTGAAACAGTCGCACAACAGCGGCATACGTGCGGCGCGCGGCCGTACGCAAGCATGCGAAAAAACGCGATCAGGCTCAGAAACGAAGGCGACGGGCCGCGTGGGAAACGCGGCCTACAGCCATCGCTCCCAGACAGGCTTGAGATCGGACGGCAGCGGCGGCAGCGTGCCGGGCTCGATCGAATCCGCGCCCTTGGCGTGGAAATCGGAGCCGCGCGACGCCTCGAAGCCGAAGCGGCGCGCCACCGCGGCATATTCGCCGTACTGGTCGGGCGTGTGGCTGCCGGTGACGACTTCGATGGCCTTGCCGCCCAGATCGATGAATTCGCCGAAGAAGGCGTCGAATTCGAGTTGCGTGTAGTTGTAGCGCCCCGGATGCGCGACCACGGCCTCGCCGCCGGCGGCCTTGATCCAGCCCACGGCATCGGCGAGCTTGGCCCAGCGGTGCGAGACATAGCCGGGCTTGTTGTCGCCCAGCCAGCGCGAGAACGCGTCCTGCATGGTCTGTGCGCGGCCCGATTCCACCAGGAAGCGGGCGAAGTGCGTGCGCGAGATCAGATCGGGATTCGAGACGTACTGGAGCGCGCCTTCGTAGGCGTTCGGAATGCCGAGTTCGCCCAGACGCTCGCCGATCGCTTCAGCGCGCGCCGCGCGGCCATTGCGCGTGCGGGCGAGCCCGTCGACCAGCGCCGGGCATTCGGGATCGACATGCAGACCGACGATATGCACGGTGCGCGACGCCCACGTGACCGAAACCTCGACACCGCTCAGATAACGCATGCCGAGCGACTCCGCCGCCTCGCGCGCTTCGCGCTGGCCGCCGAGTTCGTCGTGATCGGTGAGCGCCCACAGCGTCACGCCGCCTGCCTTCGCCAGCTGCGCGACGGCAGCCGGGGCCATCTGGCCATCGGAGACGGTGGAGTGACAGTGGAGATCGGCGTTCATTGCGGGCGTAAGGAATGAGAGCGTCTATTTTACTGCAATGCGACGAAAGCGTGCCCGTGGTCCCGGGCATGGCCCGGCTTCGTTCCTGTCAGCTCGATGCAGCGATCAGGCTGCGCAGAATGCCTCGATGAGCCGCGCCACGGCCTCGGGCTGATCGTGATGCACCATATGCCCCGCTTCTTCGATAAAGCGCTCGCGCCAGTCGGGAAACGCTGCGAAGCGCTGCTTGAATTCGTCGATGGGCACTTTGCCGGCGATCCACGCCAGCGTCTCGGAATTCGTGGCTTCGACGTGCAGCACTTTCGCGCTCACGCAGGCCCACACCGCCATGATCTCTTCGAGCCGGTACAGCACCGGGTTCACCATCTTGTGCGCCGGATCGCCGAGCAGCATATAGCCGCCCTCGCCGTTCGCGCCCGCCACGGGCTTCGACCAGTGCTGCGCGAGAAAGCGCGCCCGCGCCGCTTGCAGGCGCGGATTGGTCTTGACGAGGCGCGCGGCGACATCGGCAAGCGTGGCGTAGGGGCGCAGTTGCGGCGGCGAGCGCATTTCGTCGAGCCAGTCGCGCACGCGTTTGGGCGCCTGCGCCGGCACCGTCGCCGACATGCCGAAACCCTCCAGATCGACCACGCGCCGCACACGCTCGGGCCGCACGCCCGCGTAGAAGCACACCACGTTGGCGCCCAGACTATGGCCGACGAGGTTCACCTGGCCGTCCGGCGCGTAATGATCGAGCAGCGCGTCGAGATCGGCGACGTAATCGTGGAACCAGTAGCTGCCGCCACCGCGCTGCGCCGCCGGCCAGTCCGACAGACCGAAGCCGCGCATATCGGGCGCGATCACCTGCCAGTCGCCGCCCAGCGCATCGACGACGAACTGGAACGAAGCCGCCACGTCCATCCAGCCGTGCAGCATGAACAGCACAGGTGCGTCTTCCGCGCCCCAGCGGCGCACATGCAGGCGGATACCGTTGACGGTGACGAATTCAGATCGGGAGAGGTTCATTGCGCTGCGCTCGCACAAAAACGAATGGTCGTTCGATTATATCGGTACGCCGGCAGGTTTCGATCGGTGTGACACCTGATGTCGCGCGGCGGCGTTATTTTTCGCTCGCGGCGGCGTCCTGGGCGATCAGCGCGTTGAGTTCGTCTTCGTCGAAACCCGCCGAGCGGCGCGCCTCGACGTTGAACGGACCGCGCATTCGGGGCGCGTGATAACGCGCGGCGAGCGTGAGCCACGCCTCGTGCGGATCGAGCCCGCGTTCGTCGCACAGCTGCCGGAACCAGTGGTTGCCGATACGCACATGGCCGACTTCGTCGCGCAGGATGATGTCGAGGATCGCGGCCGATTCGTGGTCGCCCGCCTGCTTCAGGCGCGCGCGGATCGGCGGCGAGGCGTCCAGACCGCGCGCCTCCAGAACGCGCGGCACCAGCGCCATGCGCGCGAGCACGTCGTCGCAGGTGCGCTCGCACATCTCCCACAGGCCGTTATGGGCGGGGAAATCGCCGTATTGATGGCCGTAGTCGGCAAGACGCTGGCGCACCAGCGAGAAGTGATACGCCTCCTCCGCCGCGACCTTGAGCCAGTCGGCGTAAAAGGCGTTGGGCATGTCGGGGAAACGCCAGACGGCGTCGAGTGCCAGATTGATCGCGTTGAATTCGATATGCGCGAGCGCATGCAGCAGCACCACGCGCCCTTGCGGCGTGCTCATGCTGCGGCGCTGCAGGCTGCGCGGCTCGACCAGTTCGGGCTGCGCCGGGCGGCCGGGCAGATCGGCGGGCGCTTCCAGTACGTGTGGGGCGTCCCAGGCGGACTCGCCGCGCGCCGCTGCCTCGAGCGTGCGCGCATGGAGCGCGCTCACGGCTTCGGCCTTGGCAAGCGGGTCGCGCTCGCGCAGCGCGGCCAGCGCGACGGCGCGCCAACCGCCACGCAGCGGCGCGGACGAAGGAGTGGGAACGTTCTGGACAGCGGCGGAAAGCACGGAACTCATCGCGAAACAGACGGAAATGGGCGTGGAACTCGAATGACCGGGAAAACAGCGCCCCGGAAGCATTGAGCGCAACCGTTTACAATACGCGATTCACCCGCTCTGCGCCGCCCGCGCCGTGACGTGTCCGGGCGCGCAACCCGCAGTTACCGCAAGAAAACAGGAGACGCAACACCGTGGCCATCTACAAGCTTGGTGAAGCAGCGCCCACCATTCACGAAAGCGTGTTTGTCGCAGACAACGCCACCATCATCGGCAAGGTCGAACTCGCCGAGGAATCGAGCGTCTGGTTTGGCGCCACGCTGCGCGGTGACAACGAGCTGATTTCGGTCGGCGCGCGCAGCAATGTGCAGGAAGGCGCGGTGTTGCATACCGACCCGGGCTACCCGCTCACGCTCGAAGCGAACGTGACGGTTGGCCACCAGGCCATGCTGCACGGCTGCACGGTCAAGGAAGGCGCGCTCATCGGCATTCAGGCGGTGGTCTTGAATGGCGCAGTGATCGGCCGCAACTGTCTGGTTGGTGCGGGCGCGGTGGTCACCGAAGGCAAGGTGTTCCCCGACAACTCGCTGATTCTCGGTGCGCCCGCCAAAGTGGTGCGCGAACTGACCGAGGCGGACATCGCCGGCCTCAAGCGTAACGCGGACGTCTACGCCGAGCGCCGGGAGTATTTCAAGGCGCAGCTCGTGCGCATCGGCTAAAGCCTCTGGTAGTCAGGGCTTGCCGCTGTGCGACGCGGGCCGCGCCGCCAGGAACGAAACGAAGGAAAAGATTGTGAACGACCAGTTGCAGAAATTCATGTTCAGCGCCGCGCCGGTGCGTGGTGAGATCGTCTCGCTGCGTAACACGTGGCAAGAGGTGCTCGCGCGCCGTCAGTACCCGGCTCCCGTGCGCACCGTGCTCGGCGAGATGATGGCCGCCTGCGCCCTGCTTTCGGCCAACCTGAAGTTCGACGGCACGCTGATCATGCAGATCCTGGGCGATGGTCCGGTGCGGATGCTGGTCGCGCAGTGCAGTTCGGACCTGTCGATGCGCGCGACCGCGCGTCTGTCGGACGGCATCGACCCTAACGACGCTTCGGTCTTTACCGACGACCTCACGCTCGACCAGCTCGTCAACGTGAGCGGCGACGGCCGCTGCGTGATCACGCTCGATCCGGCCAACAAGCAGCCGGGCCAGCAGCCGTATCAGGGCATCGTGCCGATGAACGGCGAAGACGGCCCGCTCGCCTCGATCGCCGAAGTGCTCGAGCACTACATGCATCACTCGGAGCAGCTCGATACGCGTCTGTGGCTTGGCGCGAACGAAGACCGCGCCGTTGGCATGCTGCTGCAGAAGCTGCCGGGCGATGGCGGCATCGTGCCGCATCCGCACGAACTCGACGCCGATACCTGGGAGCGCGTCTGCACGCTCGGCGGCACGCTCTCGCGCGAGGAACTGCTCGAACAGGAGCCCGAAACGCTGTTCCGCCGTCTGTTCTGGCAGGAAAACGTGCAGCATTTCGAGCCTACCGGCACGCGCTTTTCGTGCAGCTGCACGCGCGAAAAGGTCGGCGCGATGCTCAAGATGCTGGGCCGCGAAGAGGCCGACAGCGTGATCGCGGAGCGCGGTCACGTCGAAGTGCATTGCGACTACTGCAACCAGCGCTACGAGTTCGATCCCGTCGATGTGGCGCAACTTTTCGCCTCGCCGGGGCTCTCAGAAGGTGTGTCCCCCGCCGCGGACCAGCGTCATTGATACCGGCCTTCTCCGGTTCAAGACCTGCGGATCCGGGCAGCCTGGGACGCTACGTCTGACTGGGGAAGGAAAAGACATGAATACACGCTTCGGGGCCGGGCACGCTGTAGAACGCGCTGGATGGCGATCGGCGCGCACGCTGTTTGCCGCCGTCACGCTGGCCGCACTGGGCGCGGGTGTCGTGCTGACGAGCGGTTGCACGCTCGATCCGCCCGGCCCTTCGCCGATCTACAGCCGTCTGCCCGAAAACGCTGCGGCAATGCCCGGCATGGCGCCGTCGCTGTCGCAGGATCAGCTCAAGCGTTACGACGCCATCGACCAGCAGGCGCTCAACGATCAGGACCGCGCCATGGCTGCCGAAGCCGCCGCCGATGCCTGGTCGCGCGCCTACGCGCCGCCCGTCACCGTCTACGGCGGCTACTACAGCGGCGGCTGGGGCGGCGGCCGTGGCTGGGGCACTGGCATCGGGTACGGTTATCCGGGCTGGGATTGGGGCTGGTAAGCCACGTCCTGCACGGTTTTCGACGTACAAACAAAAAGCGCGGCATCCAACTGGATGTCGCGCTTTTTCTTTATCTGCCTTGCCCGCTTTATCCGCAACGCGAGCGAAAACCAGCGGAAATCAGCCGGCCTTCTTCGCTTCCCTGCCGTGACCGTGGCGCTTCTCCGGCACGCGTGACACCGGGTTCGGCACCACCTTGACCGGCGTGGACATCTCGCCGCGCGTGGACGTATTCGACGAACCTACCGGCGTCGACGGCAACGGCTGGTTCGGCGACACGAACTGCACGAACACCTCGCTGTCCTTCACCATGCCCATCTCATAACGCGCGCGCTCTTCGACCGCCGCCGTGCCATTCTGCAGATCCTGCACTTCGCCCGCGATGCGTTCGTTGCGCAGTTTTTCGTCGTCGTTCTGCTTCTGCTGCTGGGCGAGTTCGCCTTGCAGTTCGTGCACGCGCAGCCAGCCGCCATGGCCCCACCAGAGCGGATACTGGATCAGCGCAAGCAGGATGATCAGGACGACAGTGACAAGCCGCATGAGTAGTGCCGGATAAATACACGCCGCCCTGCGCTTAACGCAGGGCGGCGGAAGGGATGACGAAAGTGGACAGCAAGGCCGCTGCCGGGGTTCAGGTCCGCTTAGCGCAGGTTATAGAACGCCGACTTGCCCGGGTAGCTGGCGATATCACCGAGGTCTTCTTCGATGCGCAGCAGCTGGTTGTACTTCGAGATACGGTCGCTACGCGAGAGCGAACCCGTCTTGATCTGACCCGCGTTCAGGCCAACGGCGATGTCCGCGATGGTCGAATCTTCGGTTTCGCCCGAGCGGTGCGAAATGACGGCCGTGTAACCGGCGCGCTTGGCCATTTCGATGGCTGCGAAGGTTTCCGTCAGCGTGCCGATCTGGTTGATCTTGATCAGGATCGAGTTGCCGATGCCCTTCTCGATGCCTTCCTTCAGGATGCGCGTGTTGGTGACGAACAGGTCGTCGCCCACCAGCTGGACCTTCTTGCCGAGCTTGTCGGTCAGGATCTTCCAGCCTGCCCAGTCCGACTCGTGCATACCGTCTTCGATCGAGACGATCGGGAACTTGTCGGCGAGCGTGGCCAGGTAGTCGGCGAATTCAGCCGACGACAGTTGCAGGCCTTCGCCGGCCAGCTGGTACTTGCCGTCGTGGTAGAACTCGCTCGCTGCGCAGTCGAGTGCCAGCAGAACGTCTTCACCTGCGCGGTAGCCCGCCTTTTCGATCGCTTGCAGGATGGTCGACAGGCATTCGTCGTTGCTGCCGAAGTTCGGTGCGAAACCGCCTTCATCGCCCACGGCCGTGCTCATGCCGCGATCCGACAGGATCTTCTTGAGCGCGTGGAAAATTTCCGCGCCGCAACGCAGCGCTTCGCGGAACGTCGGCTGGCTCACCGGCACGATCATGAATTCCTGGATGTCCAGGCTGTTGTTCGCGTGCGCGCCGCCGTTGACGATGTTCATCATCGGCACCGGCAGTTGCATCGCACCCGAACCGCCGAAGTAGCGGTACAGCGGCAGACCAGCTTCTTCAGCAGCCGCCTTGGCGACGGCCATCGAGACAGCCAGCATTGCGTTGGCGCCCAGGCGCGACTTGTTGTCGGTGCCGTCGAGTTCGAGCAGGGTCTTGTCGAGGAAGGCCTGTTCCGATGCGTCGAGGCCCATGATTGCCTCGGAGATTTCGGTGTTGATGTGCTCGACGGCCTTCAGCACGCCCTTACCGTTGTAGCGGCCGGCTTCGCCGTCGCGCAGTTCGATCGCTTCGCGCGAGCCGGTCGATGCGCCCGACGGCACAGCCGCACGGCCCATCGTGCCCGACTCGAGCAGCACGTCGCATTCGACGGTGGGATTGCCGCGCGAATCCAGAATCTCGCGACCGATGATATCTACGATTGCACTCATGGTTTCCTCAGGAAATGACAGTAATTCTTGCGAGACACGCACCCTCTGCATAGTCCGGCGCGGCGCAGTTTCTGCACTCGGGCGGGACACACCGTCATATGGGACAGGCGGCGCGGTCGTCGGGTTCAACTTGTTGCAGCGCGAGGGTTACGCACCTGCTGTAACCGCTGCGCTGCCACGCTGCCTTGTACATCTGGCGCGGCGCGACTGCCTTCCTGCGCAGCATGGCATCGCTTCATGACACCTGCTGGGCGGACGGGCCGCGTACCGCGGCTCCTCCATCGCGCCGCTCATGCAATCGAAGCGGCGCGCAATACACAAACAACGCTGAAACTTTACGACAAGGCACGCGACGCGCAGCGAGCGCGCCGGTGCTTTACTGCGTGATTCCGTTCAACCTGTCAGTTGAAGTCGTTCTCGAGGAACGGCGTGCGCTTGACCGCCTGGTCGAGCGTCACGAGCGTTTCGAGCAGGTCGGCCATGCGGTTCAGCGGCACGGCGTTCGGACCATCGGACTTCGCCTGGGCCGGGTTCGGGTGGGTCTCCATGAACAGACCCGCCACGCCCGTCGCGACAGCAGCGCGCGCGAGCACCGGCACGAATTCGCGCTGGCCGCCCGAGCTGGTGCCCTGGCCGCCCGGCAGTTGCACCGAATGCGTGACGTCCATCACGACCGGGGCTGCCGTCTCGCGCATGATCGCGAGCGAGCGCATGTCCGACACGAGGTTGTTGTAACCGAACGAGACACCGCGTTCGCAGGCCATGAAACGGTCTTCGGAAAGCCCCGCTTCACGTGCCGCATCGCGGGCCTTGTCGATCACGTTCTTCATGTCGTGCGGCGCGAGGAACTGGCCTTTCTTGATGTTCACCGGCTTGCCCGAACGTGCGCAGGCGTGGATGAAGTCGGTCTGACGGCACAGGAACGCGGGCGTCTGCAGGACGTCCACGACCGATGCCACCGGGCCCACTTCCTCTTCCGTGTGGATGTCCGTCAGCACGGGCAGACCGAGCTGGCGCTTCACTTCGGACAGGATGCGCAGACCCTCGTCCATCCCCAGACCGCGGAACGACTTGCCGCTCGAGCGATTGGCCTTGTCGAACGACGACTTGTAGATGAACGGGATGCCGAGCTTTTCGGTGATTTCCTTCAGGCGGCCCGCCGTGTCGATCGTCATCTGTTCAGATTCGATGACACAGGTGCCCGCGATCAGGAAGAACGGCTTGTCGAGACCAACCTCGAAACCGCACAGGTTCATGCTTTCTCCTCAGCGCGCGCCTTCTGGTGCGCGACCGCCGCTTCGACATACGCCTTGAACAGCGGATGGCCGTCGCGCGGCGTGGACGTGAATTCCGGGTGGAACTGGACGCCGACAAACCACGGGTGCATGTCGCGCGGCAGTTCCATCATTTCCGGCAGATCTTCGCTCGGGGTACGGGCGCTGATGATAAGGCCGCCAGCCTCGAGCTTGGGCACGTAGCCGTTATTGACTTCATAACGGTGACGGTGACGTTCGTTCACGTCCTTGCCATAAATTTCCGCTGCGAGCGTGCCGGGCTTGATCGGGCAACGCTGCGAACCGAGGCGCATCGTGCCGCCGAGGTCCGAATCTTCGCTACGCTTTTCGACCTTGCCTTCGCGGTCGGCCCATTCGGTGATGAGTGCCACCACGCGGTCCGGCGTGTCTGCGTCGAATTCCGTGGAGTTCGCGTGCTTCAGACCCACGACATCGCGGGCGAATTCGATCACGGCGAGCTGCATGCCGAGGCAGATGCCGAGGTACGGCACCTTCGCTTCGCGAGCGTATTGAATCGCCTTGATCTTGCCTTCGGTGCCTCGACGGCCGAAGCCACCCGGCACGAGAATCGCGTCGAGGTGCTTGAGGCTATCGACGCCCTGCTCGTCGATCACTTCCGAATCGATGTACTCGATGTTGACCTTGGCCGACGTCTTGATCGACGCATGGCGCAGCGCTTCGATCAGCGACTTGTACGACTCGGTCAGATCGACATACTTGCCGACCATGCCGATCGTGACTTCGTGCTGCGGGTTTTCGAGCTTTTCGACCATTTCCGACCAGATCGACAGATCGGCGGGCTTGGCGGAGAGCTTGAGTTCGTCGCAAACGATCGAATCGAGGCCTTGATCGTGCAGCATCTGCGGAATCTTGTAGATGCTGTCGGCGTCCCACACCGAAATAACGGAGTCTTCCGGCACGTTCGAGAACATCGAGATCTTCGCGCGCTCGTCGTCGGGAATACGGCGGTCGGCGCGGCACAGCAGCACGTTCGGATAGATACCGATTTCGCGCAGCTTCTGCACGCTATGCTGCGTGGGCTTGGTCTTGAGTTCGCCAGCCGTCGCAATGAACGGCACGAGCGTCAGGTGCACGAAACAGCAGCTGTTGCGACCGAGGCGCAGGCTCATCTGACGCGCGGCTTCGAGGAACGGCAGCGATTCGATGTCACCCACCGTGCCGCCCACTTCAACGATTGCCACATCGGGCTCGCCGCACGTCGCGGAAGCCGCGCCGCGTTCGACGAACGCCTGGATTTCGTTGGTGATGTGCGGAATGACCTGCACCGTCTTGCCCAGATAGTCGCCGCGGCGTTCCTTGCGGATCACCGATTCGTAGATCTGGCCCGTGGTGAAGTTGTTGGCCTTGCGCATCTTCGTGGTGATGAAGCGCTCATAGTGGCCGAGGTCAAGGTCGGTTTCCGCTCCGTCTTCCGTCACGAACACTTCGCCGTGCTGGAACGGGCTCATCGTGCCGGGGTCGACGTTGATGTAAGGATCGAGCTTGAGGAGGGTGACTTTGAGACCGCGCGATTCGAGGATCGCGGCGAGGGAGGCGGCGGCAATACCCTTGCCAAGGGAAGAAACTACGCCGCCGGTGACGAATACATATTTGGTCATCGCTAGATGCTCGCGGGAAAAACGGATTATACCGTAAAGCAAGGGCTAACCCTGAATTTTGCTTGAGCACTTTGCACAATCGTGTGCGGCATCGTCAGGCGCCTTTGCGCAAGCGCCTGTCAAGCAGATCGATGCCGATCGCGCCCTTTTGGACGCGCGCTGCGGGCACGTTCCAGGCGCCGGGTTTCAGCCGATCCAGGCGCCCCGGTTCAGCCGCCGTTCTCCATCGCATAGAGCATGCGTTGCACCGCGCGAGCGGTCTCGATCGGCCGCTCCATCGGATAGAGATGGCTGCCTTCGATCCACTCTAGGCGCGCGCCGGCGAGACGTTGCGTCGCAGCCATGCCGACCTGACGCATCTCCTTCGAACGCGTGCCCGCGATGAAGCTGACCGGCACCGGCGAGCCGTGCGCGAGACGCGTGCCGAAGGTATGCGGCAGCGTGCGATAGATCAGATATTCGGTGCGACGGTCGAAGGCGAGCGTGCGGGTGCCGTCAGGCGAAGTCTGAGGAATACCGTGATCGATATAGTCCGACAGGACACGCTCGTCCCAGCGCGCGAAAGCGGGCTTCGAGTGGAAGTGACGCCAGGCTTCGTCGCGGCTCGCCCAACTGGTGCGGCGCGTGCGCGTGGCCGCCGCCGGCGACAGCCGCTCGTCCAGCCCGGTCCATTGCGACACCTTGAGCATGCTGCTGCGCCAGCCCGCGATCACCGGCGAGTCGAGCATCACCACGCCCCTCACCCACTGCGGCTTCCTGAGCGCCGCCATCAGCGACAGATAACCGCCGAGCGAATGGCCGACCAGCCACACCGGCTCTTCATAGCTGCGACCAATGTCTTCCAGCAGTTGATCGACGAGATGCGGCCAGTCGCGCGTGACCGGAAAGCGCGTGTCGTGGCCGATGCGCTCGATGTAACGCAAGTCGTAGGTATCGCCGAGTTCCGCGAAGAGCGTGCGATACGTCGAGGCCGGAAAGCCGTTCGCGTGCGAAAAGTGGATGACGTTCTTCAATGGCGTGTTGTCTCCGTTCCGGTAGGCGGCGCCATGGCACGCATCGCCTGGCCGCCTGCTCCCTGTGTCTGTCTTGTTTGTTGTGTGCCGCGAGTGGTGCATGTGCTGCGAGTGGTGCCTCTGCTGCATGTGCTGCGTCCGTCAGTCGTCGCCCGCGTCCATCCAGTAACGCCGCTGCGTGTCGCGAAAACGCTCGACGGCAAGCTTGCCGGGCGCGGCTTCGATACGCACTGCGCCATCCGCGTCGCTGCGCGCAAGTACGATGTCGCGCGACGCGTAGCGCGCAAACACGCCCGGATGCGGGTGATGAAAACGGTTCAAATAGCCTACCTGAAATATCGCGACGAGCGGCCAGACAGAGTCGAGGAACGGTTCAGTCGACGATGTGCGGCTGCCGTGATGCGGCACGACAAGCACCTGAGACCGCAGCGCGGCGGCGTCGCGGGCAACCAGCGTGCGTTCGGCGGAGGCTTCGATATCGGCGGCGAGCAGCGCGGAAACCGCGCCCGCCTGCCCCTCCGCGGTAGACACGCGCAGCACGCAGCAATGCGTATTGGGTTTGCCGGAGAGCGGCCCTGCGTCGGGCCAAAGCACCTCGAACGTGACGCCGTCCCAATACCAGCGCTGCCCGGCAGCACATTGCACGGTCTGCGCTCCCAGCTTGCGCGCGCTGGCCCAGAGCGGATGCGCCGGCAGGATGCCCGCTACGAACTGCCGCACCGGCACGGCATCGAGCACCGCGGGCGCGCCACCGGAATGATCGGAATCGTCGTGACTGATCATCAGCGTGTCGAGCCGCATCACGCCGTGAGTCAGCAGATAAGGCGCGACGATACGCTCGCCCGCGTGGGTCGATTCCGGTCCGGGTCCGGCGTCGAACAACAAGGTGTGCCGCGCGGTCTCGACCAGCACCGACGTGCCCTGCCCGATGTCCAGCGCCGTCAGCCGGAATGCGCCCGGCGGCGGACCGGTTGGCGACGGCACCAGCAACGGCAACCACGTGATGGGCGCAAACCAGCGCAGCGGCCAGCCGCGTGGCGCAAGCAGCCAGACCACGCCGACAGCCGCACAGGACAACGCCCACACACCCGGTTGCGGCAAGCGCAGCAAGGCCCACGGCCAGCCCTCCAGCATCCCGAGCGTGTCGAGGAGCTAGGTCAGCATGGTGTGGGCGGCCTGAAACGCGTAGCCGTCGAGCGGCGTGGGCAACGCGACGCCGGCCAGCACCATCGGCGTGACGAACAGGCTCACCCACGGAATCGCGCCGGCATTGGCAAATGGGCCGATCAGCGGTATCTGCATGAACCAGTACGCAGTGAGCGGCGCGAGCGCCAGTGTCACCGCCCACTGGACACGTGCGCTGTCGCCTAGTCTCGATGAGAAACGGTTGAAAGCCCGCCGCCAGCGCTCGCGGCTAAAGATCGTGGCGATCCGCGCGCGAACGGCTCGCGCAAGACCGTTGCGCGCGGGCGCGGCTTCGTGCTCGCGCATCGGATCGAGCTCTTCCGGCGACAGCGCGGATGCTTCGAGGCGACGCACATGCGGCACGCCGCTTGCCGCAAAGAGAATGGCCGCAACCGCGCCGAACGACAGCCAGAAGCCCGGCGCCGTCACCGCCCACGGATCGCGCAACAGAACAAGCCCGAGCGCCCACGCGAGCACGTGGCTGCGCGACACCTCGCGCGATTGCCAAAGCGCCACCGCCGTCACCGCCAGCATCCAGAGCGCGCGCTGCACCGGCACGTTGAAACCGGCGAGCGCGGCATAAGCCGCCGCTGCAACGACAGCCCCCGCCACGGCCACTTTTTGCGCGGGCAGGTGGATCGGCGCTTCGACACCGCGCCAGCGCACACGACGCCAGAGCGCACCCGCGAGCCAACCCGCCAGCCCGGCGACAAAAGCCAGATGCAAGCCGGAAATCGCCACGAGATGACTCGTGCCGGTGTTGCGCAACAGCCGCCAGTCGGCGTCGCTGACGGCGTCCTGTGCGCCGGTCGCCAGCGCCACGACAAGGCCGCGATGCGGCGCATCGGCGAGCACCGCGTCGATACGCGCCCGCGCCGCCGCACGCGAGCGTTCGATCAACACACCTACGCTTTGCGCGTCGGGCTTCAAGCGCGCCGCGTGCTGTTCATCGCTGATATAGCCGGTCGCCCGCACACCGCGCGAGAGCAACGTCGCTTCTGAATCGCGCAAGCCAAAGTTGCCTTCCGAATGCGGACGTTTCAGCCGCACGCTCAAGCGCCATCGAGCACCCGGCGTGAGCATCGGCAATGGCGCATCGCGCGCGACCCAGCTCAGCTGGATCAACGACGGCAGCGCTTGCGCATCAGGCGCACGCAGGCCCCAGGCGTCGACCGCAAAAAGGAAACTCGCCGCGCCCGCATCCTGCGAAAGCATGCGCGTGATATGGCCTGTCACTTCGATATCGCGCTTCTGCCACGCGGCGGGCAGCGTCTGCGCGAGCCGGATTTCCGCGCGCCATGCCGCGTAGCCCCAGCCCACGCCAGCGGCCGCCAGCCAGATCGCCAGCCACGCGGAAACTCGCCGCGCGCACCGCCGTGCACCGGCATCGTCGCGCTCACGAAACGCCCAAATCGCCCAGGCTACGCAAGCAGAAATGCAGGCAGCCAGCGCGAACCAGACGCCCCGCCCCGGCAGCCCCGCCGCGCGCTGCAACGCAATGACGCCCAGCGCAAAACCGCACCACATTGCCCGCATCGCGCCTCCCGGTTTCCGGTGAAGCGCAACACGCGCAAAAGCGCTTCACCACGAGAGGAAATTATGCAGACGAAAGCGCGAGCCGCGGCAGCGCCGCCGCAGCGTTAGCCGTTGTGCCAAGGGCGAGTTCCTCGGGCGTCAGGCCACGCAAGGCCGCGAGTACGGCGCCGATGCGCGGCACCTGATCCGGCGAATTGCGCTGCTTGTAGAGCCAGGACGGCGAGATATCGGGCGCATCAGTTTCCATGACGATCGCTTCCAGCGGCAACTGCTCCGCCAGCCGCCGGATCTGCAACGCGCGCTCGAAAGTCGTGTTGCCGCCGAAACCCAGATGCATGCCCTGTTCGATAAAGGCGTTCGCCTGCTGGAAACTGCCGTTGAACGCATGCGCAATGCCGCATCGCACGCCATTGCGGCGCAGGCCCGCCAGCACTTTGTCCTGCGACTTGCGCACGTGGCAGATCGCGGGCAATTCGAACTCGCGCGCGAGACGCAATTGCGCGTCGTAGAAGTGCTGCTGGCGCGCGTCGTCGAGTCCCGGCACGAAATAGTCGAGACCGATTTCGCCGATCCCGACGAACTTCGGATCGTCGAGACTCGCCTCGATCTGCGCGCGCAATTCGGCGAGATCCTCGTCACGTGCGCCTGGCGTATAGAGCGGATGAATCCCCAGCGCGTAGACCGCGCCGGGTGTGCGATGCGCGAGCGCGCGCACGGTGTCGAAATTCCAGCGCGCGACGGCCGGAATCACGATCCGCGAGACGCCCGCCTCGCGCGCCGCCGACGCCACCGCATCGCGATCGGCGTCGAACTCACCGGCATCCAGATGGCAATGCGTGTCGATCCACATGAAAGGCGCACTCCGGCCAGCCAGGCCAACGAATCTCGTCGATCAGACCGGCACAACCGGCTCTTCGTGCAGCATGCCGTCGCGCAGACGCACGATGCGATCGCAACGCGCCGCCAGCTCGGCATCGTGCGTGACGATCACGAAGCTCGTCTGGAACTGGTCGGAGAGTTCCATCATCAGGTTGAAGACGTTGTCCGCCGTGCCGCCGTCGAGGTTGCCGGTCGGTTCATCGGCGAGCACGCAGGCCGGATTGGTGACCAGCGCACGCGCAATCGCGACGCGCTGACGCTCGCCGCCCGACAGCTCGCCCGGCCGATGCCGCGCACGATGCGCAAGCCCCACGCGATCGAGAATCGCCAGCGCTTCGGCGCGCGCCGCTTCCTGCGGCATGCGGCGAATACGCAGCGGCATCGCCACGTTATCGAGCGCCGAGAATTCCGGCAGCAGATGGTGGAACTGATAGACGAAACCCAGCGCGCGGTTGCGCAGATCGTTGCGATCGCGCTCCGACAGTTCCGTAAACGGCTTGCCGAGCAGTTTGACGTTGCCCGTGCCCGGTTCGTCGAGACCGCCCAGCACGTGCAGCAAGGTGCTCTTGCCCGAACCCGACGCGCCCACGATCGCGAGCTTTTCGCCGCGCTTCACGGTGATATCGGTGTCATGCAGCACCTGCACGGAAAGCGCGCCCTGGCCGAATACCTTGGAGATGCCGCTGGCTTCGATCACATAGGGGTAATCGCCCGCCGCGGCTTGAACCGATTGACGCTCATTCATAACGCAGTGCCTCCGCGGGACGTACCTTGGCCGCGCGCCAGCTGGGATAAAGCGTCGCCAGCGCGGACAGCACGAACGCAATCAAGCCGATCCGGATCACGTCGCCCGGGACGAGTTCCGAAGGCAGCTCGCTAATGAAATAAACCGACGGCGGCAGGAACTGCACGCCGAGCAGATGTTCGATCATCGGCACGAGCCATGGAATGCTCCAGGCGATCAGGCAACCGAGCGCAACGCCAATGGCCGTGCCCACGAAGCCGATCGTCACGCCCTGCACGACGAAAATCTTCATGATCGAGCCGGGCTGCGCGCCGAGCGTGCGCAGAATCGCAATGTCGGCCTGTTTGTTCGTCACCGTCATCACCAGCGACGACACGAGGTTGAACGCCGCCACCGCGATGATCAGCGTGAGGATGATGAACATCATGCGCTTTTCGATCTGCACCGCCGAGAACCACGTCTTGTTCTGCTGCGTCCAGTCGCGGATGTAGAGATCGCCGGACAGCGTGTGCACGAGCTGGCGCGCGACCGTTGGCGCACGCTGCATGTCCTTCAGGCGCAAGCGCACGCCACTGGGTGCGGCGAGGCGATAAAGCACTTCGGCATCGCGGATATTCACGAGTGCGAGCGTGCTGTCGTACTCGTAATGCCCGGACTCGAACACGCCCACCACCGTGAACTGCTTCAGGCGCGGCAGCATGCCGGCCGGCGTGATCGTGCCTTCCGGCGCGACCAGCGTGACCTTGTCGCCCTTCGTCACGCCCAGACTCACGGCGAGATCGGCGCCGAGCACGATATTGAAGCTGCCCGGCGTCAGATCGTTCATGCTGCCGAGCTTCATTTCCTTGTCGATGTCGGAAACCTGCGGCTCTTCGGACGGCTCGACGCCGCGCAGCGCCACGCCGCTGACGCTGTCGCCGCGCGTGAGCAGCGCCTGGGCGTCGACATAAGGCGCCGCGCCGATCACCTCGGGATTGGTCTTCGCTTCCTTCGCCGTGAGCTGCCAGTCGGGCATCGAACCCGTGGGCGAGAAGATCTCGACGTGAGCGAGCACCGAGAGCATGCGGTCGCGCACATCGCGCTGGAAGCCGTTCATCACCGAAAGCACGACGATCAGCGCCGCAACGCCGAGCGCAATGCCCGACATCGAAATCAGCGCGATGAACGAGATGAAACCGTTGCCGGTCGTGCGTTTGCCGGCGCGCGTATAGCGCCAGCCTATCTGCCATTCGTAGGGAAGTTTCAAGCGAATCCTTTTGTGCTTCGTCGTTGCTTCGTCGTGATGCTGACGTGGCATCCGCTTCCCGGCCAGAAGCCCGATGCAGCGCGCATGCCACGTTTTTGCGTGTGGTGCCGGCGCGACCCTCCAGGCGCCGGTCAAGCCAACAATCAAGCGCGAAGTTTGCCACACTCCCGCCCCCTGAAGGACTTTGCGGCGGTGTGCGAGACGATCCGCGCCTGACAGATTGGACGCGAATTTCGCACGCAGGTGCCCGGCAGTTTTGTATCGGCACGTACGCAAGTGACTGATTTGTATGGCGAGACGCGCGCGCAGCACGAGGCCGCCACGCCCACGCACTCCGACTCGCGAGCCGCGCTGCGCCAGCGCCGAAGTACAATGCGCTCCATCATGTCCGCAGACCGCCTCCATCTTCTCGTGCCGTTCGCGCTGCCCTCGGCGGCCGTGGCGTCCACTGCCCTTGCCGGGCTTCAGTTCCCCGCCTTGTCGAAGCTGGTCGCCCGTGGGCGACTCGGCGAACAGGTGATCGGCGAGGATTTCCAGCGCACACTGCCGCACGAGCGCTGGGTCGCGCGCGCCTTCGGCGCCAATGCGCCCCGCGCCGACGCCACGCCCAACGGCGCCGCTGCCGACGACGAAGCGCCGCTCGCGCCGTGGATGCTGCTCGCCGATGGCGGCACGCCCGGCGACAGCACCTGGGCCTGCATCCAGCCGGTTCACGTGCGCATCGCGCACGACCATCTGGTGCTGATCGATCCCGATTCGCTCGAACTGACCGACAGCGACGCCGCCGCGCTCTACGCGGTCGCCAGGCCGCTGATCGAGGAACTGGGCGTGCGCATCGAAGCGCCCACGCCGCAACGCTGGTATCTGTCGAGCGATCAGTTCGGCACGCTGGCCGGCGCGTCGCCCTTGCGCGCTAGCGGCCGCAATATCGAAATCTGGCTGCCGCACGAGGCGCATTCGGGCCAGCGCTCGCGCGCATGGATGAAGGTGCAGAACGAAGTGCAGATGGCCTGGTTCGAGCATCCGGTCAACGAAGCGCGCGAGGCCCGCGGCCTACCCGCCGTCAACTCGATCTGGTTCCATGCGCAAGGCGCGATGCGGCCGGTGCAGCGTGCCTTCGCGCGCGTGCGCTCGGATGCCGCAGCCACGCGCGGTCTGGCTCTGGCATCGGGCGCGCAACTGCTTGGCGTGCCGGAAACCTTCACCGCGCTCGCGGCTTCGCCCGATCGATCGGACGCAGCAACGCCTGGCACGACGCTGATCGAAATCGATCCGTTCTCGGCCGCCTATATCCAGCAGGACTGGGGCCGCTGGAATGCCGCCTTCGCGCAACTGGAGCGCGACTGGTTCGCGCCCGCGCTGGCCGCGCTCGAAAACGGCACGCTGGCCGAACTGGGCGTGACGCTGTGCGGCGATACCGGCTCGGTCACGCTGGAAGCCACGCGCGGCGATCTGCGCAAATTCTGGCGACGCCGCGAATTCGCGTCGCTGTTCATCGAATAACTTCTCAAGCGTCAAGCATGACCCGAATCGTCACCCGCGCCTGCTCCCCCGCCGATACCGAGGCGCTGATCCGCCACGGCCTGCATCCCGTGCTCGCGCGGCTTTACGCCTCGCGCGGCGTATGCCAGCCCGACGAGATCGAAACCGGCCTCGCCCGCCTGATTCCGCCCACCGGCATGAAAGGCCTGGAAGAAGCCGCCGAACTGCTCGCCGACGCGCTCGAAGCGGACTGCCGCATGCTGGTGGTCGCCGACTACGACTGCGACGGCGCGACCGCCTGCGCGGTGGCCGTGCGCGGCCTGCGCATGTTCGGCGCGCAGATCGACTATCTGGTGCCGAACCGCTTCGAGTACGGCTACGGCCTCACGCCCGAGATCGTCGCGCTCGCCGCGCAGCGCAAGGGCGGCCCGCCCGATGTGCTGATTACCGTCGATAACGGCATCGCCAGCGTGGAAGGCGTGGAAGCGGCCAACGAACTCGGCATCGAAGTGCTGGTGACCGATCACCACTTGCCCGGCGACACGCTCCCCGATGCGCGCGCCATCGTCAATCCGAACCAGCCTGGCTGCGAATTTCCGAGCAAGTGCATCGCGGGCGTGGGCGTGATGTTCTACACGCTGCTCGCCCTGCGCGCGGAACTGCGCCGCCGCGGCGCATTCAGCGACGGCAAGCCGGAACCGCGTCTGGACGGCCTGCTCGATCTGGTCGCGCTCGGCACGGTCGCCGACGTCGTGAAGCTCGACGGCAATAATCGCGTGCTGGTCGCGCAAGGCCTGCAGCGCATCCGCAACGGCCGCATGCAGCCGGGCATCGCCGCGCTCTTCCGGGCGTCGGGGCGCGAGGCGAAAAGCGCTTCGGGCTTCGACATGGGGTTCGCGCTCGGACCGCGCCTGAACGCGGCGGGCCGGCTTTCCGACATGTCGCTCGGCATCGAATGCCTGACCACCGACGACGCCGGCCGCGCCTACGAACTCGCCCAGCAGCTCGACTCGATGAACCGCGAACGCCGCGAGATCGAAGCCGGCATGCAGCAGCAGGCGCTCGCCGATCTCGCCGATGTCGATCCGCAAGGCAACGCCACCATCACGCTCTTCAACGAAGGCTGGCACCAGGGCGTGATCGGCATTGTCGCGGGCCGGTTGAAGGAGAAGTTCCACCGCCCGTCCTTCACCTTCGCGCCCGCCGACGATGACGGCGAGCTGGTCAAGGGTTCGGGCCGCTCGATTCCCGGCTTCCACCTGCGCGACGCCATCGACCTGATTTCCAAGCGCGATCCTGGCCTGATCCACAAGTTCGGCGGCCATGCGATGGCGGCCGGCATGACGCTCGCCGCCGCCGACGTGCCGCGCTTCGCCGAGGCCTTCGAACGTGTCGGCCGCGAATGGCTGACCGCCGAAGCGCTCGCCCGCACCGTGGAAACCGACGGCGATCTCGAAGACGCCTATTTCACGCCCGATTTCGTCGAGATGATCGACGCAGCGGTCTGGGGCCAGGGCTTTCCGGCGCCGGTGTTCTCGGGCGAATTCGAAGTCGCCTCGCAGGCGCTGGTGAAGGACAAGCACCTGAAGCTGCAACTGCTGCGCGGGCGTCAGCGCTTCAACGCGATCTGGTTCAACCACACCGAAACGCTGCCGCAGCACACCACCGTCGCCTACCGTCTGGTGCGCGACACCTGGAACGGCGTTTCGCGCGTGCAACTGGTCGTGGAGCACGCCGCGCTCTGACCCTGTAACGATCGCGCCGCCGTCGCGATCCGCCTTGGCCGATCGAGCGCGCCGAAATACGCCCGCGCCCACTCCCGCATGGGCTGGAGGCCGGGCCAAGCGATGCCCGATCGGCTATAATTGCGTGTTTTACACGCCGGATCACGACAAAAATGGAAGCGGAACGTCTCAACGCTATCGAAGCCCTTCTGGCGGACCTGCGCGCGCGCGCGGGCGAGCTACGGGGGTATCTTTGACTACGACGTAAAAGCCCGACGGCTCGTCGAAGTCAACAGCGAACTCGAAGACCCTAACGTCTGGAACGATGCCAAGCACGCCCAGGGTCTCGGCAAGGAAAAGAAGCTTCTCGAAGGCGTCGTGCATGTGCTCGACGGCATCGAGAACGACTCGCGCGACACCCAGGATCTCTTCGAGATGGCGCGCGAAGAAGGCGACGAAGACACGCTCGTCTCCGTCGAAGCCGACGCCCAGGCGATCGAAGCACGCGTCGCCGACGTCGAGTTCCGCCGCATGTTCGCGAATCCGGCTGACCCGAACAACGCCTTTATCGACATCCAGGCCGGCGCCGGCGGCACCGAAGCCTGCGACTGGGCGTCGATGCTGCTGCGTCAGTACGTGCGTTACTGCGAGCGCAAGGGCTTCAAGATCGAAGTCCTGGAAGAATCGGAAGGCGACGTCGCCGGTATCAAGAGCGCAACCATCAAGGTCGAAGGCGAATACGCCTACGGCTTCCTGCGCACCGAAACCGGCATTCACCGCCTCGTGCGCAAGTCGCCGTTCGATTCGTCGGGCGGGCGTCATACGTCGTTCTCGTCGGTGTTCGTGTACCCGGAAATCGACGAGTCGTTCGAGATCGACGTCAATCCGGCCGATCTGCGTATCGATACCTACCGCGCTTCGGGCGCGGGCGGTCAGCACATCAACAAGACCGATTCCGCGGTGCGTATCACGCACATCCCGTCGGGCATCGTCGTGCAGTGCCAGAACGACCGGTCGCAGCACCGTAACCGCGCCGAAGCCATGGCCATGCTCAAATCGCGCCTCTACGAAGCCGAAATGCGCAAGCGCCAGTCGGAGCAGGACAAGCTGGAAGCGGGCAAGTCGGATGTGGGCTGGGGTCACCAGATCCGCTCCTACGTGCTCGACAACAGCCGAATCAAGGATCTGCGCACGAACGTCGAAATCAGCAACACCAAGGCCGTGCTCGACGGCGATCTCGACGCCTTCATCAGCGCAAGCCTGAAACAGGGCGTGTAAGGGCGTCAAGCCTGTTACGCGCCACGGCGGCCCTGCCGTCCAGCGGCCGCCCTCTCCCGCCGCCTGCGCATCGTCGCGGTTTTCCCACGATGCGCGGCGCGGCCGGAACCGAACTCCCAGAACCCGAGCCATCATGACCGAACCGACCCAGCAGAACGCGCAGAATACGCAAAGCGCCGCGCCCGACATCGACGACAACCAGATCATCGCCGAGCGCCGCGAGAAACTGCGCGCGCTGCGCGAGGCAGGCGTCGCCTTCCCGAACGACTTCCGTCCCACCCACCACGCCGCCGATCTGCAGCGCGATCACGCCGAAACCGACAAGGACGCCCTCGAAGCGAATCCGCTCGAAGTCGCCATCGCCGGCCGCATGATGCTCAAGCGCGTGATGGGCAAGGCAAGCTTCGCGACGGTGCGCGACGGCTCGGGCCAGATCCAGTTCTTCATCACGCCCGCCGACGTGGGCGAAGCCGTCTACGACTCGTTCAAGAAGTGGGACCTCGGTGACATCGTCGCCGCCAAGGGCGTGCTGTTCCGCACCAACAAGGGCGAACTGTCGGTACGCGTGACCGAACTGCGTCTGCTGTCGAAGTCGCTGCGTCCGCTGCCGGACAAGTTCCACGGCCTGTCGGACCAGGAAATGCGCTATCGCCAGCGCTACGTCGACTTGATCGTCACGCCGGAAGCGCGCGAAACGTTCGTGGCGCGTACCAAGGCGATTTCGTCGGTGCGCCGCTTCATGTCGGACGCGAACTTCATGGAAGTCGAAACGCCGATGCTGCACCCGATCCCGGGCGGCGCGGCAGCCAAGCCGTTCGTCACGCATCACAACGCGCTCGATATGCAGATGTACATGCGTATCGCGCCCGAGCTGTACCTCAAGCGCCTCGTCGTGGGCGGCTTCGAGCGCGTGTTCGAAATCAACCGGAATTTCCGTAACGAAGGCGTTTCGCCGCGTCACAACCCGGAATTCACGATGATGGAGTTCTACGCCGCGTACACGGACTACACGTGGCTGATGGACTTCACGGAACAGCTGATCCGCCAGGCTGCGATCGACGCGAGCGGCAGCGCCACGCTCGACTATCAGGGCCGCGAGCTCGATCTGGCCAAGCCGTTCCATCGTCTGACGATCGTGCAGGCGATCCAGAAGTTCGCACCGCAGTACACGACCGAGCAACTCGCCGATGCCGCTTTCCTGCGCACGGAACTGAAGAAGTTCGGCGTGGACGCGAACCAGCCGCAGTTCCTCAACGCCGGCGTGGGCGCACTGCAACTGGCGCTGTTCGAAGAGACGGCCGAGTCGCAACTGTGGGAGCCGACCTTCATCGTCGATTACCCGATTGAAGTCTCGCCGCTCGCACGCGCGTCGGACACGACGCCGGGCATCACCGAGCGTTTCGAGCTGTTCATCACGGGCCGCGAAATCGCCAACGGCTTCTCGGAGCTGAACGATCCGGAAGACCAGGCCGCGCGCTTCAAGAAGCAGGTCGAGCAGAAGGACGCCGGCGACGAAGAAGCGATGTTCTACGACGCCGACTACATCCGCGCGCTCGAATACGGTATGCCCCCGACGGGCGGCTGCGGTATCGGCATCGACCGTCTGGTGATGCTGCTGACCAACAGCCCGAGCATCCGCGACGTCATTCTCTTCCCGCATCTGCGTCGCGAAGACTAAGTCGCTGACAGACTCTGCCGCCCTGCTCTAAGGGTGACGCGTCTCACGGGGCGCATGCGGTTCACGCCGCATGCGCCCCGTTTCTTTTGGGCGCGCGCGGCTGCGTTGCCAGATCGACTGTCAATCGTTTGTAACGATCAGTAAAAGCTGCCGGGACGCTACTCGCCGTCGCCAGGTATGCCGATTGCGCAATCGGGCGAAACCGCGTTATGCAGGGCCGCGCAGCCCGCTACACCGTCCGGCGCATTTTTCCGGTTCAGCGATCACGCGTGACGGGTTACAAATTGAAACGCCAGGGTCGCAGGTTTGGCTCACACTGGTCTGACGAGAAACACCCGAGCCAACTCTGCCAAAGACGGAGCCTGTCATGAACAATCCTGATCCGAAACTGACCACGCAGACCAACCCGAACACGCCGAATCGCCGGATTCATCCCCTTGTCGCGACGGCGGCGGGCGCGGTGATCGTCGCGAGTCTGGCGGCGACGGCGGCGATTACCGGCGTCTTCCCGAAGGCGTTGAGCAACGCCGAACAAAGCGCACAAAGCCAGACCGGCCAGACGACCGTGATGGCTTCGCAACCGGTCGTGGATTCGACGCGCCCGGCCACGGCCGCAACCAACGCGCAGTACGCACAGAACACTGCGCCCACGCAGCAGCCCACTGAGGCGCAGCAGCAACAGGTGCCGGCGGCTGCGCAGCCGCAATACGGGCAGCAGCAACAACAGTACGCCCAGCAAGCGCAGCCGCAACAGGCCGCCTGTGCGTCGTGCGGCGTCGTCGAAGGGATTTCGGCCACGCGCACGGAGGGCCACGGCACCGGGATCGGCGCAGTGGGCGGTGCAGTGGCGGGCGGCGTGGTCGGCAACCAGTTCGGTGCGGGCAACGGTCGCACGGCCATGACGCTGCTCGGCGCGCTGGGTGGCGGCCTCGCCGGGAATTCGGTGGAAAAGCATCTGCGCAGCACGACGGCTTATTCGGTGCGCGTGCGCATGGACACCGGCAAGACGCGCTACTTCACGTACCACGAAGCGCCGCCGTTCCAGCAAGGCCAGCGCGTGCGTATCGAGCACGGCGCGCTCGAAGCGGCTTGAGCTACGTGAGGCACCTGAGGTCCGCGCGTTAAACCCGCGCCAGAAACACAAAAGGCGATTCACCGGATGGGTGAATCGCCTTTTTCATTGGCACTGCGAGAACGCGCTATCAGTAGCCCGCGTCCTCGATCCAGGCTGCCTGAATCGCCTCGAGGATCTTTTCGTTCGAACGCTCGGGATCATCGTCGAAACCTTCGAGTTCGGTGATCCAGCGATGCAGATCGGTGAAGCGCACATATTGCGGGTCGACTTCCGGATGGGTGTCGGTCAAGGCCACTGCGATGTCCTGCGTATCGGTCCATTTCATGGCTGCGCGCTCCTCCTCAGGATGGATCAGTGATTTTCCTTCGCGTGATTGATCGAGTAACGCGGGATCTCGACCACGAGGTCATCCTCGGCCGGCACGAGCGCCTGGCACGACAGCCGCGAAGTGGGCTCCAGACCCCATGCCTTGTCGAGCAGGTCGTCTTCGAGTTCTTCCGACGGCTCGAGCGCGTTAAAACCTTCGCGCACGATGACGTGACAGGTCGTGCAGGCACACGACTTTTCGCAGGCGTGTTCGATTGCGATGCCGTGTTCCAGCAGCACGTCGCACACGCTCTCACCCGGCTTGGCGTCGATCACTGCGCCTTCGGGGCACAGTTCGACATGGGGCAGCACCACGATTTGAGGCATTCTGATTTCCGTATCCAAAACTTGTCATATCGGGCGCGCCCCGTCTGCCGACGGTGGCACACCCATTCTACTGGCGTCGCGCGCTTCGCTGCATCGGGAAAGCACGCAGGCAGCGCGCATAGCGCGATGCGTTTTTAGCCGCGCTTTTAGCCGATCTCGTCGAGCTTCTTGCCCGCCAGCGCGCGCTTGATGCCCTTGTCCATACGGCGAGCGGCGAACTCGTCGGTACCTTCGGCAAGCGCCTTGGTGGCCGCTTCGATACCGTCGGTGTCTTCGCTTTGCGCGATCTGCGCCAGCGCCGCGACCAGCTTGTCGAGTTCCACGCGCTCGGCGTCGTCGAGCAGTTCGCCGTCGGCGGCCAGCGCCGATTGCGTCGCTTCGATCACGCGCTGCGCTTCGACCTGCGCCTCGCGCAGCGCGCGGGCGCGCATGTCGATGTCAGCGGTCTTGAAGCTGTCCTCGAGCATCTTCGCGATGTCGTCATCGGCGAGACCGTAGGACGGCTTGACCACCACCGACGCCTCCACGCCCGACAACTGCTCGCGCGCGAACACGGACAGCAGACCGTCCGCATCCACCTGATAGGTCACGCGGATGCGTGCCGCGCCTGCCGCCATCGGCGGAATACCGCGCAGCTCGAAACGGGCGAGCGAACGGCAGTCGGACACGAGCTCGCGCTCGCCCTGAACGACGTGGATCGCAATTGCCGTCTGGCCGTCCTTGAAGGTCGTGAATTCCTGCGCGCGCGCGACCGGAATGGTCGAGTTGCGCGGGATGATCTTCTCGACCAGACCGCCCATCGTTTCCACGCCCAGCGAGAGCGGGATCACGTCGAGCAACAGCCAGTCGTCGTCGCCGCCGCGGTTGCCCGCGAGCAGATCGGCCTGGATCGCCGCGCCGAGCGCGACCACCTGGTCCGGATCGAGATTCACAAGCGGCGGCTGGCCGAAGAACTGTTCGACCGCGCGGCGCACCACCGGCATGCGCGTCGCGCCGCCGACCAGCACCACGCCCTTGACGTCCGCCGCGCCGACCTTGGCGTCGCGCAGCGCCTTCTTCGTGGGCGTGAGCGTGCGCTGCACGAGCGCCTGCGTAAGCGCCTCGAAGCGCGCTTCGTCAATCGTCACGGCGAGCGCCGTGCCGTTCGACAGCGTGACGTCGATGCGCGCTTGCGCCGCCGAGGACAGCGCTTCCTTCGCATCGCGCGCGCGATCGAGCAGCAGGCGCACGTCTTCGGGCGCGAGCGCGGCGCGTTCGACGCCGCCCTGCTCCAGCACGTATTCGAAGACTGCGTGATCGAAATCGTCGCCGCCGAGCGCGGAATCGCCGCCCGCTGCGAGCACTTCGAACACGCCCTTGGTGAGCTTGAGAATCGACAGATCGAAGGTGCCGCCGCCGAGGTCGTAGACCGCGTAGAGGCCTTCGGAGCCGTTATCGAGACCGTAGGCGATCGCCGCGGCCGTCGGCTCGTTGAGCAGACGCAGCACGTTCAGCCCGGCCAGACGCGCGGCGTCCTTCGTTGCCTGGCGCTGCGCTTCGTCGAAGTACGCGGGCACCGTGATGACCGCGCCGACCAGCTCATCGCCGAGCGAGTCTTCGGCGCGCTGACGCAGCGTCGCGAGAATTTCCGCCGACACTTCGACCGGGCTCTTCACGCCGTCGATGGTCTGGATCTGCACCATGCCCGGCGCATCGACGAATTCGTACGGCGCGTTCGCCGCGCCTTCGACGTCGGCCTTGCCGCGGCCCATGAAACGCTTGACCGAGACAATGGTATTGCGCGGATCGGTGGCGGCTTCGGCCTTGGCCAGACGGCCGATGCGGCGGCCGCCGTTGGCCAGATAGCGCACGACGGAAGGCAGCAGCACGTGGCCGTCTTCGTCGGGCAGCACATCGGGCACGCCGCTGCGCACCGCGGCGACCAGCGAGTTCGTCGTGCCGAGGTCGATGCCGACGGCGAGTCGCCGCTGATGCGGCGCCGGCGCCATGCCGGGTTCGGAGATTTGCAGTAATGCCATCTGTGTGATCGCTTGATCTATTTGAGGCCGTGGCTGCGCAGATTCTGCGCGCCTGGCGGCCTCTGTATCCGTGGTTCTACGCTCTTTTGCGTCGCTTCGTTGGCGCGCTTGGGTCTGACTCGGTCCGACCCGGTCCTGGCCGGTCTGGCTCGCTGTCCCGCTCGCGCGCCTAGCCTTCCAGCCGCTCGATCTGCGTATCGACTTCGGCCGCGACGCGCTCGATGAACATCAGCTGGCGCACCGCTTCCGCCGCCGGCTGGTTCGAGCCGCTATCGAGCAACGCGCCGAGCTTCGTGAGGCGCACGCGTTCGTCGTCGCGCAGATCGCCGGCGAGCGAATCGAGCGCATCGACATTCTTCGCGCCGACCGCATCCTCGATCGCCTCGCGCCATTCCATCTGCTGCATCAGGAACGCGGGCTCCATCGCCGTGTTGTTCTCCGCGCCGACGTCGATGCCGCGCAGATGCAGCATGTACTTCGCGCGCTTGAGCGGGTCGCGCAGCGTCTGATACGCCTCGTTCGCGCGCGTGGCCCATTGCATGGCGACGCGCTTTTGCGCCTCGCCCGCCGCGGCGAAGCGGTCGGGATGAACCTGCGCCTGCACGGTGCGGTAGGCGTGATCGAGCGCGTCGGCGTCGATCGCGAACTGCTCGGGCAGGCCAAAGAGCACGAAGTGGCTATCGGAAAGCGAATTAAGCGAGGCCATCGGATTGAGCGTTCTGGTGGGGCTGGGAAGGAATCGCGAACATCGACAATGCAGCGTCGAAAAATCAAAAAGGCGGCACAGGCCGCCTTTTCAGCGCAACGCGCAGGCTTACACGCGGAAGGACTCGCCGCAGCCGCACTCGTCCTTCACATTCGGGTTGTTGAACTTGAAGCCTTCGTTCAGACCTTCGCGCACGAAGTCGAGCTGCGTGCCGTCGATGTACGACAGGCTCTTCGGATCGACGATGACCTTCACGCCAAAGCTTTCGAAGACGTTGTCTTCGGGCGCGAGCTCGTCGACGTACTCGAGCTTGTATGCAAGACCCGAGCAGCCCGTCGTGCGTACGCCCAGGCGCAAGCCCACGCCCTTGCCGCGACGGATCAGATACTTCTGCACGTGCTGTGCCGCTTTTTCAGTCAACGAGATTGCCATAACGTTTTCGCCCCACTCCATGTCGTGCGCCGATGTGAGCCTTCCGGCTCGCGCCCGCTTGATCACGACGCGGCGCAGGCTTGCCTGCATCCAGATCGTTCATTCCGCAGCGGCGCGCCACCCGGTGCGCCGCTGTCCCGCCTGCTCGCGCGGCATGCTGCCGCGCAAGGCTGTTACGCCGCGTCGACCTTCGCGTCCGCCGTGTGGCGTTGCTTGTAGTCGGCGACCGCTGCCTTGATCGCGTCTTCCGCGAGGATCGAGCAGTGGATCTTCACCGGCGGCAGCGCCAGTTCTTCGGCGATCTGCGTGTTCTTGATGTCGAGCGCCTGGTCGAGCGTCTTGCCCTTGACCCATTCCGTGACCAGCGAGCTCGAAGCGATTGCCGAGCCGCAGCCGTAGGTCTTGAACTTCGCGTCTTCGATCACGCCGTCCGCGCCCACGCGGATCTGCAGCTTCATCACGTCGCCGCACGCCGGTGCGCCGACCATGCCCGTGCCGACTGCGTCGTCGTCTTTCGCGAACGAGCCGACGTTGCGCGGGTTTTCGTAGTGGTCCAGAACCTTGTCGCTATATGCCATGATCACACTCCTTCAATGCGTTGGCCGCGCTGCAGCAGTTATCTGCTCGTGTGCGCTGCGGCCGGGTCGATGTTCGTTGCTCTGTCGAGGTCTACCGGGCGTGGCGCTTAGTGCGCGGCCCACTGGATGGTCGACAGATCGATGCCGTCCTGGTGCATTTCCCACAGCGGCGACAGTTCGCGCAGCTTGGCGATCTTCGTCTTCAGCAGGTTGATGACGTAGTCCACATCCTGTTCGGTCGTGAAGCGGCCCACCGTGAAGCGGATCGAGCTGTGCGCCAGTTCGTCGTTGCGGCCGAGCGCGCGCAGCACGTACGACGGTTCCAGCGAAGCCGACGTACACGCCGAACCCGACGACACCGCCACGTCCTTGACCGCCATGATCAGCGACTCGCCTTCGACGAAGTTGAAGCTGATGTTCAGGTTGTGCGGGACACGCTTTGCCATGTCGCCGTTCACATAGGTTTCTTCGATTTCCGAGAGACCCTTGAGCAGACGGTCGCGCAGCATGCCGACACGCGCGTTTTCCGTTTCCATCTCTTCACGTGCGATGCGGAACGCCTCGCCCATGCCGACGATCTGGTGCGTCGCCAGCGTGCCCGAACGCATACCGCGCTCGTGACCGCCGCCGTGCATCTGCGCTTCGATACGGATACGCGGCTTGCGACGCACGTACAGCGCGCCGATCCCCTTCGGACCGTAGGTCTTGTGCGCCGAGAACGACATCAGGTCGACCTTGAGCTTTTGCAGGTCGATGGGCGTCTTGCCCGTCGATTGCGCCGCGTCGACGTGGAAAATGATGCCCTTTTCGCGGCAGATTTCGCCGATCGTCTCGATGTCCTGGATCACGCCGATCTCGTTGTTCACGTGCATCACGGAAACGAGGATCGTGTCCGGGCGGATCGCCGCCTTGAACACGTCGAGGTCGATCAGGCCGTCATCCTTGACGTTCAGGTACGTGACTTCGTAGCCTTCGCGTTCGAGTTCGCGGCAGGTGTCGAGCACAGCCTTGTGCTCGGTCTTCACCGTGATGATGTGCTTGCCCTTGCTCTTGTAGAAGTGCGCGGCACCCTTGATCGCGAGGTTGTCCGATTCGGTTGCGCCGGAGGTCCAGATGATTTCGCGCGGGTCGGCGTTGACGAGCGCAGCGACGTTCTCGCGCGCTTCCTCGACTGCACGCTCCGCGTCCCAGCCGTAGGCGTGGCTACGCGACGCCGGATTGCCGAACTGCTCGCGCAGGTACGGAATCATCTTGTCCACCACACGCGGGTCGACGGGCGTCGTCGCGCTGTAGTCCATGTAGATGGGCAGGTGGGGAATGTCGTTATTCATCTATCGCTCCGGGGAATCTGGGTGCTGCGCGTGTACTGTGCTGTATTGCTGTCTGGCTAACTGGCGGCGCTCGCTGCGCTCATGAACTCGCCATATTGAAGATCGAGTTGGGCCCGAGCGGCACCGCCCTCACGGGCTCGACCGCGGGCGCCTCAGTGCGGCGGTCGCGCAGGACGGCGGGCGCGGCGCCTTCGCGGGCGCGCTGCTTGTCCACCAGATCCTTGAGCGACACCGAATCGAGGTACTCGACCATCTTCTGGTTCAGCGTGGACCAGAGTTCGTGCGTCATGCAGTGGCCGTCGTGCTGCTTGGTGCCTTCGCAGGCGCCCTTGCCGCCACACTGGGTAGCGTCCAGCGGCTCGTCCACGGCGATGATGATGTCCGCGACCGTGACGTCCTCGGCGCGACGCGCGAGGTTGTAGCCGCCGCCCGGTCCGCGGACCGATTCGACGATTTCATGACGGCGCAGCTTGCCGAACAACTGTTCAAGGTACGACAGCGAAATGTGCTGGCGCTGGCTGATACCCGCAAGCGTCACCGGGCCCTGCTCCTGGCGCAGGGCCAGGTCGATCATCGCCGTAACGGCGAAACGGCCTTTAGTGGTGAGTCTCATGATGTAGGGGAACCGCAATTCTCGACAATTTTCGTCAAGTATAAATACATGACTAGTTTAGTCAAGTATCCGCGCCGTGAATCGGGTTATTAGGCGTCTGACGAAAAGGGAAAACGACGCAAAACTGATATCAGGGCGCGCCGTAACGTTCACTTCAAGCCTGCTTCAATCGGCCAGTTGCGGGCGCAGGGCCGCCAGCAAGCCGGTGCACGCGGCTTCGCACTGAACCAGTACCGCTTCGAATCCTGCTTCGCCGCCGAAATAAGGGTCCGTTACCACGCGCTCCTGCGCGTTCGGCGCGAACTCCATCAGCAGACGGATCTTGTCGCGGCCCGACGCCGGCGCGACCTGCTGGAGCGCCGTGACATTGGCGTCGTCCATCGCGACGATCAGGTCGAACGCGTCGAAATCTTCTGCCGCGATCTGACGGGCGCGCAGCACCGCAAGGTCGTAGCCGCGCTTGCTGCCGGCACGCTGGGCGCGCTCGTCGGGCGCCTCGCCAATGTGCCAGTTGCCGGTGCCGGCCGAATCGACCAGCAGGCGCCCGGTCAGCCCCGCATCGTCGACAAGGCGCTGCATCACGGCTTCAGCCGTGGGCGAGCGGCAGATGTTGCCGAGACAAACGAAGCAGACGGAAACCTTTTTCATCCTTTTTTGCGTCACGGAAGGCGAAGGATTGGGCGAACGGCGAATCCGCGATTATACAAAGAGCACGATTTGTGCGCTTGGCTCGACTCGGACCCATCGCCGCTCAAATTGCGCTGGCCTGCGGCAGCGGCGCGGCGCTACGCAGCGCCTTCACCGGCGCTTTCATTTCGGCGCCGTCGCCTACCAGACCGTATGAGACGGCGCGCGCGAGTTCTGCGCTCACCTGATCGGCGGCCAGAGGGAATTGTTGCTCGGCGGTATTCCACGCATGAAGCCATGCGACTGCTGCAAGGGGCACGATCAGTGCCACCGGCCAATACACCACTATTTTCTTTTTCATGATGCGACTCTCTATCGACTGTGGGGCGATGAGTTCGGACGCACTATCGCCAGTCGAAATGATATAGAGGTTCGCAATCAGGAAAAACCCGGCAAAGTCGAACACACTGTTGCCGCAGATTAAACAGTGGCTGCATTGCGCTTGACGACGCCTGCGCGGAGGCGTCGCCGTGGGCATCAGCTACGCTTGCGCGCCGGGACGTTGGCGTCCAGATGCGTGTGGCGCGCCGCGTAGAGTTCGCGGAAAGTTCGCCCAACCGGCGCGGGCATGTCGCGGCCGTCCGTCCAGCCGCGCGCGAACGGCAGCTTGCGGATCAGGCGCGCCTGCCCGCCCAGACGCTCCAGTATCCGCACGCCGAGTTTGGTGAGCAGCCCATACGCGGTGGGGTGCAGCGCCAGCCAGCCCCACACGGCCAATGCCGCGCGCTCGCGCCACGGCCGCAGCCGGCGCTCGATCTGCTTTTCGCGCAACTTGCGCAGCAGATCCGAAAGCGGAATGCCCACCGGGCAGACACTGTTGCACTCGCCGCACAGCGTAGCGGCCTGCGGCAGGTCCAGCGCCTTGTCGATGCCCACGTAGCTTGGCGTGAGCACCGAACCCATCGGCCCCGGATAGACCCAGCCGTACGCGTGGCCACCCACCTTCTGATACACCGGGCAGTGGTTCATACAGGCGCCGCAACGTATACAGCGCAGCATCTCCTGGAACTCGCCGCCGATCAGCCCGGTGCGCCCGCCATCGACGAGCACGACGTACATATGTTCAGGGCCGTCCTGATCGTCCGCGCCGCGCGGGCCGGTGAGCATCGAAAAATAATTCGACGTGGCCTGCCCGGTTGCCGAACGCGGCAGCAGACGCATCGCGGTGGCCAGATCCTCGAGCGTCGGCAGAATCTTTTCGATCCCGGTGACGGCCACGTGCACGCGCGGCATCACCGTACACATGCCTTCGTTGCCCTCGTTCGTGACCAGCACGACCGAACCGGTTTCCGCGACGAGGAAATTGCCGCCCGTCACGCCCATATCCGCCGATAGAAAATGGGGGCGCAGGACTTCGCGCGCCTCGCGCGTCATATCGGGAATCTCGGTCAGGCGCGGCTTGTCGTGCGTGCGCGCGAAGAGATCGGCGATCTCATCCTTATCCTTGTGCACGACGGGCGCGATGATATGGCTGGGCGGCTCGTTGTTGTTGATCTGCAGGATGTATTCGCCGAGATCGGTTTCGATGGACTGCACGCCCATCTCCGCGAGCACGGTGTTGAGCTGCATTTCCTCCGACACCATCGACTTGGTCTTGATGACCTTGCGCACTTCATGCCGGCGCGCGATATCCGCGACCAGTTTTGCCGCGTCGCGGGCCGTTTCGGCAAACAGCACCGTCACGCCGCGCCGCGTGGCTTCGGCTTCGAACTGCTCGATCCAGGCGTCCAGATTCTCCAGCGCGCGGTTGCGGCGCTCCTTGAGCGCGGCGCGCGTGGCTTCGAAGTCGATCGCCGTGATCGCCTCCGCGCGCGCGCTGACGAACTTGGTCGACAGCTTCTTGAGATTGTGTTGCAGGCGCTGATCGGCCAGCTTCTGGCCGGCGCGTGCCTTGAATTGCATCGACGTAACTTGCATGGCGTGGGGAGCGTGAGTTGTCGTGAATGCCGGCGGTTTCAGATGTCGCCGGCCAGCACCTGGGCGATATGCAGCACGCGGGTGCTGTGGTCGCCGGTTCGGCGCAGGCGACCTTCGATATTCAGCATGCAGCCCAGGTCGCCGAGCACCACCGTGCCCGCCCCGCTCGCCTGCACGTTCATGCATTTTTCGTCGGCAATGGCGGTGGAGATCTCACCGTACTTGACCGCAAAGGTGCCACCAAAGCCGCAGCAGTGCTCGCAATCCTTCATTTCCTGCACCTGCACGCCACGCTGCGCGAGCAGTTCGCGCGGTTGCGCCTTCACGCCCAACTCGCGCAGACCCGCACACGAATCATGGTAGGTGACCGGCCCGCGAAACTCGCCTTCCGGCAGCGAGACGCGCGCGACATTCACCAGGAAATCGGTCAGCTCGTAGACGCGCTCGCGCAACTTGCCATAGCGCGCCATGAGTTCGGGATCGTCGCGAAAGAGATCGCCAAAATGCACGCGAATCATGCCGCCGCACGATCCCGAGGGCACCACCACGTAATCGAACTGCTCGAATTCGCGCAGCGTCTTTTCCGCCAGATCGCGCGCCAGCGCGCGTTCGCCCGAGTTGTAGGCCGGCTGGCCGCAACAAGTCTGAGCGGGCGGCACGACGACTTCGTAGCCGGCTTCTTCGATCAGCTTGAGCGTCGAAAAGCCGATTTCGGGGCGCATCGTGTCGATAAGACAGGTGACGAACAGGCCGACTCGCATGGGGGAAATCCTCTAGAAAGCATCGAAAACCGTCCCCGATTATCCGTTGTTTCGCCGCCTGCACCAACGCAGAACTGCCCCAGGCCGGTGCTGCCGCAGCGCAGCAAGCGCTTCCCGCAAGACGCTTACTTTTTTCACAATACGAGATACAATGAATTTTTGCTTCCCGCACCTATCCCGCGTCAAACGAATCCGTACCCGGAAAACGCCCCCATGACCGACACCAATCCAGATCCGAAGACCTCGATTCAGGTGATCGAGCGCATGATGCGCCTGCTCGATGCGCTTGCTGCGCATACCGACCCGGTCAGCCTGAAGGAACTCGCGCAACGCACGGAACTGCACCCGTCCACCGCGCACCGCATTCTCAACGACATGGTGAGCTGCCGCCTTGTCGATCGCTCGGACCCGGGCACGTATCGGCTTGGCATGCGCCTGCTGGAGCTTGGCAATCTGGTCAAGGCACGCCTTTCCGTGCGCGACGCGGCACTTTCGCCGATGCGTGAACTCCACCGCCTCACGGGCCAGACGGTGAATCTGTCGGTTCGCCAGGGCGACGAGATCGTCTACATCGAGCGCGCGTATTCGGAGCGCTCGGGCATGCAGGTCGTGCGTGCGATCGGTGGCCGTGCGCCGCTGCATCTCACCTCAGTGGGCAAGCTCTTTCTGGCCGCCGACGAAGCAACGCGCGTTCGCGCCTACGCCACGCGCACCGGTCTTTCAGGCCATACGCGCAACAGCATCACGGATCTGAGCCGCCTCGAACGCGAACTCGCTCATGTGCGCCAGGAATCCTGCGCGCGCGACAACGAGGAACTCGAACTGGGTGTGCGCTGCATCGCAGCCGGGATCTACGACGATACCGGCAAGCTGGTCGCGGGTCTGTCGCTCTCCGCCCCTGCCGATCGCCTGCAGGATTCGTGGCTGGGACAACTGAGCAAGACGGCGCTCACGATTTCGGAATCGCTCGGCTACCACGCCGAACCCGCCGAAGGTCACGTGCAGCACGCTTGAGCGCGCCTGCCTCGATAGCGGCAAGCACGCCTTTCACGTAACGAGTTCGGCCAGTTGACGCTTGACGCGCGCATCGACTTCGCGCGCGTCCTTCGCCAGATTGACCTGCTTGGCCGTACACGCGGTATCGAGCAAAGCGGCGTCGATGCTATAACCCTCGCGCGCGCTCAGCCACGTGAGGATATCGCCCAGATGCCAGAGCGACGGACTGCCCTCGTGCACTGGCTGCGGGAAATCCGCCACGTGCGCGAGCATCAGCTTGCGCATGTTCTGCCGCGACATCCCCGTTAGATCCGCAACGTCGGTCAGGCCGACGAAGTCCGGTGCGGCCTCGACCAGGCGCGCCAACGGCACTGCCTCTTTCACGTTCTGCAACGCCGTATAGATCGCTGCCCACGCGCTTTCGCTGTCACGTGCGAAGGCCAGCGCGATGCGCCCCGGCAGTCCCACGCCGATGGTGGCGTCGTCACAGCCGGCTTGCGCGAGGCGCTCGATCAGTTCGTCCTGGTCGCAGTCTTCGGGCGCAAGTTGATACTTGAGCGTGAATACATAGTTCATGCGTCACTCCTGCTTAATGGTTCGCTGCGGTTCCACTGCCGTTGCGCTGCCGCGCAGACGCCACAGGCGGGGTTTTGGCGCACAGCGCGCTACAGTTATCCACCACGCGCTTCAAAAGGTGCGCATGATTGCCCGCATTGCGCGGCGTGCTCCAGATGCTCGTAATGCAGAATTCCCCGCAGCGGCAATCGGTCTGCTTTGCAGGGCAATACATCCTTCCCCACGCGTGACCGTTGCCTTTGCTTTGTCGTACTAACCAACCTTGTGCTTCGGCGTAAGCCAGTGCGGCTTCGATCTCTTTCTTTGGATGCGTTCGTCTCATCGGCGAGCCCAGTGTATGTGCCGCCCATCAGGTTGTCAATTGACAACCATCAAACAACAGGCGGACGATTCGCCATACCCGGTTGGGCATCGCGTGTCGAAACACGGAAAATTCTGCCGATGGAATCGCGGCTCAAACAGCCGTCCGGATGGCGTAGGAAAACCTGATCGCCCTGCTGCCCTGAAAGCGATCGCAGAAAAACAAACGCCCCGCAAAAGCGGGGCGTTCGAAAGACAAAAACGGCGAGCAGCGCGACGAATCAGGTACCCGCGCCGCCAGCGTCCGCGCTCGTGATGCGCGGTTGCTGGTCCGCACCACCGTTATCGAGCCACGTGCGCACACGCGTCGCATCGGCGAAACGCGAATACTTGCCGCTCGAATCGAGCAGCACCATGATGACCGGACGGCCATGGATGGTCGATTGCATGACGAGGCACTCGCCCGCTTCGTTGATGAAGCCGGTCTTCTGCAGGCCGATATCCCACGACGGGTTACGCACCAGCGCATTCGTGCTGTTGTAGGCCAGCGTGCGCTTGCCGGTGTTCACGTCGTAGCTGTGATCGGTCGAAAACTGGCGGATCATCGGGTACTGGTACGCCGCGTTCACCATCTTCACGAGATCGCGCGCGGTCGAGACATTGTGGCTCGTCAGACCGGTCGAGTTCTCGAAGTGCGTGTCGGTCATGCCGAGTTGCTTCGCCTTCGCGTTCATCGCCGCGATAAAGGCCGGACGGCCTCCCGGGTAGTAGCGCGAGAGCGCCGCTGCCGCACGGTTTTCCGAGGCCATCAGCGCGATGTGCAGCATGTCTTCACGCGAGAGCACCGAACCCACCGAAAGGCGCGAACCCGTGTTCTTCTCGAAGTCGCGGTCTTCGTCGGTGACTTCGATCTGCTCGGTGAGCGGCGCCTTCGAATCGAGCACGACCATGGCGGTCATGAGCTTCGAGATCGAGGCGATCGGCACCACGGCGCGCGAGTTCTTGTCGAACAGCGGCTCGAGCGAATTCTGGTCGACCACATAAGCCACGCCCGAACGCAGCATCAGCGAATCCGGCGTCTCATGCAGGCCGAACGCCTGACCGACGCTCGGCTGACGCGGCTCGAACGCCACGCGACGCACCGCCGTGTGATGACGGCCATTCATCGAGTAGCTGACGCGGCGCTTTTTCGCCGTGGGACGCGCATCGTCGTCCTTTGCGGCGACGGTGCGGGTTGCGCCCGCCTTCTTCGCGACCTTCGCAGGCGCGTCGGCCTTTGCAACCTTCTTGGTGGCCTTCTTGGCCTTCGCCGTTTTCGCGGCGGCGGTGTTCTGCGACGCAGCAAAAGCACCCTCGGGCGCTAGCAGCGTCGCACTGATGGCCACGGAAACAGCCACCGACAGCGCGGTGCTGACAACCGATGAGGGCACCAGTCTGAACGACAGGAACTTGTCGGATTTCATTGGTGTTCTGGATGAAGCGGCGGGATCGTTCGCCAAGTGTAGTAAAACCACGAAAAATTCGCAAATTGAAGCACTTATGGCTACTCGTTAAACCGAAGTCTGGTTTTTGATTGAGCAGACCAATGTACTTCACGCATTCGATGGAGTCAGACAATCGACCGGACGGCCCCACCCTGCCGCGCCTTGCGCCGACAACGTTTGCTGTCGCCTACGCATTAACGGCGCGCGTCAAAGTTAACTTTATGTGGGATAAATACCGAGGACGTTGCTCTGACATCCATGCCGCCGAACCACGCGACGCGGGTTCGACTGCAATAACCGCTTAACGTTCCATGTAGGAATCCGGTGGACGCACCCTGGTGCATTCCCTGACAGAACCTCATGGGACCGGACTGCGCGCACCACAAAAACCCAGTTTGCGCCGTCAGACTCAATCTTGCCAGAACCAGCGCGCATATGCGCATCCTTGTCAGGCAAGGGATTGCGGGAAATGACGCGTGGACACCATGTCGCAGCTCGACGCAAATAGTCTTCGACCCCCATGCCACTCGCATAAGTACTTGTTTAACAATACTTTAATGAGATTGTGCGCCGCATCAAAAGTCCTTGACATTCATCTGTGCCGACCTAAAATCAGGATCAATGTTGCGACGCACAAAGCTGTAACAGCGTCTGACAGACCACCAGAGTCTTGCCACTTACTCCAGGCGACCCACCTACGAGGCCGCCACCATCCAGGAGCGTAAACATGAGTCTGCTGACCCCTGAGCAATTCGCCGCTGCACAGAAAGCCAACCTCGAAACCCTGTTCGGTCTGACCGGCAAGGCCTTCGAAAGCGTGGAAAAGCTCGTCGAATTGAACCTTCAGGCCGTTCGCTCGAATCTGGCGGAATCGCAGGAGCACGCCCAGCGCGCTCTGTCGGCAAAGGACGCGCAGGAATTCTTCGCGCTGCAGTCGAGCTACGCCCAGCCGCTCGCAGAAAAGGTCCTCTCGTACGGCCGCCACGTTTATGAAATCGCCTCGGCTACGCAAGCCGAGTTCGCGAAGGTTGCTGAAGCTCATTACGAAGAACAGAACCGCAAGGTGCAATCGCTCGTCGACAACGTCGCGAAGAACGCACCGGCTGGTTCGGAAACCGCTGTCGCCGTGATCAAGTCGGCCATCAACGCCGCCAACACCACGTACGAAACGGTCCACAAGGCAACGAAGCAAGCTGTCGAAATGGCAGAAAGCAACTTCAACGCCGCTACGGCTGCTGCCAGCAAGGCTGCTGCCCAGGCTTCGCGTTCGGCCGCTGCTGCCGCCAAGAAGCCGGCCTGAGTTTCAAGGCCGTCCAGCATTGCGCTAAAGGGGCGCATCGCGAAGTTCGCGGCCCTGCCTTGAACTTCGCCCGCGCCTCGCGCCGGATCTGACGCTCCGGCATGCCGCCCGGCATGTCGCTTGCCCGGTCACCGGTGACCGGGAATCTTTTTTACGCTCCGGCGCCTCTCGCACCCTCTGGCGTTACCCAAATAGAAAACGGCGCACTCCTCGCGGAGTGCGCCGTTTTACTTTCACGCCCGCCACCGAAGCGGCGCAGCGCGAATTTACTTCTTCTTCTGCGGCGGCAGGTCGGTACAGACGCCTTCGTACAGCTCGGCGGCCATGCCCACGGATTCGCCCAGCGTCGGGTGCGGGTGAATCGTCTTGCCGATGTCGGTCGCATCCGCGCCCATTTCCACCGCGAGGCAGACTTCGCTGATCAGGTCGCCAGCGTTCAGGCCGACGATACCGCCGCCGATCACGCGATGCGTCTCTTCGTCGAAAATCAGCTTGGTGAAGCCTTCGTCGCGGCCATTGGCGATCGCGCGGCCCGAAGCGGCCCACGGGAACACTGCCTTGCCGTACTTGATGCCTTCGGCCTTGCACTGCTCTTCGGTCTTGCCGGCCCAGGCCACTTCCGGATCGGTGTAGGCCACCGACGGAATCTGCAGCGCGTCGAAGTACGCCTTCTCGCCGTGCGCCGCTTCCGCCGCCACGTGGCCTTCATGCACGGCCTTGTGCGCGAGCATCGGCTGACCGACCACATCGCCGATTGCGAAGATGTGCGGCACGTTGGTGCGCAGCTGCTTGTCGACTTCGATGAAGCCGCGATCCGTCACCGCCACGCCAGCCTTGTCCGCGCCGATCTTCTTGCCATTGGGCGAGCGGCCCACGGCGACCAGCACGAGGTCGTAACGTTGCGCTTCGGCCGGAGCCTTTTCGCCTTCGAACGTGACGTAGATGCCGTCTTCCTTCGCTTCGGCCTTCGTCGTTTTGGTCTTGAGCATGACATTCGCGAAGCGCTTCGCGTTGTACTTCTCCCAGACCTTGACGAGATCGCGGTCCGCGCCGGCCATCAGGCCGTCGAGCATTTCCACGACATCGATCTGCGCGCCGAGCGTCGAATAGACCGTCGCCATTTCCAGACCGATAATGCCGCCGCCGATCACCAGCATCTTTTGCGGGATCTGACGCAGTTCGAGCGCGCCGGTCGAATCGACCACGCGCGGATCTTCCGGCATGAACGGCAGCTTCACGGCTTGCGAACCCGCCGCGATGATCGCCTGCTTGAACTTGACGATCTTCTTGCCGTTTTCGCCCGCCACTTCCATGTGGTTCGGGTCGATGAACGAACCGAAGCCCGTCACGACTTCGACCTTGCGCGCCTTGGCCATGCCGGCGAGACCGCCGGTGAGCTTCTTGACGACGCCCGACTTGAAGTCGCGCAGCTTGTCCAGATCGATCTGCGGCTTGCCGAACGAGATGCCGTGCGATTCGAGCGCAGCGGCTTCATCGATCACCAGCGCCGTGTGCAGCAACGCCTTCGACGGGATGCAGCCGACGTTCAGACACACGCCGCCAAGCGTCGAATAACGCTCGACCAGCACGGTCTTCATGCCCAGATCGGCGGAGCGGAACGCCGCCGAGTAGCCGCCAGGGCCCGCGCCGAGCACGAGCATGTCGCATTCGACGTCGGCGCTGCCGCTGAAGCTGCCGGCTTGCGGTGCCGGGGCAGCCGCCTTCGGTGCTTCGGCAGCCTTGGGCGCTTCGGCCTTCGGTGCGGCAGCAGCGGGAGCCGGAGCGGCCGCGCCTTCCGACACTTCGACGATCGCGACCACGGTGCCTTGCGACGCCTTGTCGCCGGCCTTGATCTTCACTTCCTTGACCGTGCCCGCGACTTCGCTGGGCACTTCCATCGTGGCCTTGTCCGACTCGAGCGAGAGCAGCGACTGCTCTTTCTCGATCACGTCGCCCGGCTTGATGTTGACTTCGATGACATCGATGTCCTTGAAGTCGCCGATATCCGGCACTTTCACTTCGACGAGACTCATGGTGTCCCCTTCAGGAACGACCGGCTCGCGCCCGCCGCGGCGCGCATCTGCCTGAACGATCGGGCGGGATGCGGCGCGGCGGCGCGAGCCGGTCGAAGCGGTTTTACAGGATCACGCGGCGGAAATCGCCGAGGATCTGGCCGAGGTACGCGTTGAAGCGCGCGGCAGCGGCGCCGTCGATCACGCGGTGGTCGTACGAGAGCGAGAGCGGCAGCGTCAGGCGCGGCACGAACTGCTTGCCGTCCCACACCGGCTTCATCGCGCTCTTGGACAGGCCAAGGATGGCCACTTCCGGCGCGTTGATGATCGGCGTGAAGTGCGTGCCGCCGATACCGCCAAGCGACGAGATCGAGAAGCAGCCGCCTTGCATCTGGTCCGGCTTGAGCTTGCCGTCGCGAGCCAGCTTCGACAGTTCGGCCATTTCCTTCGCGATGTCGACGAGACCCTTCTTGTCAGCGTCGCGGATCACCGGGACGACCAGACCGTTCGGCGTGTCGGCGGCAAAACCGATGTGGTAGTACTGCTTGAAGACGAGGTTGTCGCCGTCGAGGCTCGCGTTGAACGCCGGGAACTTCTTCAGCGCGGCGACGCAGGCCTTGATGACGAACGCCAGCATCGTGAACTTCACGCCGGCCTTCTCGTTTTCCTTGTTCAGTTGCACGCGCAGCGCTTCGAGGTCGGTGATGTCCGCTTCGTCGTTGTTGGTGACGTGCGGGATCATGACCCAGTTGCGATGCAGGTTCGCGCCCGAGATCTTCTTGATACGCGACAGCGGTTGCGTATCGATCGGGCCGAACTTCGTGAAGTCGACCTTCGGCCACGGCAGCAGGTTCAGACCCGCGCCGCCACCTGCGGCCGGAGCAGCGGCAGCAGCCGGTGCGGCCAGCGCGCCGGTCATGACGCCCTTCACGAACGCCGTGATGTCGTCCTGGGTGATGCGGCCCTTCGGACCCGTGCCCGAAACGCGGCCGACGTCGACGCCCAGATCGCGTGCGAACTTGCGCACCGACGGCGAAGCGTGGCTCGGACGGCGTGCGCCGCCTTCGCCTGCGGGAATGTTCGGAGCCTGTGCGAGCGCGGACGGCGCAGCGGGCGCGGCCTTGGCGGGCGCAGCCTGCGGAGCGTCGGACGGTTGCTCGACCGGTGCCTTCGCAGCCGGTGCCGGTGCAGCAGCCGCCGCACCTTCCGCTTCCACGACGACGATTTCCGCGCCTTCCGACACGCTATCGCCGACCTTCACCAGAATCGCCTTGACGATGCCGGCAACCGGGCTCGGCACGTCCATCGTGGCCTTGTCCGATTCCAGCGTGACGAGCGACTGTTCCTTCTCGACACGGTCGCCCACCTTCACGCCGATCTCGATAACCGGCACGCCCGTGTAGTCGCCGATATCCGGGACCTTGACGGTCTGCGCGCCACCGCTTGCAGCGGGCGCAGCAGCAGCCGGAGCCGGTGCAGCGGCTTGCGCAGGCGCGGCAGCCGGAGCAGCCTTCTCTTCCTTCGCAGCCGGTGCGGCCGCCGGAGCCGCAGCGGCGCCAGCGGCTTCCAGCACGAGGACGAGCACGCCTTCCGAGACGTTATCGCCGACCTTGACCTTCACTTCCTTCACCGTGCCCGAGGCCGGGCTCGGCACGTCCATCGTCGCCTTGTCCGACTCCAGCGTGATGAGCGATTGCTCTTTCTCGACGGTATCACCCGCCTTCACCAGCACCTCGATCACAGGAATGTCCGTGTAATCGCCGATGTCCGGCACCTTGACTTCGATCGCTTGACTCATTGTTAGTGTCTCCGGGGCCGCATAAGAACGCCTCCCCGCTTCGGGGAGGCGCGCTTGCGATGCACAGGGGGTGATGCGTTAGACGGTCATCGGGTTGGGTTTCGACGGATCGAGGTTGTACTTGGCGAGTGCTTCGCCAACCACCTTGCGCTCGATCTTGCCTTCATCCGCGAGCGCGTTGAGCGCTGCAACCGTCGTCCAGTAACGATCGACTTCGAAGAAGTGACGCAGTTTTTCACGCGTATCCGAACGGCCGAAACCGTCGGTGCCGAGCACCACGAACTTGCGCGGCACCAGACCACGGATCTGGTCGACCAGTGCGCGGATGTAGTCGGTCGAAGCGATGACCGGACCTTCCGTGCCCTTGAGCAGCTTTTCGACGTGCGATTCGCGGCGCGGCTCGCTCGGGTGCAGCAGGTTCCAGCGCTCGACTTCGTGGCCTTCGCGGGCCAGTTCGGTGAAGCTCGGGACGCTCCAGAGGTCGGCTTCGACGCCCCAGTCGTTCTTCAGCAGGTCGGCGGCAGCGATCACTTCGTTGAAGATCGTGCCGGCGCCCAGCAGCTGAACGCGCGGGCCCTTGGCCTTCTCGTCGCCCTTACGGAACGCGTACATGCCCTTGATGATGTCGGCGGCTACGGCCTCACCCTGCGGAATCGCCGGGTGCTCGTAGTTCTCGTTCATCACGGTGATGTAATAGAACACGTCTTCCTGGTCCTGCACCATGCGGCGCAGACCGTCTTGCATGATGACCGCGAGTTCGTAGCCGAAGGTCGGGTCGTAGCTCACGCAGTTCGGCACCGATGCCGCCCACAGGAGCGAGTGACCGTCTTCGTGCTGCAGACCTTCGCCGTTCAGCGTCGTACGGCCTGCGGTGCCGCCCAGCAGGAAGCCGCGCGAACGCATGTCGCCAGCGGCCCACACCAGGTCGCCGATACGCTGCATGCCGAACATCGAATAGAAGATGTAGAACGGGATCATCGTCTCGCCGTGCGTCGAGTACGACGTCGCGGCGGCGATCCAGTCCGACATACCGCCGGCTTCGTTGATGCCTTCCTGCAGGATCTGACCGCTTTCCGATTCCTTGTAGAACATCAGCTGGTCGGAATCTTCCGGCACGTACTTCTGGCCTTGCTGATTCCAGATACCGATCTGGCGGAACAGACCTTCCATACCGAAGGTACGCGATTCGTCCGGCACGATCGGCACGACGCGCTTGCCGATCGCCTTGTCCTTCAACAGGATGTTGAGGATACGCACGAACGCCATCGTCGTCGAAATCTCACGGCCTTCGCCCGTGCCCTTGAGCAGCGGCTCGAATGCTTCGAGCGCCGGCACCGGCAGCGACTCGGCCTTCTGGCGGCGAGCCGGCAGGTAACCGCCGAGGTCCATGCGCTTCTGGCGCATGTATTCGAGTTCCTTCGAACCTTCCTCGAACTTGAGGTACGGCACGTCGACGATCTGCTCGTCGGTGATCGGCAGGCGGAACTGGTCGCGGAACTTCTTGAGCTGATCCACCTGCATCTTCTTCTGCTGGTGGGTGATGTTCATCGCCTGACCGGCTTCGCCCATGCCGTAGCCCTTGATCGTCTTCGCGAGGATGACGGTCGGCTGGCCCTTGGAGTTCGAAGCTTCGTGGAACGCCGCGTAAATCTTGTGCGGATCGTGACCGCCGCGGTTCAGGTTCCAGATGTCGTCGTCGGACCAGTCGGCGACCAGCGCCTTCAGTTCCGGCGTGTTGAAGAAGTGTTCGCGAACATACGCGCCCGACTCCGACTTGTACGTCTGGTATTCGCCGTCGACGACTTCCATCATGCGGCGCATCAGCGCGCCCGACTTGTCGCGTGCGAACAGCGCATCCCAGCGCGAACCCCAGATGACCTTGATGACGTTCCAGCCGGCGCCACGGAACTCGCTTTCGAGTTCCTGGATGATCTTGCCGTTGCCGCGCACCGGGCCGTCCAGACGCTGCAGGTTGCAGTTGATGACGAACACGAGGTTGTCCAGACGCTCGCGGCCGGCCATGCCGATCGCGCCGAGCGATTCCGGCTCATCCGTTTCGCCGTCGCCGAGGAAGGCCCAGACCTTGCGGCCTTCGGTCTTCACGATGCCGCGCGCCTGCATGTACTTCATGAAGCGGGCCTGGTAGATCGCCATGATCGGGCCGAGACCCATCGAGACGGTCGGGAACTGCCAGAAGTCCGGCATCAGCCACGGGTGCGGGTACGACGAGATGCCCTCGCCGCCGACTTCCTGACGGAAGTTGTCGAGCTGGTTTTCGCTCAGACGGCCGAGCAGGAACGCGCGCGAGTAGACGCCCGGCGACGAGTGGCCCTGCACGAAAATCAGGTCGCCACCGTGTTCCGGCGACGGTGCGTGCCAGAAGTGGTTGTAGCCGACGTCATACAGCGTGGCCGCCGACGCGAACGAGGCGATATGGCCGCCCACGTTGGTGTGCTTGCCCGCGCGCAGGACCATCGCCATGGCGTTCCAGCGCGTGTACGAGCGGATGCGGTGCTCGATATCCTGGTCGCCCGGGTTCTTCGCCTGGGCCACGACCGGAATCGTGTTGATGTACGGGGTGTTGGCCGAGAACGGCAGATGTTCGCCATGCACGCGGGCGAATTCGATCTGCTTCTCGATCAGGTAGTGGGCGCGGTCGGGGCCGATGGTCGAGATGACGCCATCGAGCGCCTCCAGCCATTCGGCGGTTTCCTGGGGATCTTCGTCCTTGTCAGCGGCAACGTACTTCAGGACTTCGTCGGGTACAGCGGACATGCTCGTCTCCTGGATGTAAGGGGAACGCTGTTGATCGGACCATGCGGGCAGCAACGTGTGTAGACGTGACCAGGCCGACCGCAGCAGCTTTGCGGGCGATTGTAATTAGGCCGTCCGCGTTCGCGCAAGGAAATTTTCGAATTGCGGGATGGGATTTTATAATGCGAAAAATTGTTGCAGCGCACGCTGAATCGTTCGCGCCCTTGTACCGAAGTCGGCCAGTTTGAACCCGTTTTTCGGCGATTTATCGCTTTTTTCGCGGCATTTCCGTGTCTTACGCTGAGCTACAATCCTTGCCATGTTGACCGAACGGCTTTTCGCACGCTCGGCGCGGCCGCCCGGTTCGCCCGGCGACACGTCGCCGTCCCGCTGGCACCACGGACCGTGGTGGTCGAATTCCTATTTGCTGACGCCTCTCCTGTCGATCCTGGTGTTCCTGATCGTCATGAGTCTGATCTTGTGGAGCCTGAACCGCCGCGAGCAGCAGCAGCAGGAAGACACGCTCTACCGCAATGTGGCCTGGGCCCAGCAACAGATCCGCCTCTCCATGACAGGCGCGCAGGAGCAATTGCAGGCGCTCTCGCGCGATCTGGTGGCCGGCCACAACGACCCGCAATCGTTCCAGGTGTCCACCACGGACATCATGCAGGGTCATCCTGAAATCCTTTACCTGAACTGGTACACGAGCCAGCAGGAGCCGCGCTGGCCCACCACGGCCATGCCGATGTTCGGCCAGCGGCTGGCCAAGCCGAACGACGCGCAGATGGACGAAGCCGTAAAGGCCGCGTTCGCCGAAGCCCGCTCGACGCGCCGCCAGGTGTACTCGCCGCTTATTTACGACGACGTCGGCAACGGCTACATCACGCTCCAGACGCCGGTATACCGCGATCGGGAATTCCTTGGCTCGATCGCGGCCGTGTTCTCGGTCGAAGGCATCCTGAAGCACGACATTCCGTCCGAGCTGTCGGCCAAGTACAAGATCTCGATCCTCGACGCGAACAACCGCGAACTCGCCACCACCTCGACCCGCCCGCGCCTGCCGCGCGACGTGTTCTACGACCTGCCGCTCGACCCGCCGGGCCAGGGCGTTTCGGTGCGCGTGTACTCGTATCCGCAGATGACCAACTTCACGAACAATACGCTCGTGTGGCTGGTCGCGGGGCTGTCCTGCTTCGTGCTGTGGAGCCTGTGGAGTCTGTGGAAACACACGCGCCAGCGCTTCGAGGCACAGCAGGCGCTGTACGCGGAAGCGTTCTTCCGCCGCGCGATGGAAAACTCGGTTTTGATCGGCATGCGCGTGCTCGACATGCATGGCCGGATCACGCACGTCAATCCGGCGTTTTGTCGCATGACGGGCTGGGATGAAAGCGATCTGGTGGGCAAGAACGCGCCGTTCCCGTACTGGCCGCGCGACGCCTACCCGGAGATGCAGCGCCAGCTCGACATGACGCTGCGCGGCAAGGCGCCCTCCTCGGGTTTCGAGCTGCGTGTGCGCCGCAAGGACAGCTCGCAGTTCCATGCGCGCCTCTACGTTTCGCCGCTGATCGACAGCTCCGGCCGTCAGACCGGCTGGATGTCGTCGATGACCGACATCACCGAACCGAAGCGCGCGCGCGAAGAACTCGCCGCCGCGCACGAGCGCTTCACCACGGTGCTGGAAAGCCTCGACGCCGCCGTGTCCGTGCTGGCCGCCGACGAAGCCGAACTGCTGTTCGCCAACCGCTACTACCGCCACCTGTTCGGCATCCGCCCGGACGGCCATCTGGAACTCGCGGGCGGCGGCGGCTTCGATTCCGCCAGCGCGTCGTCGGATTCCATCGACATGGTCGATGCCTACGCCGGCCTGCCCGCCACCGCGCTCACCGACAGCGCCGCCGACGCGCAGGAAATCTACGTCGAGCGCATCCAGAAGTGGTTCGAAGTGCGCCGCCAGTACATCCAGTGGGTGGACGGCCATCTCGCGCAGATGCAGATCGCCACCGACATCACCACGCGCAAGCAGGCCCAGGAACTGGCTCGCCAGCAGGACGAAAAGCTGCAGTTCACGAGCCGCCTGATGACGATGGGCGAAATGGCCTCGTCGCTCGCGCACGAACTGAACCAGCCGCTCGCGGCGATCAACAACTATGCTTCGGGCACGGTGGCGCTGGTGAAATCGGGCCGTGGCGCGCCGGAAAACCTCTTGCCCGCGCTCGAAAAAACGGCGCAGCAGGCCGTGCGCGCCGGCATGATCATCAAGCGCATCCGCGAATTCGTGAAGCGCTCCGAACCCAAGCGCCAGGCCGCGCGGGTCGCCGATATCGTCGCCGATGCCGTGGGTCTCGCCGAAATCGAAGCGCGCAAGCGCCGCATCCGCATCGTGACCGACATGCGCTCGCGCATGCCGGTGATCTACGTCGATCCGGTGCTGATCGAGCAGGTGCTGGTCAACCTGCTGAAAAACGCCGCCGAAGCCATGGCCGACGCGCGCCCGAATGCCGTGGATCCGGTGATCCGCGTGATCGTGAAGCGCGAAGGCGGCAACGTCTGCATCAGCGTGGTGGATCAGGGCCCGGGCGTGGACGAAGCCACGGCCGAGCGTCTGTTCGAACCGTTCTACAGCACCAAGTCCGATGGCATGGGAATGGGGCTGAATATTTGCCGCTCGATTATCGAATCGCATCGCGGGCGCCTGTGGGTGGTCAACAACATTGAAGCTGACGGCCACATCAGCGGCGCCACGTTCCATTGCAGTCTGCCAATCGGCGAATCGGACCAGCCCACGAGGGACGGCCGCGACGAGCCGACTCCACAAACCGTTACGGGAGAGCCATGAACAGCCCAGTCACCACCCAGGAAACCGTCTTTGTTGTTGATGACGATGAGGCCGTACGAGACTCCCTGCGCTGGCTGCTCGAAGCGAACGGCTACCGCGTTCAGTGCTTCACGAGCGCCGAGGAATTCCTCGACGCCTATCAGCCCGCACAGCAGGCTGGCCAGATCGCCTGTCTGATTCTGGACGTGCGTATGCAGGGTATGAGCGGGCTCGAGCTTCAGGAGCGCCTGATCGCCGACAACGCCTCGCTGCCGATCATCTTCGTGACCGGTCACGGCGACGTGCCAATGGCCGTGTCGACCATGAAGAAGGGCGCGATGGACTTCATCGAGAAGCCGTTCGACGAAGCCGAACTGCGCAAGCTGGTCGAGCGCATGCTGGAAAAGGCCCGCAGCGAAAGCACCAACGTGCAGCAGCAGCGTGCCGCCGCCGAACGCCTGGGCAAGCTCACGGCGCGCGAGCATCAGGTGCTGGAGCGCATCATCGCCGGCCGCCTGAACAAGCAGATCGCCGACGACCTCGGCATCAGCATCAAGACCGTGGAAGCGCACCGCGCCAACATCATGGAAAAGCTCAACGTGAACACGGTCGCCGATCTGCTCCGTCTGGCGCTTTCCAACAAGCCGCAACAGGCGCAGCAGCCGCAGTCGTAAGCCGCGGTTGGAAACCGCAATTGTAGGCCTTTGAACGGTTTCTCCAGCGGACCACCCCGACGGGTGGTCCGCTACGTTCGCCCTAACACATTCCCCCGCATTTTTCCTGCCTCGCCCGGCTGACGATCCGTCCGGCCGCGACAAGTCACACCCGTCTGACAGGTATAATGTCGGCCTTCGCAGCAGCGCCCGCTGCGCGCGACGTCGGGTTCCCCGGGTCCTCAGCCCCGAACCCGCCGCGTCGATGCGATCGCCCCTGCCGGGCGCGCTCCAGCGTGATTGCCCGCTTTTGTCCCTAGCCACCCTCGATTCTCGACCGACCATGACTGCCACTCTCATCGACGGCCTCGCCCTCTCCAAGAAACTGCGCGCCGATGTCGCCACGCGCGCTGCCGCCCTCACCGCTCGCGGCCATCAGCCGGGCCTCGCGGTCGTGCTGGTCGGCGACAATCCGGCGAGCGAGGTCTACGTGCGCAACAAGATCAAGTCGTGCGAGGACAACGGCCTGCATTCGTCGTACGACCGCTATCCGGCCACGCTGTCGGAAGACGATCTGCTCCAGCGCATCGACGAACTGAACAACGATCCGAAGATCCACGGCATCCTGGTTCAACTGCCGCTGCCGAAGCACATCGACAGCCATAAGGTGATCGAGGCGATCGCGCCCGAGAAGGACGTGGACGGCTTTCACGTCGCCAACGCCGGCGCGCTGATGACCGGCCAGCCGCTGTTCCGCCCCTGCACGCCCTACGGCGTGATGAAGATGTTCGAGGAGTACAACATTCCCCTCGAAGGCGCGAACGCCGTGGTGATCGGCCGCTCGAACATCGTCGGCAAGCCGATGGCGCTGCTGCTGCTCGAAAAGGGCGCGACGGTCACGATCTGCCATAGCAAGACTTCCGACCTCGCGAAGCACACGCGCGACGCCGATATCGTCGTGGCCGCCGTGGGCAAGCGCAACGTGCTGACCGCCGACATGATCAAGCCGGGCGCAACGGTGATCGACGTGGGCATGAACCGCGACGACAACGGCAAGCTTTGCGGCGACGTCGACTTCGCAGGCCTGCTCGACAAGGCCGGCTTCATCACGCCGGTGCCGGGCGGCGTCGGCCCGATGACGATCACGATGCTGCTCGTCAACACGATCGAAGCGGCAGAGCGCGCAGCAGGCGCGTAAGCGCAGCGCCCGACCCGCACGCAGACACGAAGCGGCCCCATGCGGGCCGCTTTGCTTTTTGGGGCGCGGATCGCGCGCTGGCCGCATTCCCTTAGCGCCAACGACGCCGATTGCGCCACCCTGCCCCGACTTCTGTTAATTTGCACAGACGACCCGGTTGGAAAGTGCGCCCCGCGCCCCAATAACCGATCTATCGGGGCGCGCGCCTTTTCAGTTGGCCTGGCGCGCCCCGGCCCTACACAGTGCGACAACCGCATGCGAATCAACCGCGACAGAAGGAACAGGACGCATCATGGCAATTACTTCCTCCGATAATCCGCTGCTCGATTTTTCCGGCCTGCCGCGCTTTGGCGAGATCCGTCCCGAACACGTGACGCCCGCGCTCGACGTGCTGCTCGCGAACGCCAGCGCCGCCGTCGAACGCGCCGCGCAACCGATGACGCCCGCGCAATGGAGCGATGTGGTCGAACCGGTCGAACGCGTCACGGAACCGCTCTCGCGCGCCTGGGGCGTGATCGGCCATCTGAACGCCGTCGCCGATACGCCGGAACTGCGCGCCGTCTATGGCGAAAACCTGCCGCGCGTGACCGAATTCTGGTCGAGCGTCGGCCAGAATCTCGCGCTGTTCGAGAAGTACAAGGCCATCACGAATCACAACTCGTTCCAGTTGCTCACGAGCGAGCGCAAGAAGATCCTCGATAACGCCCTGCGCGACTTCCGCCTCTCGGGCGCGGAACTGCCCGAAGACCAGAAGCCGCGTTTCGCCGAACTGCAGGAGCGCCAGGCCGCGCTCGCCAAGGCGTTTTCGGATCACGTGCTGGACGCGACCAACGCCTACGCGTTCTACGCCAAGGATGAAAGCGAACTGGTCGGCCTGCCCGAAGACGTGATCGCCGCCGCGCGCGAAGCCGCCGAGCGCGAGAACAAGGAAGGCTGGAAGTTCACGCTGCACTTCCCCTCGTATTTCCCGGTGCTGCAATACTCGGAAAACCGCGCGATGCGCGAGACGATGTATCGCGCCTATGTCACGCGCGCATCGGAACTCGGCGCGGTCTACGGCGGCGGCAAGCCCGAATGGGACAACACCGCGATCGTCGACGAACAACTGAAGCTGCGCGCCGAAGAAGCGAAGATGCTCGGCTACAACAACTTCGCCGAAGTCTCGCTCACGCCGAAGATGGCGGAAACGCCCGCGCAGGTCATGAGCTTCCTCGAAGACCTCGCCACGCGCGCGCGCCCGCATGCGGAAAAGGACTGGCAGGAACTGCGCGAGTTCGCCGCCAGCGAATTCGGCCTCACGCAGATCGAACCGTGGGACATGGCCTTCGCCGCCGAGCGTCTGCGCCAGAAGCGCTATTCGTTCTCGGAAAACGAGGTCAAGCAATACTTCCCTGAAGACTTCGTGCTCAAGGGCCTGTTCAAGGTCACGGAAACGCTCTTCGGCGTACGCATCCGCGACGACAGCGCGCCGGTCTGGAACGACACCGTGCGCTTCTTCCGCGTCGAAAACGCCGACGGCACGCTGGTCGCGCAGTTCTATCTCGACCTCTACGCGCGCGAAGGCAAGCGCGGCGGCGCATGGATGGACGACGCCCGCTCGCGCCGCAAGCTCGAAACGAACGGCGTGCAGACGCCGGTGGCCTACCTCACCTGCAACTTCTCGGCGCCTGTTGGCGGCCGCCCGGCCTGCTTCACGCACGACGAAGTCATCACGCTGTTCCACGAGTTCGGCCACGGCCTGCATCACATGCTCACGCGTGTCGATGAGTTGTCGGTGTCGGGCATCAACGGCGTGGAATGGGATGCGGTCGAACTGCCCTCGCAGTTCATGGAGAACTTCTGCTGGGAATGGGACGTTCTCACGGAAATGACATCGCACGTCGATACGGCCAAACCGCTGCCGCGCGAACTGTTCGACAAGATGATCGCCGCGAAGAACTTCCAGAGCGGTCTGGGCACGCTGCGCCAGATCGTGTTCTCGATGTTCGACATGGCGCTGCACGTCGATTTCGACGCCTCGAAGGGCAAGACCGTGAACGATCTCGCCCGCGAGATCAACGAGCGTTATCACGTGATCGCACAGGCGCCGTTCTCGCGCTGGCCGAATACGTTCAGCCACATCTTCGCGGGCGGTTACGCGGCGGGCTACTACAGCTACAAGTGGGCTGAAGTGCTGTCCGCCGACGCCTATGCGGCGTTCGAAGAAGCGGCTCAGGCTGCGCAGTCGAGCGTGCTCGATCCGGCCACCGGCACGCGTTATCGCAAGGAGATTCTGGAAGTGGGCGGCAGCCGCCCGGCGATGGAATCGTTCAAGGCGTTCCGCGGCCGCGAACCGAATATCGACGCGCTGCTGCGTCATAACGGCATGGAGCAGCCGCCGGCGCAATAAGCGCGCTGCGCTATATCGCCTGGTCGTTTCAAGCAAAACCGCGCACTTCACCGTGCGCGGTTTTTTTATTGCCTGGCGTTTTATCGATGCAGCTTGAAATCGACGCTTGCGGGCCGCCCGTCCAGCGCGAGCGTTGCACGCTGCGCCGGCTGACGGCTCACCACCTTGCCGCGGCTAATCACGGCCAGCCGCGCGGCGCGCAGGCGGATCGCCTCGATGGGGTCGCGCGCGTCGAGCACCACCAGATTCGCCGCGCAACCCGGCGCGACGCCATAACTCTCGAGGCCGAGAATCTTCGCGGGGTTGACCGTCACCGCATCGAAACACGCACGCGAGGCTTCCACGCCCGTCATCTGCGCAACATGCAGGCCCATCTGCGCGACTTCGAGCATGTCGCCCGAACCGAAGCTGTACCACGGGTCCATCACGCAATCGTGGCCGAACGCGACCGTCACGCCCGCCGCCATCAGTTCAGGCACACGCGTCATGCCGCGACGCTTGGGGTAGGTATCGGCGCGCCCTTGCAAGGTGATGTTGATAAGCGGATTGGCGATGGCAGCGATGCCCGATTCGCGCATCAGCGGAATCAGCTTGCTCACGTAGTAGTTGTCCATCGAGTGCATCGACGTGAGATGCGAGCCGGTCACGCGGCCATGCAGCCCGAGCCGGTGCGTGTGCGCCGCGAGCGTTTCGATATGGCGCGAGAGCGGGTCGTCGGATTCGTCGCAATGCATGTCCACGCGCAAGCCCTTTTCGGCGGCGAATTCGCAGAGCAGGCGCACGGACTCCGCGCCGTCGGCCATCGTGCGTTCGAAGTGCGGAATGCCGCCGACCACATCGACGCCCATCGCAATCGCGCGCTTGAGGTTGTCGAACGCGCCCGCGCTGCGCAGCAAACCATCCTGCGGAAACGCCACCAGTTGCAGATCGAGATACGGCGCGACGCGGCGCTTCACTTCCAGCAGCGCTTCGACCGCAAGCAGACGCGGATCGCAGACATCGACATGCGAGCGGATCGCCAGCAAGCCGCGTGCGACAGCCCAGTCGCAATACTGGAGCGCACGCTCGACCAGCGCCTGCTGCGTGAGATCGGGCTTGAGTTCGCCCCACAGCGCGATGCCCTCCAGCAGCGTGCCCGATGCGTTCACGCGCGGCAGGCCATAGGAGAGCGTGGCGTCCATATGGAAATGCGCGTCGATGAACGGCGCGGACACGAGCGCGCCCGCTGCATCGATTTCCTCGCGTGCCTGCGCCGCGATAGTCGGCTCGACGGCGACGATGCGCCCCGCCTCGATACCGACATCGACACTGGGATGCCCGGCGGGATGCGCATGTGCGAGCACGGCGCGGCGAATAATCAGATCCATGTGCGGCTCCTTGCTGGCGTCTTGTTCTTTAGCTCGGTGGTGGATCGATTCTATCGGCGCCAGAAATCAGCCGCTATCCGGGCTGCCCGCCGGGTATTGCGAGAGTTGCGGGAATTGCGAGAAAACTGTCCGGTCACTGTCCCCTCGCCGTATCGTGACAGTTGGGCGCGACCGTACCTGTACAGCCAGGACAGCACGCCTATACTCGTGCGGACACTTCAACCATTCGCGATGCAGGCCATGAAGACAATCGGTGTAATTGGCGGTATGAGCTGGGAATCGTCGGCGGAGTATTACCGCATGCTCAACGGCGAAACGAAGGCGCGGCTTGGCGGACATCACAATGCCCGCAGCCTGATGGCCACCGTGGATTTCGCGGAGATCGAAGCGCTGCAACGCGCGGGAGACTGGGACGCGCTAGGCGTGTTGATGGCGCAGGCGGCGCGGCAACTGGAACGAGGCGGCGCCGATATCGTGCTGCTCGCGACCAACACGATGCATCGCGTTTGCGCGGCGATCGAGGCGGCGATCACGATCCCCTTCCTGCATATCGCCGATCCCACTGGCGCAGCGCTGCGCGCGGCGGGCGTCACGCGCGTAGGGCTGCTGGGCACGCGCTATACGATGGAGCAGGATTTTTATGTGGGCCGGCTGCGCGACGTGCATGGCATCGAAGCGATCGTGCCGGAAGCCTCGGAGCGCGACGACGTGCATCGCATCATCTACGACGAGTTGTGTCACGGCGTGGTGCAAGCGGCTTCGCGTGGCGTGTATCAGCGTGTGATCGAATCGCTGGCCGCGCGTGGTGCGCAGGGCGTGATACTCGGCTGCACGGAAATCACGCTGCTGATTGGCGCTGGCGATTCGGCCTTGCCTGTATTCGATACGACCGCATTGCATGCGAAGGCGGCGGTCGATTGGTCACTCAAGCAAGCAGCGCGAACAACCGACGCGTAGAAAACAAAAAAGGGTTACACGCCGATGCGTTGTAACCCTTGATTTCTGACAGAACAGCTTTGGTTGCGGGGGTAGGATTTGAACCTACGACCTTCGGGTTATGAGCCCGACGAGCTGCCAGACTGCTCCACCCCGCGTCCGTCAGAGAAAAGAATTATAGGGTGCGGCTGTCATGAAGTCAACACTTATTTTTACTAGCCCTTCTGCACGCGCTTGCGGATTCCAGCGTGAATCACTTCGCGCATCGCAATTAATTCGGAATCCAAACGTTATTCGCTGGCTTGCCCGCCGTCTTCGTCAAAGAACGCCTGCAGCTCGGCGGCCCATTCGAGCCACGTTTCCTGCGTGCGAATCCCCGCCTTCAAGATCGCGTACTGCAACTGCTGACCACGCGTGAGCGACGCTGCGCCGAAGTCGCGCTGCTCGATGGCGCGATAGGTATCGAGTCGCTCGCGCGCCTCATCCATCATGCGGCGCAGTTCTTCCATCAGCCCGAGCGGGCCGATCACCGCATCGGCGCGCAATTTCAGCAACAGCAGATTGCGGTCGTCGCCGGTCAGACGCGTTTCACGCACCCAGCGCGCCACTTCTTCGCGCCCCACCGGCAGCACCCGATACACCTTCTTGCGCGTCGCCGCCGCGTCTTCTTCGACCACGGCCACCCAGCCCGCATCCACCATCCGGCCGAGTTCGCGATAAATCTGCTGGTGCGTGGCCTGCCAGAAGTAAGCGATCGCCCGGTCGAAGCGGCGAGCCAGGTCATAGCCGGACGACGGCTTCTCCAGCAAGGCAATGAGGATGGCGTGTGGCGTGGACATGCGGCGATTCTAAACCACGCTTGCGGCGATACTGCCCCGGTTATTTCCCCGAGCGCGCACACTATGCAACTGGTTGCATAGTGTCTGGCGCTTTGCTATGTTTATCGACACCAACAACACGACGGCGCCCCGCCCTTGGGCCGGGGCCGCCGGTTCCGTTCAGGAGATATGCATGTCCTTGCCCGCCGTCCTGCGCCGCGGTCTGTCGATTCCCGTCGTCGGCTCGCCGCTTTTCATCATCTCGAACCCCGATCTCGTGATCGCGCAGTGCAAGGCCGGCGTGGTCGGCTCGTTTCCCGCGCTCAACGCACGTCCCGAGCATGTGCTGGGCGAATGGCTCGATCGCATCACGACCGAGCTTGCCGAATACAACGCAAAGCATCCCGACCGTCCCGCTGCGCCGTTCGCGGTGAACCAGATCGTCCACAAGTCCAACGACCGTCTGGAGCACGATCTGGGCGTATGCGCGCAATACAAGGTGCCGATCGTCATCACGTCGCTGGGCGCGCGCGCCGAAGTGAACGACGCGATTCACGCATGGGGCGGCATCGTGCTGCACGACGTCATCAACAACACCTTCGCGAAAAAGGCGATCGAGAAAGGCGCCGACGGCCTGATCGCCGTCGCGGCCGGTGCGGGCGGCCATGCCGGCACGCTCTCGCCGTTTGCACTGATTCACGAGATTCGCGAGTGGTTCGACGGCCCGCTGCTGCTCTCGGGCGCGATCGGCAACGGCAACGCCATTCTGGCGGCGCAGGCGGCGGGCGCCGACCTCGCTTATGTCGGCTCGGCGTTCATCGCGACTGAAGAAGCCAATGCGGTCGAGGCGTACAAGCAGATGATCGTCGAGAGCAGCGCGGCCGATATCGTCTACTCGAATCTCTTCACGGGCGTGCACGGCAACTATCTGCGCCCGAGCATCGTGGCAAGCGGCCTCGATCCCGACGCGCTACCGGAATCGGACCCGTCGAAGATGAGCTTTGCGTCGAGCGGCGCGAAAGCGTGGAAACACATCTGGGGTTCGGGCCAGGGCATCGGCGCGGTCAAGAGCGTCGTGCCCGCTGCGGATCTGGTCGCGCGTCTGAAGCGCGAATACGACGCCGCACGCGCGCGGCTGGGCGTGATCGCCGCGCCCGCAGACACGCCGGTCGAAGCCTGACCGTCAGGGCGGGAACGCATGACTCGCGCTTGCGTTCCCACTTTGAAAGCGCGCGATGCGTCAGCCCGTCAGCCGCGCGCTTTCACTCGCGCGATTTCCTCTTCGACATCGCGCAACCGGTCCTTGCCGAAGAAGATTTCGTCGTTGACGAAGAATGTCGGCGCACCAAACGCACCACGCGCGAACGCGGCTTCGGTGTTTGCCATCAGCGTGCTTTTCACTTGCGCATCGGCGAGCGCCGCTTCGAAGCGGGCCGCGTCGAAACCATCGGCTTCGAGCGTGGCACGCAACACGGCCGGATCATCGAGCTTGAGACCGTCTTCCCACATATGCGCGAACATGCGATCGACGTAGCGCTCGAACACGCCTTCGCGCTGCGCGGCCACGGCGCCACGCATCAACGCCAGTGTGTTCACGGGAAAATGCGGATTCATGCGATACGCCGTCAATCCGTGCTGCGCAATAAAGCGCTTGATTTCGAGGAACATGTATTTGCGTTTGTTCTCGATATTCGCCGTCGTTTCTGCGGGCGAACGGTTGCCGGTGAGTTTGAAAATGCCGCCCAGCAAAATCGGCACATATTCGAAGCGCACGTTCTGGCGCGCTTCGATCTGCGAGATCACCTTATGGCTCAGGTAAGCGTTAGGACTCCCAAAGTCAAACAGAAACTCAACTTTCACATCGCTCATCGTCTCTCCTCCATTTGTACGTGAATGCCTTGACGCATATTCCTCCACACAGACGAACATGACAAGCACACCCACTACTCCGATGCAAAAGAAAGCCGTCCTCGTGATTGGCGCCGGCGACGCCACCGGCGGTGCGATTGCACGCCGCTTCGCGCGTGAAGGCTATATCGCCTGCGTAACGCGCCGCCACGCCGACAAGCTCGCGCCGCTCGTGGCGCAGATCGAAGCCGAAGGCGGCGTCGCGCACGCGTTCGGTTCGGACGCGCGCAAGGAGGAGGACATGGTCGCCCTCTTCGCCGAAATCGAAGCCAATATCGCGCCGATCGAAGTCGCCATCTTCAATATCGGTGCGAACGTGCGCTTCAGCGTGACGGAGACCACTGCGCGCGTTTATCAGAAGGTCTGGGAAATGGCCTGTTTCGCGGGCTTTTTGATGGGCCGCGAGGCCGCCAAAGCGATGTTGCCGCGTGCGCGCGGATCGATTCTCTTCACGGGCGCCACGGCGAGTTTGCGTGGACGTGCCGGGTTTTCCGCGTTCGCGGGCGCCAAGCATGCGCTGCGTGCGCTTGCGCAGTCGATGGCGCGCGAGCTTGGGCCGGAAGGCATTCACGTCGCGCAGGTGATCGTCGATGGCGCGATCGACACAGAGTTTATCCGCGAGAATTTTCCCGAGCGCTACAAGCTCAAGGAGCGCGACGGCATCCTGAATCCCGAGCATATCGCCGATGCGTACTGGACCTTGCATCAGCAGCCGAGGGACGCATGGACGCACGAAATGGATCTGAGGCCGTGGATCGAGGAGTGGTGAGCGGCGGCGCGGCGGCATGAGCGCGCAGCGGCTCCCGCAGCGCGCGGGCGTGTTCCCGGTATGATTCGTTATCGATCGGATGCAGGCGGGCGGTATAGTCCCGGCATCGATCCCGGGCACTCGCCCGCCGCACAATCACCCGGTTCATCATCCATGAAAATCGCCACCTGGAACGTCAACTCCCTGAAAGTCCGTCTGCAGCACGTCATCGACTGGCTCGGCGAAAGCAAGGTCGACGCGCTTTGCCTGCAGGAACTCAAGCTCACCGACGATAAATTCCCGCGCGCCGAACTCGAAGCGCACGGCTATCGCAGCTGGTTCGCGGGCCAGAAGACCTATAACGGCGTGGCCATTCTCGTGCGCGACGGCCTCAACGTCGACGAGGCCACGGTCGTGCGCAATATTCCCGGCTTCGAAGATCCGCAGCAGCGCGTGATCGCGGCGACCGTCGAAGGCGTGCGTCTGGTCAGCGCCTATTTCCCGAACGGCCAGGCGCCGGGCTCCGAGAAGTTCACGTACAAGCTCGCCTGGCTGAATGCGATGCACGACTGGCTCGCCCAGGAAATGCAGCAGCATCCGCAATTGGCGCTGCTCGGCGATTACAACATCGCGCCCGCAGACCGCGACGTGCACGACCCCAAGGCATGGGAAGGCCAGAATCTGGTTTCGCCGGAAGAACGCGCGCAATTCGAGCGGCTGATCGCGCTAGGCTTTGTCGATTCGTATCGCCAGTTCGAGCAGCCCGAGAAGATGTTCACGTGGTGGGATTACCGCATGTTCGCGTTCCGCCGCAATGCGGGGCTGCGCATCGATCACATCCTGCTCTCGCCCGCGCTCGCGCCGAAGCTGGTGGCGTGCGAGATCGACAAGGTGCCGCGCAAGTGGGAACAGCCGTCCGATCACACGCCGGTGATCGCGGATATCCATCTCGCGGGCTAAAAACCTTATCGACCAACGCGGGCGGCATCACGTACGCCGCCCGCGCTCAAACCCGCTTCACCACGTTCCGCCCAGCGTCGTCCACAGAAAGCGGAACACCAGCGCGTCGTACTGCGCGCGCTCCAGCGAATCGCTGCCCGGCCCGTGGCCGCCGTCCGTGTTCTCCAGATACCAGACGTTCGCGTGCCCTTGCTCCTGCATGCGCGCGACCATCTTGCGCGCGTGCGCAGGATGCACGCGATCGTCGCTGGTCGAGGTCGTGAACAGCACGTCCGGATACACCACGCCCGGCTGCACACGCTGATACGGCGAATACGCCGCGAGCGCCTGCGCTTCTTCGGGCTCCTCAGGATCGCCATATTCGTCGATCCACGAAGCGCCCGCGTGCAGCAGCGGATAGCGCTGCATGTCGAGCAGCGGCACTTCGCAGAGCACCGCGCCGAACAGTTCCGGGCGCTGGACCATGCACGCGCCCACCAGCAGGCCGCCATTGCTGCCGCCGCGAATGCCGAGTTGCGGCGCGCTCGTGAAGCCTTCCGTCACCAGTTGCTGCGCAACCGCGATGAAATCGTCGAACGAGCGTTGACGGTTTTCGCGCTGCGCTTCCACGTGCCACGACGAACCGTATTCGCCACCGCCGCGAATATGCGCGATGGCGACGATGCCGCCCTGCTCCAGCCAGCCGATACCCGATCCCACCAGATACTGCGGCGTGAGCGAAATCGCAAAGCCGCCATAGCCTTCCAGCAGACACGGCAGCGGTTTGCGCGCGCCGCCTTCGAGCGCGTCGCGCGGGCCGATCACCGTGAACGGCACCCGCGTGCCATCGGCCGATCTTGCGTGCGAGCGGATCACCGTCAGCGATGCGGCATCGAATTGCGTGGGCCAGCGATCGAGCAATTCCCACGTTTGCAGATCGTCTTTCGCGAGGTCGGCGAGCCAGTACTCGGGCGGCAAAAGGTAATCGTCGACATCGACGAATACTTCATCGTTGAGCGTGTCTTCGATCGGCGAAACCTCCACCTGCGAACTTGCACGCGCGGGAAAAAGGCGCGATTGCCACGTCCATGCGCCCGGCTCTTCGACGGGCTGCCAGAGCATCGTGCGGCTTTGCACGTCGTCGAGCCACGAGACGATCAAGACGTTCTTCGTATAGGTCCAGTCGCACGCCGATGTCACCGGCGTGGGCGTAAAGAGCGCCGTGACATTGCGATCGCCGGCCACAAATGCGTCTTCGCGAATCGCCAGCAGCGATCCGCCCGCATACGTCTGCGCGCCGAGCGTCCAGTCCAGACGCGGTTCGAGCAGCAGCCAGCCATGCCATGCGCCCACCGCCACATGCGAGGGCACGTCGTAGACCTGCCACTGCCCGTTCGCATCGAGACGATACGAATATGAATCGAAGAAGTCGACGCTGCGCACCACGTCGTGACGCTGCTCGATCGGATCGTAGTCGCCTTCCACGCTGATATCGTCGAACTCGCCGCGGAACACCACGGGCGCATCGGCCAGACGCGCGCCACGGCTCCAGCGGCGCACTTCGCGCGGATAACCCGAACGCGTGAGCGTCTTCTTGCCGTGGTCCCAGCCGACGTACACCGTATCGCGGTCGATCCACGAAATCGTGTGCTTGCCCTCTTTGCCGATGGCAAACCCGCCGTCGACAAACACGCGCCGCTCGAGATCGAATTCACGCACGACGACGGCATCGGCGCCGCCATCGGAAAGCTGGATCAGCGCGCGATCGCCATCGGGATAGAGAATGTCGATACCGGCGCACACCCAGGGCACGCCTTCTTCCTCGCCGAGCGCATCGAAATCGATCAGGCTTTCCCACTGCGGACGATGCGCACGCCAGTCCGCCCATTTCGCGCGGCGCCAGAGTCCCTTGGGATTGTCTTCGTCTTCCCAGAGATCGTAGGCCCACTCCTGCCAGCGGGTGGGGATCACGGGCCGCTCACGCGGCAGATAGGCTTGCGCCAGGCGCTTCTCCAGCGCCTCGAAACGCGCGCCGCCTTGCCACGCGGCACGCGTGCGCGCGTTCTGCTGCTCGACCCACGCCATCGCGGCGGGATCGTCGAGTTCTTCGAGGGACAGGAAAGGATCGGCCTCGGCGGGCCATGGAGAAGTCACGGGCATATTCGGTCATCGACAGGAAAACAGCGTCGATTATGCCCGAGAGGGTTCGTGCGCAGCGGCACGGCGGACCGCGCATTCATCGCCGGGACCGCCTTGACCGCTGCGCACGGTGCGCTTATTCCAGGTTGAGTTCCTGGATCTTGCGCGTGATGGTGTTACGGCCGATGCCCAGCCGCTCGGCGGCTTCGACCTTGCGCCCGCGCGTGAAGTCGAGCGCTTCGCGAATCACCGCGGCTTCGAAACGACGCGAGAGTTCGTCCATGACATCGGCGCTATTTTCGCGCAGCAGACGCGCGACTTCGGTACGCAAGCCGCTTTCCCAGACGCTCACCGCCAGCGAGGCCACGCCATTGACGGCGGGGAAGCCGCTGGGCAAACCACCGCCCACGCCGCTCGCCACGCCCGGCAAACCGCCAAGGCCGACGCCCGAGCCCGCCGCCACGCCCGCAAGCGCGCCATTGACCGCCACCGCGCCCGCGGCCGCAACGTCGCCTGCCAGCGCCTGCGCGCCTTCGGTCGCCGCCACGTGGGCGGGCAGCAGATCGGGCGGCAGATCCTTGATTTCGATGGTCTGCGCCGGCGCCATCACCGTGAGCCAGTTGGCCAGATTCTCCAGCTGACGCACGTTGCCCTGGAACGGCAGCGACGACATATACGCCAGCGCTTCATCCGACACGCGCTTGGGCTCGACGCCCAGTTCGCGCGCACTCTTCTGCAGGAAGTGGCGCGTGAGCAGCGGGATGTCCTCGCTGCGCTCGCGCAGTGCCGGTAGACGCAGACGAATCACGTTGAGGCGGTGATACAAGTCCTCGCGGAACAGGCCCTGACGTACGCGCGTTTCCAGATTCTGGTGCGTGGCCGCAATCACGCGCACGTTGGCGCGCAGCGGATTGTGGCCGCCGACACGATAGAACTGGCCATCCGAAAGCACGCGCAGCAGACGCGTTTGCAGATCGAACGGCATATCGCCGATTTCGTCGAGGAACAGCGTGCCGTTCTCGGCCTGCTCGAAGCGGCCTTGGCGCATCGCCTGCGCGCCCGTGAACGCGCCGCGCTCGTGGCCGAACAGTTCGGATTCCAGAAGATCTTTCGGAATGGCCGCAGTGTTCAGCGCGATGAACGGACCATTCGCGCGTGGGCTATGTCGGTGCAAAGCGCGTGCAACAAGCTCCTTTCCGGTGCCCGACTCGCCGGTGATGAGCACGGTCGCGGCCGAATGCGAAAGCCGGCCGATGGCGCGGAACATGTCCTGCATCGCGGGCGCCTGGCCCAGCATTTCGGGCGCTTCGGCGGGACGCTCGTCCCAGTGCTGCTCGCCGCGCATGCTTTCGTCGACGGCGCGGCGAATCAGCTCGACTGCCTTATCGACGTCGAAGGGCTTGGCGAGATATTCGAATGCACCGCCCTGGAACGCGGCCACCGCGCTGTCAAGGTCGGAGAACGCCGTCATGATGATGACGGGCAACCCCGGCAGACGCTCGCGCACGGTTTGCAGCAGCTCGAGCCCCGAGCCGCCCGGCATGCGAATGTCGGAGACGAGCACCTGCGGGCTGTCGTGGTCGAGCGCGGCCGCGGCATCGCGCACGTTCGAGAAGCTGCGGGTCGCGAAATTTTCGCGGGCGAGTGCTTTTTCAAGCACCCAGCGAATCGATTGGTCGTCGTCAACTATCCAGATCGGCTTCATAAGGTCGGTCAGAAGTCCTGGTGGCGTGCGGTAGCGGTAGATCGGGAAACAGGTTCAGCTAATGTTCTTCAAACGGCTTCAGGAATCGAGCGGCAGCAGGATCTGAAACTCGGTATGTCCTGGCCGGCTTTCCACTTCGATCAGACCGTCGTGTTGCTGGACGAAAGTCTGCGCGAGCGTGAGGCCCAGACCGCTGCCGTCTTCGCGTCCCGAAACGAGCGGATAGAAGATGCGGTCGCGGATGTCCTCGGGAATGCCGGGTCCGTTATCGATGATATGCAAGTCCAATGCCAGCTTGCACAAGCGTTTTGAAATCGTGATCTTGCGCGCGACGCGCGTGCGCAATTCGATGCGCGCGTCGCCGCGCGAAATGCGCTCGCGCAGCGCCTGCGCCGCATTGCGCACGATGTTCAGGAGCGCCTGGATCAGTTGTTCCTTGTCGCCGCGCAGGTCGGGCACGCTCACGTCGTAATCGCGCTCGATCGTCAGGCCGCGCGGGAACTCCGCGAGAATCACGGCGCGCACGCGCTCGCAGACCTCGTGAATATTCACGTCGCCGACAATATGCGGATGACGGTGCGGTTCGAGCAGCCGGTCCACCAGCGTCTGCAGGCGGTCCGACTCCTTGATGACGACCTGCGTGTACTCGCGCAACTCGCCGCGCTCGAGCGTGCCCAGCTCGAATTCGAGCAACTGGGCCGCGCCGCGAATACCGCCGAGCGGATTCTTGATTTCGTGCGCGAGATTGCGGATCAGATGCTTATTGACGGTCGCGAGGTCGTGAATCCGCTCCTCGCGATCGCTCTTCAGATGCCGCTCGTTCTCGAAGAGTTCGAGCAGCACGTAATCGGGTGCGCTTTCCAGGAAGCCGACAATCGCGTGCACGTGCAACGATTCGCGGCCCGGGCGCTCCAGCGTCGCGTCGAGTCGCGTCGCGTGAAAGCGGTGCGCGGCGATCGAAGCGATCGTCTCCAGCAACTCGTCGGCGTTGGAAAAGAGATCGGACCACACCATCTGCGAAAGCTGACGGCGCGACAGATCGAGCATCGCCTCGGCCGAAGGATTCGCGAACGCCACGCGCAAGCTGCGCTTGTCGAGCACGAGCACGACCGTCGGCAGCGCTTCGAAGCCGGGCAGCAAGCCCGATTCGACGAGCGGCACATCGTCCGAAAGCGCGTCCGCGTGGCCTTTTTTTGCCTTGATCAGATTCTTGAGCACCATGTTTCGGCACCGGTGGCTTGAGGGCGCGCCGGCTGGCTGTCCATGTCGATGATGGTTGGCACGACGACGTCGATGACGTCCACGCAGCCAACAAAAAAGGGACGGCACCGCCGTCCCTTCGTGACCCGTCGCGAACGTCGGACAGACACTTCGCTACGCGAGTGCGAGCGAAGCGCCATCGTCGATTACAGCGAGTAGTACAGTTCGAACTCGACCGGGTGCGTGGTCATACGCACGCGTTGCAGCTCGCCTTCCTTCAGTGCGAGGTAAGCGTCGATCATCGAATCCGTGAACACGCCACCGCGCGTCAGGAATTCGCGATCCTTGTCGAGTGCTTCCAGAGCCTGGTCGAGGCCGGCGCACACGGTCGGGATCTTTGCATCCTCTTCCGGCGGCAGGTCGTACAGGTTCTTGTCGGCGGCTTCGCCCGGATGGATCTTGTTCTGGACGCCGTCCAGACCTGCCATCATCAGTGCCGAGAAGCACAGGTACGGGTTGGCCATCGGGTCCGGGAAGCGCGTTTCGATACGGCGGCCCTTCGGGTTCGAGACGTGCGGAATACGGATCGATGCCGAACGGTTACGTGCCGAGTAAGCCAGCTTGACCGGCGCTTCGAAGTGCGGAACCAGACGCTTGTACGAGTTCGTCGACGGGTTCGTGATGGCGTTCAGCGCGCGAGCGTGCTTGATGATGCCGCCGATGTAGAACAGCGCGAATTCCGACAGACCTGCGTAGCCGTTGCCTGCGAACAGGTTCTGGCCGTCCTTCCAGATCGACTGGTGAACGTGCATGCCCGAACCGTTGTCGCCAACGATCGGCTTCGGCATGAACGTCGCCGTCTTGCCATACGTGTGCGCCACGTTATGGATGATGTACTTCATCTGCTGCGTCCAGTCCGCGCGCTGAACCAGCGTCGAGAACTTGGTGCCGATTTCGTTCTGGCCTTGACCAGCGACTTCGTGGTGGTGCACTTCGACCGGGATGCCGATCTGTTCGAGCAGCAGGCACATTTCCGAACGGATGTCCTGGAACGTGTCGACCGGCGCGACCGGGAAGTAGCCGCCCTTGACGCCCGGACGGTGACCCGTGTTGCCGCCTTCGATTTCGCGACCCGACGACCACGGAGCTTCGTCCGAGCCGATCTTGACGAACGAGCCCGACATGTCCGTGTTCCACTGGACCGAGTCGAAAATGAAGAATTCGGGTTCCGGACCGAAGAATGCCGTGTCGCCCAGACCCGTGCTCTTCAGGTACGCTTCAGCGCGCTTTGCCAGCGAACGCGGATCGCGCTCGTAGCCCTTGCCGTCAGCCGGCTCGACCACGTCGCAGGTCAGAACCAGCGTGGGTTCTTCATAGAACGGGTCGATGAAAGCCGTGTTCGCGTCCGGGACGAGCAGCATGTCCGAGGCTTCGATGCCCTTCCAGCCGGCGATCGACGAACCGTCAAATGCATGACCCGACTCGAACTTGTCTTCGTCAAAGTGCGACAGCGGAACCGAAACGTGTTGCTCCTTGCCGCGCGTGTCGGTAAAGCGGAAGTCGACAAACTTGACGTCTTCGTCCTTGACGAGTTGCATGACGTCGGCCACGGATTTACTCATAACCTATTCTCCTGATTAACGATTTCGGCGAACGCTGCCGCCTGCCCAATCTTCTGATCTTGCCGGTTGCCGCTTTGCGGCATGCCTTCGGTCGCCAGCTGGTACAGCCGGAGTCCGGTGGCAGGCCGGTTGCGATTCGATCGCGACATATAAAGCAGCTTCCGTGCCATGTTTGCGCCAGCGTGGCGCAAATTTGATCCGGATGCGTCCCCAAGGGGCGAGCGTTGGGCAACCAAGGGGCAACTACACCGAACATGCGGGTAACTCCCGCCCCTCGTTTTCCCCAGCGCCCTCTTCTCGGGCCACTTACCGGCACCAATTCCGTGCAATCCCGGATTTGGCGCGCGAAACTCACTCCATTATGGTGCATAAACCGGTTTACGCACCAAGCCTGCGCAAATATGCCACCGCGACGCGCGGCGGCCCTGCCTGCAACGCGTGCCGTGCCCCGCTCCTGCTCATTGCCGCGCCACGGCCCGGCGCTTCCCGCACTCATGCAGCGCGCTAGAATAATCCTTTGGTCCAACATGAAACGGGAGATTGATCGTCATGAGTACGCTCGAACAGTTGTACGCCCAGGCCGACACGCGCCGCGCCGAGAACCAGCTGCCGTATGCCGGCGCGCTCTCGCCCGCCGAGGCGTTCGAGCTCCTGCAACTCGATGCGCGCGTCAAGCTCGTCGATGTGCGCACGCGCGCCGAACTCGACTGGGTCGGCCGCCCGGTGATCGGCGACGGCCAGTATGCGCATGTCGAGTGGACGCGCTATCCGGGCGGCGTGCCCAACGCCGAGTTCGTCGCGCAGCTCAAGAGCGTCGCCGACGCCGACACGCCCATCCTGTTCCTGTGCCGCAGCGCCGCGCGCTCGAAACTGGCCGCCATCGAAGCGGCCAAGGCCGGCTTCACCCAGGCCTTCGATCTGCTCGAAGGCTTCGAAGGCGACAAGAACAGCGAAGGCCATCGCAAGACCGTTTCCGGCTGGTGCTTCCGCGGCCTGCCGTGGCTCGGCGCCTGAAGCTGCCTCGCTCGTTAGACACCCTCACAACCCCCGCCAGCCCAAAACCCTGACGGGCCACTTTGAGCGCCCCGTGTGACACGCCGATGATGCGGCGGGGGCGCTCCATCCAGCCTCATCGAGCGATTCCGGGCGATTCCGGGCAACTTCAAGCCGCTTCCGGCGGCTCCACCACATCGCCGCCCAGCAGGTGCACGCCTTCGCGCAGCTTCACGAAAGCCGCCGCCACCGCTTCCGGCTCACCCTTCACGCCCAGATCGATATGGCGGCGCGCATAGATGCCGCCGCGCTCGCTGTCGCCCACGCTCGGCAGACTGAACACGCGCACGCCCGGGAAATCGCGTTCGATGCTTTCCATCAGCGGCGTGAGCGTCGATTCGGGCAACTCGAACACCAGCAGCGACTTTTCCGCATGCGGCATCTGATGATGCAGATGGGCGTACTTCGTATCGAGCACCCATTCGATCATCGGCCACGCCATCACCGGGAAGCCCGGCACGAAATGATGATCGTGAATCGAAAAGCCCGGAATCTTGTTATAGCCGTTCGGGATGATCTCGCAGCCCTGCGGGAAGGTGCCCATCTGGAAGCGGTGAAGATTTTCGGGCGAGCCGAAATCGACCGGATCGCTGCCCGTGTGCATATCGCGGATGCGCTCGCTGATCGCCGCCTTCGCGTCCGCATGTAGAGCGAGCGGCACGCCCAGCGCGGCCGCCGCGCACTGGCGCGTATGGTCGTCCGGCGTCGCACCGATACCGCCCGTCGAGAACACGATATCGCCCGAGGCAAACGAGCGCTTGAGCGTGGCGGTAATGCGCGCGGGATCGTCGCCCACGTACTCTGCCCAGTCGAGCGCGAGGCCGCGCGCGCCCAGCAGTTCGATGACCTTCGGCAAATGCTTGTCGGTGCGGCGGCCCGACAGAATCTCGTCGCCGATGATGATGACGCCAAATGCCATGTGTTGCCTCGTCGTATGAATGTTCTTTGAAAGTGTCGGCGGATGCCGGGGACGTCAGTGCACGATGGTCACTTCATGGCCCAGACGGTGCGCCTCTTCCGTGCGCAGGCGCTGCAGCGCGCGCAGGCAGTAATGGCCGAACCAGAGCGCCGTGAACACCAGAATGAAAGCGTAAATCCAGATAGTCAGCGCGGCGATCACGGGGAAGAACAGCAGCATCCACGCCGACGCCACCCAGATCGCCGTCGGCAGCGAGCCCAGCAGCCCGCTCGCCACGCCGATCGCCAGCAGCGGCAGACGGTTGCGGCGCACGAGTTCGCGGCGCTCCGCGCTGCTCGCGTGCAGCGCGAGCGCGTCGTAAGTCATCACGCGGTAGGTCAGCCAGCCCCAGAGCAGCGGCGGCACCAGCACGCAAAACGGTGGAATGAACCAGAACGGCAAGGTCACGATCAGCAGCACGATGCACAGCAGCGTGGTCCAGAGCGAGTGCAGCACGCTGCCGTACCAGCTACCGCCACGGCGCGCTTCGAGCGAGGCGTACTGGCGCGTGGTCAGATGGCGGATCACGCGCGGCATCGCCAGCGCGACGATCAGCAGCAACACCGTGATGACGATCAGCGGAATCGACAGGATGATGACCACGAACGGCCCAATCATGCTGCGCAGCGAACCGAAGCCCACCCAGTCGAACACATGGTAGACGTAACCGGTGGCGGGCCAGGCGTCGAGCGTGCCGCGCACGCCGTCGATCAGCGGTTGCCAGAAGGCGTAGAGCAGACCGCCCCACACCGCGGCCGCCACCAGGAACGGCACAAACGTGAGGAACAGCATCGAGGGGTGGAATGCGCTGGTGAGCGCGCGTCCAAACGAGCGCAACAAGTCGTTCATGCGGGCGTGAAAGCGGAGGAAAAACGGAGACGGGTCACGAAGCCAGCGTGGTTCAGTGCGGCAAAACGACAGCATAAACCACGGCGCGCATCCGGCGCACGAGGCGCGCGGCGGTGAAAGGAAAAAGGCAGCGTGGGCCGCCTGAGCACCTTATTGTTGCGAATTGCGCTGGGCAAAACCGGCTTTCAGACGCCGACGCGCCGCCAGCCGCTGCCCGATGCGGGCGAACGCGAGCCCCTGCTGCGCCCAGAAGCCCTCGCCATAACGCGCGCCTTCCAGCTGGGCGCGAATGCCCGTAGGCTCGATCCGCTCGTTGAAGGACGCGCTGCCGAACAGCATGTCCCACCACGGAAACAGCACGCCAAAGTTGCAGCCATACGTGGTGCCTTCGTGACCGTAGCCAATCGCATGATGACGCCGATGAAAACGCGGGCTCACCAGCAGCCGCTCGCCCAGCCAGCCAAAATGCACGCGGATATTGGCATGCTGCACGTTCTGCACGAAATTCGTGAGCGCCACCAGCACGACATACTGCGCGGGCGGCACGCCGATCACCAGCGCGATGCCCGCGAACATGCACGACTGCATTAGCACATCGAGCAGATGGTTGCGGTTATCGCACCAGAACGACATCTTGCGCTGGCTGTGATGGACCGCGTGCAATTCCCACCAGAGGCTGTAGCGGTGCGACAGGCGGTGATACCAGTAACCGGAAAAGTCGAGCACGACCAGATAGATCGCGAACGCCACGAGCGGCACGGTGGTCACACCGGGCCAGAGATTGTCGATATCGACACTCATGACGCCGTGCAGGCGCAGCCAGCTTTGCGCACGGTCGAACGCCGGCTGCATGGCGAAGAAAAAGAACAGATTGAGAATGCCCAGCCGCGTGACCCAGGTATAGATGGCGTCCACGCCCACGCCCTTGCGGTCGCCCCACTTCTCCGCCGGCATGAGCGCTTCGAGCGGACGCAGCAGCAGATACATCGCCACCATTTCCAGCAGCCCGACGATCACCCAGTAAAGCGCGTCGAAGCTGTCTTCGTCCACGTTCATGAAACCGGCGTCGAATAACGCCGGTTGCAGCACGTTCACGTATAGGAGCGTCTGGAGCCACGACACGAAGTCGTCGGCGCCAGACACCACCCAATGCGCGCAGGAACCGAGCAAGGCGAACATGGGCGGTGACGTGCAGACGTTATGCGCCGTTGGGCGACATGACCGGCGCGCGGTCGTAGAAGTAGATGCCGTGCGGCGAGCGGCCCACCGGAATCGTCTTGACGAGCTTCTTCGTCTGCATGTCGATCAGGCCGATGTGCTTGGCGAAACGGAACGTCACCCACAGCCAGCGCTTGTCGGCGGAAAGTTCCATGTCGTCGGGTCCGGGCATCAGGCCGTTGATCTCGCCCACTTTCTCAAGCGATTCTTCGTCGATGATGCTGATGACGTTCGACACGCGGCTCGACACCAGCACGTGGCGGCCATCCACCAAAGAGCGGAAGTTATGCGCGGCCTTGCCCACCTGGATCGTCTTGACGATTTTCTGGTTGCGCCAGTCCACCACGGCGACGTAATCGGCGCCCGTCATGCCCACCAGCAGATATTTTTCGCCAGGCGTGAGCCACATGCCCGCGGGCGCCGGGCCGACCTTCATCTTCCACAGCACTTTCTGCGTAGGCAGATCGACCGCGGCGATTTCACCCGAGACCTGCAGCGACACGAACACGATATTGCTGTCCTTCGTGAACGCGAGGTGGCTAGGCATGGCCGAAAGCGGCAGGCGCTTCGCGACCGTGAAATTGCCCGCGCCGCCGTAGTGATAAATGTCCAGACGGTCCAGACGCAGGCCGGTGGTCACGAACCACTTGTTGTCCGGCGAAAAACCCAGCTGATACGGGTCTTCGACGTTTTCGATCCAGCGCTGCGGCTTGCCGGTTTTCGGATCGACGAACAGCAGGTTGTTCGACACCGAGTTCGCGACGATCAGCGAGCTGTTGTCCGGCGTCGGAAACAGGTGATGCGGCTCCTTGCCCGTGGGCACCGTGCCGACGAGTTCGTGCGTCTTGTCGTCGATGAGGCTCAGCGTTGCCTCGCCCGAATTGAGCACGATGATGTTGTTCGCATGCGCAATGCTCGGCATAACCGTGGTGAGCGCGGCACCGACCAGCGCGGAGCACGCAAACATCACGGCCTTTTTCGCAAAGCTTGCGGCGGTACGGCGGAATTCGTTTGTACGCATGAAGAGTCGTTCCCTGGCAGATCAGTGATTGTAGAACGCTTGCCGGTTCGCAAGGTTGACGTAGGGCCACTGAAATGTGGAAGGGGCGCAACGCGCGCCCCTTTTTCGAACGATTGTTATGGCCCGCAAAGCGCCATCGACTTCATCGCTGCATCGATTCCCAGACCTTGTGGAGCCGCTTGACCGACACCGGCATCGGCGTGCGCAACTCCTGCGCAAAGAGCGAGATGCGCAATTCTTCGAGCAGCCAGCGGAATTCGCTCAGACGCGCATCGAACACGCCGCCGCGTTGCGACAGCGCACGCTGATACTGCTGCGCGAGCGGCTGGAATTCGGCGACCTGGCGCGCATCGCGGCCGGGATCGGCGCGCAGCTTGTCGATGCGCAGCGCCACGCCCTTGAGGTAGCGCGGGAAATGCACGAGTTGCGCATACGGCGTGTCCAGAATAAAGCGCTTGCTGATGAGCGCATCGACCTGCGCCTGCATATCCGCAGCGGGCGCGCCGAACGCCTTCGCCTGCACGAGCTTCTTCGCCAGCGACGCGTATTCCGCCAGAATCTGGCCGACCAGGCGCGCAATCTCCTGCGCCAGCAGCGAAAGACGTCCGCGCCCTTCGTCCTTGCGGGCGTGGAAACTCGCATCGTCGTCGGGCAGCGGGTCTTGCAGGCAGGCGCGATCGAGCGCCAGTTCGACCAGTTGATCGCGCAACTCTTCCTGGGTGGCGCGCGCCATGAACTGCATCGCCATTTCGCGCAGGCCCGGCAGGTTCTTCTCCAGATAGCGGATCGGCTCGCGCAACTGCAGCCCGAACAGACGGCGCAAGCCCGCGCGATGAATCCGCGCCGCCTCTTCCGGCGAATCGAATACCTCGACGTCGCAATGCGAGCCGCGATCGACCAGCGCCGGATAACCGTACAGCGTCTGGCCGCCACGGCGGATTTCCAGCAGTTCGGGCAGCTTGCCGAAATTCCACGTCGTGAGGTTTTCGTAGAGCGCGGTCGCGGCCGTGTCACCGCTTGTGGGCGTGTGCGGCGTGTTGAGTTTTTTGGCCACGCTCTGCGACGACTGGGCTTTCTCTGCCGCTGCCGCACCTTCCGCGCCCTCGCCCTGCGCATGCGTTTCCAGCGCCGCCAGCGCGGTGGCGCTCGCCAGCTTCTGGAACTGCTGCTGCGCCTGCGCGCCCAGTTCCGTGCGCAACTGCGCGAGATTGCGGCCCATCGCGAGCTGACGTCCGTGCTCGTCGATCACCTTGAAATTCATGAACAGATGCGCGGGCAGCGTCTCCAGCTTGAAATCGGACGATTTCAGCTGAAGCTGCTTCTGTGCGCGCACATCCGCGATCAAGGCTTCGACCAGGCCGCCCGCACCGAAGCGCTCGCCGCCCAGGCGATCGGCGAAACCCGCCGCGTATTCCGGCAAGGGCACGCAATGGCGGCGCAGCTTCTGCGGCAAGGACTTCAGCAGCAGATGCGCCTTCTCCTTGATCATGCCCGGCACGAGCCATTCGCAGCGCCGCGCATCGACCTGATTGAGCGCGTAGAGCGGCACCGCGAGCGTCACGCCATCGCGCGGCGAACCCGGCTCGAAGTGATACGTGAGCGCCATCGCCGCGCCCGACATGGTCATGCGCTTCGGGAACAGCTCGGTCGTCACGCCGGCCGCTTCGTGGCGCATCAGGTCGTCGCGCGAGAGATAAAGCAGACGCAGCTTGTCCTCGGACTGACCGCTCTTTTTCACCTCGTCGCGATACCAGCGCTCGAACGTCGCGCCCGCGTAAATGCCTTCGGGAATCGCCTGATCGTAGAAACCGAAGATCAGTTCGTCGTCGACCAGCACGTCCTGGCGGCGCGACTTGTGTTCGAGTTGCTCGATATCGGCGAGCAGCTTGCGGTTGTGCGCGAAGAACGGCAGCTTCGTGTCGAATTCGCCTTCGACCAGCGCGCCGCGAATAAACAATTCGCGCGCCCGCGCCGGGTCCTGTTTGCCGAACGCCACCCGACGCCGCTGATACACCGGCAAGCCGTACAGCACGCCGCGCTCGAACGCGCTGACCTGCGCCGCACGCTTTTCCCAATGCGGCTCGGACAGCGAGGTCTTCAGCAGATGCGCGCCCACTTTTTCGAGCCATTCCGGCTCGATCTTCGCGATACAGCGCGCGTACAGGCGGCTCGTTTCGACCAGCTCCGCCGCCACGACCCAGCGCCCCGCTTTCTTCACCAGCGCCGAACCGGGCCAGAGATGGAACTTGATGCTGCGCGCGCCGAGGAAATGCGGCTCGTCTTCCGCCTTCAGGCCGATATTGCCGAGCAGACCGGTCAGCAGCGCGTGATGGATTTCCTCGTAGGTCGCATCCGCTTCGTTGATGCGCCAGCCGTGCTCGCGCACCACCGTCAACAATTGTGAATGCACGTCGCGCCATTCACGCAGCCGCAGATGCGAGAGGAAGTTCGCACGGCACGAGTCGACCAGTTGCTTGTTCGACTTCTTGTGCGCGACCGCGTCCTCGAACCACGCCCAGATCTTCAGCCACTGGAGGAATTCGGAGCGCTCGTCGGCGAAACGGCGATGCGCCTGATCGGCCTGTTCCTGCGCCTCGATCGGCCGGTCGCGCGGGTCTTGCACCGAAAGCGCACTGGCGATCACCAGCACTTCGCGCAGCGACTGCGAATCGCGCGCGGCCAGAATCATGCGGCCCACGCGCGGATCGAGCGGCAGGCGCGCGAGTTCGCGGCCGAGCGTGGTGAGCGCGTTATCGTCGTCGACGGCGCCGAGTTCGTTGAGCAGTTGATAGCCGTCCGCAATCGCGCGGCCCGGCGGCGGCTCGATGAACGGGAAGGTTTCGATCGCCGTGAGATGCAGCGACTTCATGCGCAAAATCACCGCCGCGAGCGACGAACGCAGGATTTCCGGGTCCGAGAAACGTGCGCGCGCGATGTAATCCGAATCTTCGTAAAGCCGGATACAGATACCGTCGGCGACCCGGCCGCAACGGCCCGCGCGCTGGTTCGCGGCGGCCTGCGAGATCGACTCGATCTGCAGTTGCTCGACCTTGTTGCGATACGAATAGCGCTTCACGCGCGCGAGGCCCGTATCCACGACGTAGCGGATGCCCGGCACCGTCAGCGAGGTTTCCGCCACGTTGGTCGCGAGCACGATGCGGCGCGCGTTCGACGGCTTGAACACGCGCTCCTGCTCCTGCGCGGAAAGGCGCGCGAACAGCGGCAGGATTTCCGTGTGCGGCGGATGATGCTTGCGCAGCGCCTCGGCGGCGTCGCGAATTTCGCGCTCGCCGGGCAGGAACACGAGCACGTCGCCCGAGCCTTCGCGGCACAGTTCGTCGACGGCATCGACGATGGCGTCCATCAGGTCGCGATCGGTGTCGCGCTGCGATTTTTTCGTCGGCGCATTGCCCTGCGCGTTCTTCACGGCCGGGCTGTCTTCCTGCACCGGGCGATAGCGCACCTCGACCGGGTACAGACGCCCGCTCACCTCGATCACCGGCGCGGGCTTGTCGTCGCTGCCGAAGTGGCGCGCGAAACGGTCGGCGTCGATGGTCGCGGACGTGACGATCAGCTTGAGATCGGGCCGGCGCGGCAGGATCTCTTTCAGATAGCCGAGCAGGAAGTCGATGTTCAGACTGCGCTCGTGCGCCTCGTCGATGATGATGGTGTCGTAGGCCTTGAGCAGCGGATCGGTCTGCGTTTCCGCGAGCAGAATGCCGTCCGTCATCAGCTTGACCGAGGCGCCGGGCGACAGATTGTCGGTAAAGCGCACCTTGTAGCCGACCACTTCGCCGAATGGCGTGCCGAGTTCTTCGGCGATACGCCGACCGGTCGCCGAAGCCGCGATCCGGCGCGGCTGCGTGTGACCGATCAGGCCGCTGCCGCCCGCGCCGAGGCCGCGCCCGAGCGAGAGCGCGATCTTCGGCAACTGGGTGGTCTTGCCCGAGCCGGTTTCGCCGCTGACGATCACGACCTGGTTGTTGGCGATCGCGCGCGCGATTTCCTCGCGGCGGCCGGAAACCGGCAGCGCTTCGGGGAACGTGATCGGCGGGATCGGGTTGGGCGTGACGGGCGCACGCGGGGCGCGGGGCGGGCGCGGTTCGCGCGGTTCGCGGGGTTCGCGCTCCTGGCGTGGCGGGCGTGGGGCCGGTTCGCGTGCGCCTTCGCCGCCAGCGCGCGGCGCGTGGCCGGATTTCGGCTTCGCGGGCTGTTGCGGATTGGGGCGCGCTTGATTCGGTGCTTGATTCGGTGCTTGATTCGGTGCTTGATTCGGCTGCGGCTTTGCCTGCTGCTGGGTTGCCTGCTGCTTCGGCTGCTGTTGCGCACGCGGCGGTGGATTGCGCGGCGGGTTCGCCTGCGCGCCAGCATCGCGCGGCTCGCGGCGTTCCTGCGATGGCTTCGCTTCGCGCGGCACGGCGGTTTGCACTCGCTCAGTGCGTTCCTTGCGCTCGCTACGCTCATTACGCGCTTCGGGCGCACGCTGCTCGCCGCGCGCCTGCGGCGCGGGCTTCGCGTCATCGCGTTGAGCGGCGCGTGGTTCGGCTTTCGGCGCTTGCGGCTGGCGCGGAGTCTGGGCCGGTCGAGGCGTTTGCGGCGTTTGCGGTGCTTGCGTTGCCTTCGGCGCCTGAACCTGCTGCGGTTTCGCCTGCGCGGGCGCGGCGGCAGGCGTCGCGGCGCGCTTGTCCTGCACGCGCGCGCCACCGAGCACGCCGCCCTTCATCAGCGCGGCAAGCCGGTCCGACGACGCGAGATTCTGCCCATCGCCATACTTTTGCGACGCGTGCTTTTCCTGCGCGCCGCCGTGCGCCGTGTCTTTCCCGGCGGAGGTGTTGCTGCCCTGCGCCGAGGCAGGTCTTTTGGGTACATTCGACATGGGGGCGCATTATAATCCCGGGCATGAATTCCCAAACCGACCTCGTCCCCGCCACCGCGAATGCGCCGGCTTCCGCCGCCGCCGCGGAGTCCGCTGCTGAGCAAGCTGCACAGCAGGCCGCGCAGCACGCACAATTCGTCGACTGGATGCGATCGGTCGCGCCCTACATCCATGCATTTCAGGGCAAGACCTTCGTCGTCGGTTTCGGCGGAGAAGTGGTGCATCAAAATCTGCTCAACGCGCTCGTCGCCGACATCGCGCTGCTGCAGGCCATGGGCATCCAGATCGTGCTGGTGCACGGTTCGCGCCCGCAGGTCGAAGAACAGATGAGCCTGCACGGCGTCGAATCCGAGTTCTCGCACGGCATGCGCATCACCAATGCCCGCGCGCTCGAATCCGCCAAGGAAGCCGCCGGCGAAGTGCGTCTCGATATCGAAGCCGCCATCAGCCAGGGTCTGCCGAACACGCCGATGGCGCACGCGCACATCAGCGTCGTGTCCGGCAACTTCGTGACGGCGCGTCCGGTCGGTATTCTCGACGGCGTGGATTTCCAGCACACGGGCGTCGTGCGCAAGATCGACGCCGATTCGATCCGCCATTCGCTCGCCAGCCGCAAGCTCGTGCTGCTCTCGCCGCTCGGTTTCTCGCCCACGGGCGAAGCGTTCAATCTGTCGATGGAAGACGTGGCGTCGGCTGCGGCCATCGCGTTGCGCGCCGACAAGATCGTGTTCCTCACGGAAACGCAGGGTCTGATCGGCGAAGACAGCGAGCTGATCCGCGAAATGTCACTCGACGACGCCTACAAGCTGCAGGAAAGCGGCACCGTGCTGGGCGACGCCGGTTTCTATCTGAAGCATTCGATTCGCGCCTGCCGTGGCGGCGTGGGCCGTGCGCACATCATCCCTTACGTGCTCGACGGCGGCCTGCTGCTCGAACTGTTCCTGCACGACGGCGTGGGCACCATGATCTCGTACGAGAACCTGGAAAGCCTGCGCGAAGCCACGCCCGACGACGTCGGCGGCATTCTTACGCTGATCGAGCCGCTCGAAACGGACGGCACGCTGGTGCGCCGCGGCCGTCACCAGATCGAGCGCGACATCGACCATTTCTCGGTGATCGAGCACGATGGCGTGCTGTTCGGCTGCGCGGCGCTGTATGCCTACTCGCAGGAGCGCATCGGCGAAATGGCGTGTCTGACCGTCTCGCCCGAAGCACAAGGTTCCGGCGACGGCGAACGCCTGTTGCGCCGTATCGAACAACGCGCCCGCGCACGCGGCCTCACGCGTATTTTCGTGCTCACCACGCGCACCGAACACTGGTTCCTCAAACGCGGCTTCGTCAAGGCCACGGTCGACGACCTGCCCGAAGACCGCCGCCGCCTCTATAACTGGCAGCGCAAATCGCTCGTGCTGATGAAGCAGCTCTGAGCGGCGCAAGCCACCCCACACATACGACTTAGGAGAAGCACAGCATGGCCCGTATGATCCAATGCGCGAAGCTCGGCAAGGAAGCCGAAGGTCTCGATTTTCCGCCGCTGCCGGGCGAACTCGGCAAGCGCATCTATGAAAGCGTCTCGAAGGAAGCCTGGCAAGGCTGGCTCAAGCAGCAGACCATGCTGATCAACGAGAACCGCCTGAACATGGCCGATCCGCGCGCGCGCCAGTACCTGATGAAGCAGACCGAAAAGTACTTCTTCGGTGAAGGCGCCGATCAGGCATCGGGCTTCGTGCCGCCGACCCAGGGCTGAGCCCGCCGGAAATCGCCCCGTTCGATCCGTCCCCGACTGGATCGCGGCCCGCGAAATCCCGCAAAAACCGCGCCTTCGAGCGCGGTTTTTTTATGCGCTTCACGCGAAAGATCGGCCGGGCGCCTCGCCCGCCCGAATCGCCGCAATCCCCCGTCCCATAAGGCCTCACGGCTGCCCGCCGGCACTGCGACAATGGGGCCGTTTGCACGATCTTCAGTTATCGTGCTATCATGTCGCTTCTTTCGACAGGCATTAGCCATCAATTGCATTCAGGTCGGCACCCAAAACCGCCTTCAGCCTGAGTGTTTTTATACAAGAAGAACGTTCCGCCACACGGACATTCTTTTTCGTTTCAGCGACGCTTCACCGGGCACCCTCGTGCTGGTCCAGCGTCACATGCGCCCTGCCCCCCAACAAGGCCACGCAGGCGCAACGCATACGCACAATTTGATCGAGTGTCGTTTCGCGACATTCAGCATGCCACTCGCGCACCGCCTGCACGCCAACGCCGCAGCCGGACCGGACGTTCCCATTTGCGGCGTTCCCGCGCGACCCGCAGCCATCATCGGCCGCTATCGCGAAACGGCACTCTCCGGCAACCGTGGCGAGCTCTTCTGGAGTTCGTCGCAGTCATTGGAGATGCAGACCTTGACCGCTTCCACTTCCGGCTCGTCGGCCCAATCCGACCTTACGCTCGACGACATTACGATCGTCGACAAAAGCCTCCTCAAACGCGCCGTCGGCGCCATGGCGCTCGGTAACGCCATGGAATGGTTCGACTTCGGCGTCTATAGCTACATCGCCGTCACGCTCGGCCAGGTGTTCTTCCCGTCGAGCAGCCCGTCGGCGCAGTTGATCGCTACCTTCGGCACCTTCGCGGCCGCCTTCCTCGTGCGTCCGATCGGCGGCATGGTGTTCGGCCCGCTCGGCGACCGCATCGGCCGCCAGCGCGTGCTCGCGATGACGATGATCATGATGGCCTGCGGCACCTTCGCCATCGGCCTGATCCCGTCGTATCACTCGATCGGTATCGCCGCGCCCGTGCTGCTGCTGGTCGCGCGTCTCGTGCAGGGTTTCTCGACCGGCGGCGAGTACGGCGGCGCAGCCACCTTCATCGCCGAATTCGCCACCGACAAGCGCCGCGGTTTCATGGGCAGCTTCCTGGAGTGCGGCACGATGGTGGGCTACGTGTTCGGCGCAGGCACGGTCGCGGTGCTGACCGCCCTGCTCTCGCATCAGCAACTGCTCGACTGGGGCTGGCGCGTGCCGTTCATGATCGCCGGGCCGCTCGGCATCGTGGGTCTGTACATCCGCACGAAGCTCGAGGAAACGCCAACCTTCAAGCGTGAAGTCGAACTGCGCGAAGCCGAAGAAGTGTCGCGTCCCAAGCTCACGCTGCACTCGCTGCTCACGCAGCATCTGCGCCCCTTCCTGCTGTGCGTGGGCCTCGTGCTGATCTTCAACGTGACCGATTACATGGCGCTGTCGTATCTGCCGAGCTATCTGTCGGCGACGCTGCACTTCGACGAAACGCACGGTCTGTTCCTCGTGCTCGCCGTGATGGTGCTGATGGTGCCGATGACGATCGCCTTCGGCCGTCTGTCCGACGCCATCGGCCGCAAGCCGGTGATGCTCGCGGGCTGCGTGGGTCTGATCGTGCTGGCGATTCCGTCGCTTACGCTGATCCAGACGGGCGCTGTCCTGCCGGTGTTCTTCGGCCTGCTGATCCTGGGCACGCTGCTGTCGTGCTTCACGGGCGTGATGCCTTCGGCGCTGCCCGCGCTGTTCCCGACGGCGATCCGCTACGGCGCGCTGGCGATTGGCTTCAATGTTTCAGTGTCGCTGTTCGGCGGTACGACGCCGCTGGTCGCCGCCTGGCTGGTCGAGCACACGCAGAATCTGATGATGCCCGCGTACTACCTGATGGGCGCGGCCGTGGTCGGCATCATCTCGGTGCTGGCGCTGCACGAAACGGCGCGCCGCCCGCTGCCGGGTTCGGCGCCGATCGTCAGCACCAAGGCCGAAGCCCATGCCGTCCTGCGCGGCGTGCGTCTCGCCCGCGAGATGGACGACGACTACGCCGCCATGCCCGCGCGCGTGTAAGCCGAACATTTCCGATCGGAAATCAATGAAAAGGCCAGCTTCGAGCTGGCCTTTTTTGCGTCTGCGCTTATCGAAGCTTAGCGAATCTAGTCGATCAGCTGGCTGTGTTCGACCTGCAATGCGCCGTCGTTTCCGATCGTCAGCATCGCGGCGGTGATCGGCAACCAGAAGCGGCGCGGCCCCGCGCTGCCCGGATTCACATAGAGCACGCCGTCGCGCGTGTCCTGCGAGGGCTTGTGCGAGTGACCGCTCACGACCACGGCAATGCCCTGCGAGGCGGGATCGCCGCGCAGATCGGGCAACTCGTGGACGACCACGATCGCCACGCCGCCGATCTCCACGACCGTCTGCACCGGCAGCGCTTCGGCCCACGCGCCGCGATCGTTGTTGCCGCGCACGGCGGTGAGCGGCGCAACCGCACGAAGCTGATCGAGCACGGCGGCGTCGCAGATATCGCCTGCGTGGACGATCGCATCGCAGCCTTGCACAAAGGCCAGCAGCTCGGGACGCACGAGATTGTGCGTATCGGAAACAAGCGCGACGCGTAGCGGTTTTCGATGAGGCATGGGCTGGTCTGGATCGGCGGAAATAGGCGCACGTCACACGACGCGCGGATCATGCGCCGAAGTATACGGCGAGCCACACGGTTGGCGTCTGCGGGTCCGTCCACGCGACGCGATGCCGGCAATGCGCGCGAATGTGCACATGATCGCCGGGTGTCAGGCGCATGCGCCGGTCGTCGAATTCCAGTTCCGCCGCGCCGGACAGCAGCACCACCCACTCGTCGCGCGGATCGTCGTACCAGAAGCCCGCCGGGCTCGCCTGCCCGGTCGAGACGATCCGCTCGATCAGCACGCCATCCTGCGCAACGAGACGCTCGAACACTTCCTCGCGCGCATGGGCGTCGATCCCTTCGAACAGATTCGACGCGCCGCTCATACGAGCGGCCTCAACCCGTCGAGCAGGGTCGGCACGAGTTCGCTCACGGTCGGATGGACGTGCATCGCGAATTGCAGCGTCGTGCAGGGCGCGTCGGCCGTCATGGTGTCGATGAAAGTGTGGATCGCCTCGTCGCCTTCGATGCCGAAGATCATCGCGCCCAGGATGCGCTGCGTCTGCGCATCGACCAGCGCTTTCATGAAACCCGCCGTCTCGCCGCGCTCGCGTGCGCGGCCGACGCGCGACATCGGCAAGGTGGCGATCAGCGCCGGCTTGCCGCTCGCGCGGACTTCGCGCTCGCTTGCGCCCACGCGCGCGAGCGGCGGGTCGACGAACACGGCGTAGGCGGGAATGCGCGTGTCGGCGCTGCGGTGCGCACCGTCCAGCAGATTCGCCGCGACGATCTGGTAATCGTCATAAGAGGTATGCGTAAAGGCGCCGCGCCCGTTCACATCGCCGATCGCCCAGACGCCCGGCACACGCGTGCGCAACTGGCCATCGACGGGAATCAGGCCGTGCGTGTCGCACTCGATGCCCGCGGCTTCGAGGCCGAGATCGTCGGTATTGGGAATGCGACCGGTGGCGAATAGCAGATGCGAGACGTCGAGCGTTTCGCCGCCCAGCGCGATGCGGATGCCATGCGCGGGCGTCGCGCCCAGCGGCGCCACGCTATCCGGCGCGTTTCCGAAACGAAACTCCACGCCTTCGCTCACCAGCACGTCCTGCACGGCCTTCGCGACATCGTCGTCCTCGCGCGCGAGAATGCGCTCGCCGCGCACCAGCACCGTCACGCGGCTGCCGAACCGGCGGAATATCTGCGCGAATTCCAGCGCCACATAGCTGCCGCCGCAGATCGCCAGATGCGTGGGCAATTCGGTGAGCGAGAGGATCGTCGAATTGGTTTCGTACCAGATGCGTTCGAGCCCGGACACCGCCGGCACCGCGGCGCGCGTACCGGTATTGATGAAGATTTCGCTGGCTTCGAGCGTCTCGGTCTGCCCGCCTTCGGACATCACGCTCACCGTATTCGGCCCGGTAAAGCGCCCGTGTCCTTGCAGCACGGTGACGTTCTGCGCGTCGCGCAGCCAGCGCTCCACGCCATCGCGCGAGGCGCCGATGATGCGGTCCTTGCGCGCTTTCACGAAGGCGAGATCGACGCTCACATCGCTGTGATGGCCACCCGGTCCGATGTTCACGCCGTAATCGCCTGCGTGGCGCGCCACATGGGCGGCACGCGCGCAGGCCACGTAAGCCTTGGTCGGCGTGCAACCGACATTCACACAAGTGCCGCCGAACGCCGCGCGCTCGATGACCGCCGTTTTGCGCCCGCTCGCGCCAAGCCGCACGGCCAGCGGCGGACCACTCTGCCCCGTGCCGATGACAATCGCATCGAATCGCTGTGCCATGCCGCTCTCCTTCGCGTGAGGAACACCCAGCGCGCACGTCGCATGCCGCGCGCACCGGAATACGTTCGCGTCATGGTACGCCGGGGGCGTCCCGCGCCGCGCGAGCGCGTCCGTGAAGTCTTTATGCCGGGAAAACGGCAAAAAAAGAGCCACCCCGGATCATGGGGTGGCTTACAGGGTGACAGCACAACAGCAAACGGGCGATGCCGCTGCGCGTCGGGGGGGAAGCGTTGATTCAGGCGATCTTTGCGTCAGGCGTAGCGCTCAGGAAAGACAGTCGAACAAGGGCCGGTCAGTGCACGCTTTCGCCAGGCGCTGCACAGCCGTGGCTCGCGCACCAGAGATCGCGCGAGCGCTGGAAGGCGGCGCGCGCGCCGCGCGTCGCAACCAGCAGCCCGATCTGGCCCATGTTGAAGTCGAGCGACACCATCAGCTGCATCAGGTCCACCATCGGCAGGACCAGCGCTGGCTGATAAAGTTGTCGTTCGATAAAGTCTTTCATGACGGCTCCCGCTACACCCGCTACGCCTTCGTGACGCAGCGGTATTGACATGGGAGCATTCTAGGAATGTAGCGTCCGCCGATAAATGGGCCGAGCGCGAAGTCACTTGTCGTCAAACTCGAACAATCGTTGTTAGAGCGGGCTGTTCGAGCGACACAGCAAGGCGCGGACGGCCAACGCCGCTCGTCGCATCAAGCCAGCGGCGTCGCGACAAACGCCGGCAAGGCCTCCGCCCGCAAGGACAGCGCTGCCACAGCCGGATATCGGGCCGGATCGACCGAATCCGGCAACACGAACTGCGTGAACCGCCACGCCACCGCCGCCGTGATATCGGCCTGCGTGATCCGGCCGGCGCACAGCCAGCCTTCGCGCCCCGTCAGCAGTTTGTCGAGCACCGCCCACGCCGCGTGCATCTGCGCATTCACGCGGGCGAACCAGGGCTCGTGCTGCCGCTCCTCGGGCCGCAGGCGGCGCTCGTAGACCTGCTGCACGGTCTTCTCCATGGCCGCCAGCGCGAAGCCGTTCACGCGCAGCGCAAAGGTGCGCTCCTGCGTTTCCTGCGGCAGAAGGCGGCGCGCAGCGGGCACTTTATGGTCGAGGTAATCGAGGATCAGCGTGGAGTCGATCAGCACGGTGCCGTCGTCGTCGACGAACGTGGGTGCCTTGACGACCGGATTGATCTGCGCGAATTCATCGTACTGGCCGAACACCGAGAGGCTGCGATGCTCGAACGGCATCTCCAGCACGTGAAGCGCGATTGCGACACGTCGCACGTAGGGGGAATCCATCATGCCAATCAACTGCATGACTCACCTCGCATGAGAAAAGAGGACCGGACCGTCGATGGTGCAACATCGGCGCCCGCATTTCAAGATTCGCCAGGCGATCCTCACAATCGTTTCCGATGCGATGATCGCCGCCATAAGCGCGCGCGAAACTGATCCTCGTCAAACCGCGATATCGTCGCGAATGTGGCCGGGGCGATCTGCCACGCACGATTATTTTTGTCCGGGATTACATTGGTTAGCAGACAAGCGGAGTGACGCAATGCGCCATTGCTGCGTTGCAATGCCTGTCTCGTTTTAATGGCTTCCGGCGCGCTGCCTTACTGCGCAAGGCAAAGCGGATCGACCCCGATAACAGCAGGATGCCGAAGCATCTTTGCGCTGAAATTCAAGGTGTTTTTCCGCGCCGCATGTGCTGCACCGCATCGCCGGGAAACTCCTGGATTCATCGGCGCAAAGCCTGAGCTAGTCTGAACGCACAAGGAGACGAAATCATGAGACAGGTATTCAACATTGGCATCGTCATCATCCTCGCACTCCTCGTCGGGAACCGCGTGCTGACTCGTGTGCAGGCGCACGAGGGCGGCTCGGTGTCCTGCGCGAAGGGCTCCGAACTGGTTCGGCTGGAGGCGCTGGCGCGCGGCTTCAGCACGCTCGGCGCGCGTAGCCAGGGCGAGAACTTCATGTCCTCGTGCCTCGTGTCCGGTCAGGCACAGGTCGGCAAGGTCGTCGCACACGACTGAATCCGGCTCGGCTGAACGCTGGCTGAGTGCCGATAGCAGGCTCCGCGCGCATCGTCCTGCTTATTAGCGGGATTGCGCGCGGCGAATCACGTCATTCCGGCGTGTCGATTAGCGTGTTCACCTTCCGGCTTTGTCCGGATCTTCCCTCGCGTGCGCCGCTCAAGCGCACGCCGCCTCGTCTTGCCCTCCGGTAATCCAACGTCTGCAAACCTTTGTTTCGGGTTGCCAATGCCGACGTTTGGCGGCGACAATGGTGCGCAATCAGGGGGGACTCTATGAAAGGTGGCATCCTGTTGCTCGGACTCGGCATGCTGACGGCATGCACATCGGTGACCGGTATCAATTCGAGACAGGACGGACATCTTTCGGTCACCAGCCGTGCGCGCTGGGACATCGTGTCCTGGAATCACGTGCGCAGCGCCGGCATGAAGGAAGCCGAGGCCTACTGCCACAAGCGCAAGAAAGAACTGCATACCGTCGAGGTCCACAGCGAAGGCTTGCGCGGCGTCACGACCCAGTCTGTAGAAGTAATCTTCGACTGCATTTAAGCCGTATTTTCACAAATCGCGCAAAGCCCCGTCCAGCCGCCTTCCCCGTCTTCTGCCCCGCCGCAAACCTTCCCGAATCTTACGATCGCACAATAGTTTGTTGTCGTTCTCCCTGATACTCAAATTGCATCGGCGCGCTACACTTGAGACACACTTTGTTACGGTTTGTCTCACTTCGTATCATGCTGACCGCTTTCTTTATCGCTTCGCCGCTTGGCATTGCCGCATTGTTCGGATTTGCACGGCTCGTGAACCCTCGCACTGGCCAGATCGGCAGCCGCTGATCGCGCGCGGCGCACACTGATCCCGGATCGTCGCAGCACGCACAAGCCGGGCACCGCGACTCCACTTCCTCGCACGACACCGCCAACGTTTGCGGTTTCTCGATCGGCCCGTCAGCTGGCCACGTCTTTTCGCCCCATTGCGCAGCAGAAAACAAAAAACCCGCAAGGCATGACGCCTGTGCGGGTTTCAGGGCTTCTTGCGAAGCGTATCCAGGTGGCCCTGGTGCCGGCGACCGGACTTGAACCGGTAAGCCGTGAGGCGGCGGATTTTCGTCACACTACGTCTTTAGACGCCGCGCGCTGTGCAAACAACTTAAAGCAACAAGCGGCGTTCGTGCGCTGGACTATGCCTTCGCCCTAGCCTGAAAACTTGTGCGCGCTTTGCAGCGGCCCAAACCTTCGAACCTTAGGCGCCCCCCGTCTAGTCTCTACACCTTCCATGCCGACGCTTGCGCGTCAGCCGGCTTGGCTCGGCGTTGCCTCGGTAACCGCACGCTTGCGCGTCGCCTGGTTCCAGGGGGTTCGCCGAATTTGAGGGGTTCTGCACCGGCCGTTTCCGGCTGGGCACTCAATCTGTTTTTAAGTCCGCTATGTTTACCAATTTCATCACGCCGGCAGGGCGGACGGCATTCTACCACTGCCCCGCGCACCCTCCCAAGCGCCGCCGGTCATCCGCCGTCATCTGGCGTTCATCGCGCGGTCACATGCGCTTTCCATAATCGGCCGCATCGAAAACGTTTACAACGCTCGGGCCGCCCGCATGACGCCAACCATCAAGGATGTCGCCGCACACGCCGGTTTTTCGATCGCCACGGTTTCCCGGGCGATCAATGCGCCGCACACGGTCAATCCCGTGACACTCGCCAAGGTGCGCGAAGCCATCGACGCACTCAAGTTTCGCCCCAGCCCGATCGGCCGCCAGCTGCGCGGCGAGCGCACGCGCCTGATCGGCGTGGTGTTGCCGACGCTCGCCAATCCCGTGTTCGCCGAATGCCTGCAGGGCATCGACGAACTGGCTTCGGCACAGGGCTTTCGCCTGATGCTGATGACGACGCAATACGACGCCCAGCGCGAGCGCCACGCAATCGAAACGTTGCGCGCGCAACGGGTGGAAGGCCTGATCCTCACGGTCGCCGATGCGGATACCCACCCGCTGCTCGACGAACTCGACGCCGATGGCCCGCTCTACGTGCTCATGCACAACGACACGACGCGCCGCCCTTCGGTATCGGTCGACAATCACCAGGCCGCCTGTGACGGCGTGCGCATGCTGATCGCGCACGGCCACCGGCGCATCCTGATGCTTGCGGGCACGCTCTCGGCATCGGACCGCGCGCGCCAGCGCTACGCCGGTTATGCCCACGCGATGGAACAGGCCGGCCTCACACCCGCGCCCGCGCTGGAAATCGACTTCAATGCCGAAGCGCTCGCGCCTTCGGTGCTCGCGCATCTGAGCACGGGACCTGCGCGCCCCACGGCGCTCTTTTGCAGCAACGATCTGCTGGCGATGGTGGTGATGCGCGGTCTGCGCCGCGCGCGCATGCGCGTGCCGCAGGACATGTCGATTCTCGGCTTCGACGGCCTGGCGATGAGCGAACTGCTCGCGCCGCCGCTCGCGAGCATCGGCACGCCCAACGGCGAAATCGGCCGCGCCGCCTGGCAGCGTCTGATGGCGCGCATCAGCGGCGAATACGTGGGCCCGACGCTCGATCTCACGCTGGCGCACACGCTGCGCGAAGGCGGCACGATCGCGGCCATCGCGACGGGCAGCGGCGCGTTGCGCGCTGGCGTCAGCGGCCGGGGCGTCGCGCTCGGCTAAGCCTTTTTTCGACGTGCCACGCGCCGCGCGCCGCTAGAACGGCGTGCCCGCGCGCGTGGCCAAACGCCTCGACACACCATGCCGCCCATCCGCACAGGAGCCTCGACGTGATACGCCGCTTCGCCCGCTTCGTCCACTCCGCCAGCACGGCGCTCAGCGTCACGCTCGCGCTTGCCGCAGGATTCGCCGCATCGAGCGCCTCGACGCCGGTCCACGCCGACGAAACCGCCATCTGCTACAACTGCCCGCCCGAATGGGCCGACTGGGCGAGCCAGATCCAGGCGATCCAGCGTCAGACCGGCATTCGCGTGCCGTTCGACAACAAGAACTCCGGCCAGTCGATCGCGCAATTGATGGCCGAGCAGAAAAGCCCGGTCGCCGATGTCGTCTATCTGGGCGTGTCTTCCGCGTTCCAGGCGAAGGACAAAGGCGTCATCGCGCCATACAAACCCGCGCACTGGGACGAGATTCCGGCCAACCTCAAGGACCCGCAAGGCTACTGGTTCGCGATCCATTCGGGCACGCTGGGTTTCTTCGTCAACAAGGACGCGCTCGAAGGGCGACCGGTGCCGCGCTCGTGGGCCGATCTGCTCAAGCCCGAATACAAAGGCATGATCGGCTACCTCGATCCGTCGAGTGCTTTCGTGGGCTATGCGGGCGCCGTGGCGGTGAATCTTGCGCTCGGCGGCACGCTCGACAACTTCCAGCCGGCCTTCACGTGGTTCAGCAAGCTCAAGGCGAACCAGCCGATCGTGCCGAAGCAGACCGCCTACGCGCGCGTGCTCTCGGGCGAGATTCCGATCCTGCTCGATTACGACTTCGACGCCTATCGCGCCAGGTACAAGGATCACGCCAATGTGGAATTCGTGATTCCCGCCGAAGGCACGATCTCGGTGCCCTATGTGATGAGTCTTGTGAAGAACGCGCCGCACGCGCAGAACGGCAAGAAAGTGCTGGATTTCGTGCTCTCGGATCAAGGCCAGAAGCTTTGGGCCAGCGCGTATCTGCGTCCCGTGCGCGCGAACACGCTATCGCCCGAAGCCGCCGCGAAGTTCCTGCCCGCCAGCGACTATGCGCGCGCCAAGCCTGTCGATTTCGCGAAGATGGCAGCGCAGCAGCGCGCATTCGGCGAGCGCTATCTGCAGATCATGCATTAACACTGTCTTCGTTCTGGTCATTTTCGTCTTTCATGCACGATCTCACCTTTCCGCTGCGCTGGCGCGTGGCGCTCGTCGCGCCCGCGCTCGCGGTGTTTCTCGCCTTCTGGCTGCTGCCGATGGTGGTCCTCGTTCAGGTCAGCGCCGATGGTCATCTGATCGGCACTTATCGTGTACTCCTGACTAATGGCCGCTACATGGCGAGCCTGCTGCAGACCGTGCTGCTGTCGGCGGCGGTCACCGTGGCCACACTCGTGCTCTCGACGATCTGCGGCCTGCTGCTCGCGCGCCGGGAATTCACGGGGCGTCGCCTGCTGGTCGCGCTGCTGACGTTTCCGCTGGCGTTTCCGGGCGTGGTCGTCGGCTTCATGGTCATCATGCTGGCCGGGCGCCAGGGCTTGATCGGCGCGCTCGCCATGCGTCTGACCGGCGAGCGCTGGGTGTTTGCCTATTCGATGGCGGGCCTGTTCCTGGGCTATCTCTACTTTTCGATTCCGCGCGTGATCGTCACGGTGATGGCCAGCGCCAGCCAGCTCGACACCTCGCTCGAAGAAGCCGCGCGCTCGCTGGGCGCCTCCTCGTGGCGCGTCACGCGCGATGTGATCCTGCCCGCGCTCGCGCCGGGACTGATCGCGGCGGGCGCCGTCTGCTTCGCAACCGCGATGGGCGCGTTCGGCACCGCCTTCACGCTCGCCACCGATATCGACGTCTTGCCGATGACGATCTACACCGAGTTCACGCTCAACGCGAACATGGTCACGGCGGCAGGCCTGTCGATCGTGCTCGGCGTCGTGACGTGGGCCGTGCTGATGATCGCGCGCAGCCTCACAGGCGCTGCCGTGGCGGCGACGGCATGAGTACGCTCATCAGAACCGACGCGCCGGTCGCGAGGCGCCGCCTCGCCCTGCCCTCCGCACGCACGTGGATCGCTGCGGCGCAGTGGTTTGTCACGCTCCTCACCTGCGCGTTTCTCGTCATCCCCGTGGTGATGTCGATCGTCGCGGGCCTCACCGTGAACTACTTTCGCGGCGTGGCGAGCGGCCTCACGCTGCGCTGGCTCGAAGCAGTCTGGACCCAGTATCACGACTCGGTGTTCCTCTCGCTGGAAGTGGCGGCCGCGACGCTCGCGATCACGCTCCTGACCGGCGTGCCCGCAGGCTACGCGCTCGCACGCAGCCGCACGCGGTTTTCGCGTCTAATCGAAGAGTTGCTGGTGATGCCGGTTGCGCTGCCCGGACTCGCTTCGGCGCTCGCGCTGCTGGTGGTGTACGGCGGCTTCTCCGCGTTTCGCATGAGCGCGGCTTTTATCGTCGTGGGTCATGTGGTTTTCACGCTGCCGTTCATGGTGCGTCCGGTCGCCGCCGTGTGCGCCGCCGCGGATCTGCGCACGCTCGAAGAAGGCGCCGCCAGCCTCGGCGCGCATTTCGTGCAGCGCTTCTTCACGATCGTGCTGCCCAATGCGCGGCCGGGCATTCTGGCGGGCGCGCTCGCCGTGCTTACGCTATCCATCGGCGAATTCAATCTCACGTGGATGCTGCACACGCCCGATACGAAAACGCTGCCCGTCGGCCTCGCCGATACCTATGCGTCGATGCGTATCGAGATCGGCAGCGCTTACACCCTGCTCTTCTTCGTGATGACGATGCCGCTACTCGTGGCGATGCAATGGTTCGGCGCACAGACGCCGGGCACGGGCACACGCAAGCGTGATCAAGCCGCAAAGCACACTCATCAGGATTCCCAATGAAACTCGATTCGATGCCGATTGCGCTCACGCAATGCGGCAAGACCTATCGCGGGGCCCGCGTGCTGGAACCGCTCGATCTGTCGATTGACGCGGGGGAAACGCTGGTGCTGCTCGGCCCGTCGGGCTGCGGCAAGACCACGACGCTGCGTTTGATCGCCGGCCTTGAAACGCCCGATGCGGGCGGCCGCGTGCAATTCGGCGACGACGACGTCACCGCGCTGCCCATCGAGCGCCGCAAGGTCGGCATGGTGTTCCAGAACTACGCGCTGTTTCCGAACCTGAACGTGCGCGGCAATATCGGCTACGGTCTGAAGATCGCCCGCGTTCCCGCCGCCGACGCCCGCGCGCGCGTGGACGAACTGCTCGCCATGATGCGTCTCGAAGCCCACGCCGAGAAACCCATCGGCCAGCTTTCGGGCGGGCAGCGCCAGCGTGTCGCCCTGGCGCGCGCGCTCGCGCCGCGTCCGCGCGTGCTGCTGCTCGACGAGCCGCTCACCGCGCTCGACGCGCGTTTGCGCGATGCACTGCGCGGCGAGATGAACACGCTGCTGCGCGAGCTGGGCGTCACCACGGTCTACGTCACGCACGATCAGGCCGAGGCGATGGAGCTGGGCGACCGCATCGTCGTGATGAGCGCGGGCCGCATCGAGCAGATCGGCACGCCGCGCGAGATCTATTACCAGCCCGCGAGCCGCGCGGTCGCGCAGTTCGTCGGCACGCTCAACCGGATCGCAGGACAATGGCGCGACGGCGCGCTCGTGACTTCGGGCGGCACGCTCGACGCCAGCGCGCGCCCCGCTTCGGGCGCGGCCGAACTGTTCTTCCGCCCCGAAGACGCCACGCTCGCCGATCCCGCCCACGCGCCGCTGCGCGGCGTAATCGAACAGGCGACCTTCCTCGGCGAGCGCACGCGGCTGACCATCGGCGGCGCCGCGCCCGATGCGCTTTTCGTCGATGTCGCCGGTCGCATCGAACTCGCGCGCGGCACGCGCGTGGGCATTGCCATCGCGCCCGAAGCGCTCATCGCGCTCGCGTAATTTTTACAATCGAGAATTGATCGAGGTCACCATGCTGCTCGCGCAAATCAGCGATCTGCACATCAAGGAACCGGGCGCGCTCGCGTATCGGCGCGTCGATACGGCCGCCAGTCTCACACGCACGGTCGAGCGCCTGAATGCGCTCTCGCCGCGCCCGGATGCCGTGCTCGTGACCGGCGATCTGGTCGATCGCGGCCACGCCGACGAATATCGCCATCTCAAGACGCTGCTCGCGCCGTTGCGCATGCCTTGCTGGGTGCTGATCGGCAATCACGACGGCCGCGAAGGGCTGCGCGAAGTGTTCCCGGAGCGCGCGGAGTTGCGTGCAGGCGGCGAGTTCGTGCAATACGCCATCGATCTCGGGCCGCTGCGCCTGATCGCGCTCGATTCGATGTCGCCCGGCGAGAGCGGCGGCACGCTTTGCGCGGCCCGGCTGACGTGGCTCGAACAGCAGCTGGACGCGGCGCGCGGCAAACCGGTGATCGTCGCGCTGCATCATCCGCCCTTCGATTGCGGCATCGCCCATATGGACTCGATCCGCCTGGACGAAACCGCCGCGCGTGCGCTCGAAGCGCTGATCGCGCGCCACCCGAACGTCGAGCGCGTGCTCTGCGGCCACGTGCACCGGCCGATGTTCGTGCGCTTTGGCGGCACCATCGCCAGTGCCGTGCCGGCGCCCGCGCATCAGGTGACGCTCGATCTCGCGCCGGATGCGCCTTCCACCTTTACGCTCGAGCCGCCCGCGTTCGCGCTGCATCGCTACGACGCGGCGCGCGGCATCGTCACCCATCACGCCTATGTCGACGATGCGGACGGCCCCTACCCGTTCCACGAGCCGTCGGGCGAACTGATCGCCTGACGCGGCAGGCGGGCGGCATCGGTCGGCATCGCCACGGAAGCGGCCGCCAGCACGAACCCACGGGCTCCGGTATCATCGGCACGCCCCGGTTCGTCCGGGCCGCTGTTCCGCACTTTCCCGTTCTGGCGGGCTTTGCCCGCGCTCGTAGCCCCGTGTCCATGTCCACACCCGATTCCGCATCCGCTGGCGAAAGCCAGTCGCTGCGCGGCCTGTTGCTCCTGCTCGCCACCATCGCGGGCATCTCGGTCGCGAACATCTACTACAACCAGCCGCTGCTCGACGACTTCCGCAAGGCATTCCCGTCCGGCGCGGCCTGGATCGGCGCCGTGCCGGCCTCGACGCAACTCGGCTACGCCGCCGGCATGCTGCTGCTCGCGCCGCTGGGCGACCGCTTCGACCGCCGCCGCATCATCCTTCTGCAGATCGGCCTGCTTTGCCTCGCGCTGCTGGCCGCGACCTTCGCACCGACGCTGCCCGTGCTGATCGGCGCGAGTCTCGCCATCGGCGTGCTGTCGACCATCGCGCAGCAGGCGGTGCCGTTTTCGGCCGAACTCGCGCCGCCCGAAGCGCGCGGCCATGCGGTCGGCACGGTGATGAGCGGGCTGCTGCTCGGCATTCTGCTCGCGCGCACGGCGGCCGGTTTTGTCGGACAGTACTTCGGCTGGCGCGCGGTGTTTGGCGCGTCGATCATCGCGCTGCTCCTGCTTGCGGTGGTCATCGTCAAGAAGTTGCCGAAGAGCAAGCCGACTTCGACGCTCAGCTACGGCAAGCTGATCGGCTCGATGTGGCATCTGGTGGTGGAGTTGCGCGGCCTGCGCGAAGCGTCGGCAACAGGCGCGTGTCTCTTCGCCGCCTTCAGCCTGTTCTGGCCCGTGCTCACGCTGCTGCTCGCGGGCGAGCCGTTCCATCTCGGGCCGCAGGTTGCGGGGCTGTTCGGCATCGTCGGTGCGGCGGGCGCGCTGGCCGCGCCGTGGGCCGGCCGTTCCGCCGATAAACGCGGCCCGCGTGCCGTCATCACGCTGTCGATCGCGCTGATCGCCATCGCATTCGTGATTTTCGCGTTCTCGGGCAAGAGCCTGATCGGACTCGTGATCGGCGTGGTGGTGCTCGACGTGGGTGTGCAGGCCGCCCAGATCTCGAACCAGTCGCGCATTTACGCGCTGCGCCCCGAAGCGCGCAGCCGCGTGAATACCGTGTTCATGGTGTGCTACTTCATCGGCGGCGCAACCGGCTCGGCCGTCGGCGCGGCCACGTGGCACGCCTTCGGCTGGGTGGGCATGTGCGTGGCCGGGCTCGCATTCAGCGCGCTCGCCGCGTGGATTCATTTCGCCACGCGCCCGCGTCTGGACGCGAGCGCGCAGGCGCTTTGATCACCGTTTCATTCGCCGATCCAGTCGCACAGCGCCGGGCCTAACGGCCCGAATCGAGCAGATCGGTCATATCGTCGGCGTGCTCCTCCTCCACCGCCAGAATCTCTTCGAAGATGCGGCGCGTGGTGGTGTCGGTATCGCCGAGATACTGGATGATCGCGCGATAACTATCGATGGCGATGCGCTCGGCAATCAGGTTTTCGCGGATCATGTCGTGCAGATCCTTGCCTTCCTTGTATTCCGAATGCGAGCGCTCGCTCAGGTGCGCGGGCGCGAAATCCGGCTCGCCGCCCAGTTGCACGATGCGCGCGGCTAGCATGTCCGCGTGCTGCTGTTCTTCGTTGGCATGCTCGAGAAATTCGGCCGCAACGGCTTCCGATTCGATGCCCTTCGCCATGAAATAGTGGCGCTTGTAGCGCAGCACGCAGACCAGTTCGGTGGCGAGCGAATCGTTGAGGAGCTTGAGCACGGCCTCGCGATCGGCACGATAGCTCGGGGTGACGGAACCCTGATCCAGATTGCGGCGCGCCTCTTCGCGCACGCGCTTCAGGTCAAATTCAAACGCAGCGTGTGACTTCGACATCTGACTCTCCTTGAACGGTGGGGACGACTGACTGCTGTCCGTCCCAAGCGCAAAGGGTGGGCCTGAAGGCGTTGCACGCGTGCTGCACGGGTTCGCACGGAGGTCAGGCACGCGGCGTGCTGTAGGAGGTCTCCCTTAATCCGTGGAGATTCCCTCATGAAACGCCTGATTGCCTTGCTTCTCGTTGCCGCGTCGGCCGCGGCGCTGGCGGCCTGCAACACCGTTGCAGGCGCTGGCCAGGATATGTCCGCGGGCGGTCACGCCATCACGAATACCGCCGAGCAAGCCAAGTAACGCGGCTCGGCAGGCGTGATATGCGGGGTATGGAAACGGCGGTTGAGTGCCGTTGAAATGCACTCGCTGCGCGTTCGGCGCTGCCTTTTCAGGCAGCGCCGGATCGCGTTAAATGGCGTTATTGGACAGCGCCGTTAATCGGGTTAATCTGCAATCCGAATGATTTTCGCAGCCTGCGAAATGTGGCAGAAAGACCTTCATGACGCGCGCCGACGATCGTCGAATACGAACGAAAGGCCCACGCTGCCCAGAATCAGCACGGTCGCGATGATCGTGGAATGGGTAATCGGTTCGCCCAGCGTGAGCGCGCCCAACGCCACTGCCACCACTGGATTCACATACATGCAGCTACTGGCCACGATCGGGCTGGTATTGCGGATCAGATAACCGTAGGCAACATACGCGGCCATCGTACCGATCAGCATCAGATAGCCAAAGGCGACGAACGGCACAAAATGCAGCGCGCCCATGCGCTCGCCGGTGACGATCGCCACGAGCGTCGAAATCCCGCCGCCCAGGCCAATCTGCAGTGCCGTGGCGATAAAGAGATCGGCAGGCAATTCGAGCCGCCCGGCCAGATGCGCGCCGATCGCCCAGAACAACGCGCCGCCCAGAATCGCCAGACTGCCGCCGGCCGTTCCGCTTGCGCCGCCGCCGTGGCTCAGGATCGCGATGCCGACAAGGCCCAGCCCCACCGCGGCCCATTCGCCTTTGGCGACGCGCCGCCCGGCAGCCGCCGCGATCAGCGTGGCGAACAAGGGCACCGTTGCGACCATCACCGCCGCCGTGCCGGTGCCGACCGTGCGCATGCCGTAGGCCAGCATGCCGCTCGACAGCCCCACGAGCATCGTGCCGACCACGCCGGCATTGCGGATCTGCGTGAGCGTGGGCATGACGGGGCGCCGTCGCATCGCGAATACGAACAGGCCGATGCCCGCCAGCAGGTTACGCAGCCCGGAGAGCAGCAGCGGCGGGAACGATTCGAGCGCCACATGCACGGCGAGATAGGTCGAACCCCAGACGAAGTACACGACGGCCAGCGCCAGCGCGACGCGACCGCCGCGCGTCTGCGGCAGCCGCACGCTGCGCGCGAGACGCCAGCTGTGCGCGCCTAGTGTGCCGAGCAACTGCAGGAAACCGCGCAAATACGGGCTGATGGACGAACCGGAAGGCAAACGGGGCGGCATCGTCATTGCACCGCCGCAGAACGGGAGACAAACCAGAGGGCTAACCGCGAACGCCCCGCCAGACCAGGGACGGGACGAATAAAGCGCGACGGCATGATGGAGGCGACGAGAGAGAGTAGGAGACGCGAAAGTAAGCGCACCAGAGCAGCACACGACCAAGCCACACAGGAAATTGCAAGCCGGTCGAAAGCCGCCCGAAATACCCGGAACGGGCGCCACGCATTATGCAACAAGGCGCCGCGTTGCGGACGCCGCGAACGTGCTTTATGCGCCGACGCGCAGCGCGCGCGCAACGGTCGCGAAATAAGGGCGCAGCGATGTCGTGCGAAGACAGAAAACCGTCGCTTCATGCCAGGTCGATGCGCCATTTTGAGACCGTGCTAGGATGTCACATTCTTTCATTGTCATTACATTCATCATGCGTCCGCTGCCTGCGTTTTTCGCCTCGCTTCCACCGCGCGCCGCGCGCCCGGTGGCGGCGCGCGCGTGCGCGCTGCGACGCCCTTCCGGCCTGCCGGCCCCGCTCGCCTTCGCCCGGCGTCCGCACTGAACCACCCTCCTTTGCCGGAGCCGTTCAGTCGGGCTCCGGGCCGATCCCGTACGCCCTATCGAGGCCTTCCCTGAAGGCCGCTTCATCTGGATCGCAAAGGAGAATCCCATGTCGAAGAAAATCCGTTATCTGACCGAGCTCGATCTCGCCCGCCTCGAAAAATGCGCCGCCGAAACCGGCGCCGCGCCCGCGCGCCAACTGATGCTCGACGAACTGCTCGAACGCGCCGAGATCGTCGATTCGCGCGAAATTGCCGCCAATATCGTCACCATGAATTCGCAGGTCACGCTGGTGAGCGATCGCACTGGCGAAGCCGTCACCTGGACGGTCGTCTACCCGGCCAACGCCAGCGTCGATCAAGGCCGTCTCAACGTGTTTTCGCCCGCAGGACTGGCGCTGCTCGGCGCGAAACGCGGCGAAACCGTGCGCTTCACACCGCCCAGCGGCGCCGTCGAAACGCTGAAAATTTCGCGCATCCTGTTCCAGCCCGAAGCCGCCGACGACTTCGTGCTGTGATGCGCGATTGCGCCGGTCAACGAGCCCGCCGAGGCGCCCGGCGCAGTCCATCGAGAAGTTTTTTCGCCTCGTTTTTCGCCCTTTTTCGCGTCAAAAACGCGTTCTCTCCTATATAGGTCGCGCGCGCGAATTCCGCGTGTACGCAGCACATTCCCTCGCGCAAAGGCACTTGCCAGAGTGTCGCAGCGCGGTGTATCGTTTGGCCTGCTTACGCGGGGGTCCTGCGTTATGCGCCGCTTCGAACTGTTCACACGAATAGCGTCAGGCAGCGTATTTCGCGGGTGAGAAATACCCTTTGAACCTGATCTGGATAATGCCAGCGCAGGGAAGCGTCCGGACCTTGCAGCAAGACACGCATTACCGCCTGCACCCATCCTCATTGCGAGGTCCGTCCACGTTCCGTCTCGTCTCCTGCGAAGCCGTAGTTCCCACTTTGCATTGCATGGAGAGAGACGCATGAACGCGAATCCCAAGTTCATTTCCGCCAACGCGCACGTCGACGAAGCCGCGATTGCGCCGCTGCCCAATTCCCGCAAGATCTACGTGACCGGTTCGCAGCCGGACATCCGCGTGCCGATGCGCGAGATCACGCAGGCCGATACGCCCACGGGCTTCGGCGGCGAAAAGAATCCGCCGATCTACGTCTACGACACCTCGGGTCCGTACACCGATCCCGAAGCGAAGATCGACATTCGCGCAGGCTTGCCCGCCGTGCGTCAGGCATGGATCGAAAAGCGCGGCGACACCGAAGCGCTGCCCGGTCTCTCCTCCGATTACGGCCGCGAGCGCGCCGCCGATCCGGCCACCGCCGAGCTGCGTTTCCCCGGCCTGCACCGCACGCCGCGCCGCGCACAAGCGGGCAAGAACGTCACGCAGATGCACTACGCGCGTCAGGGCATCATCACGCCCGAGATGGAATACATCGCCATCCGCGAAAACCAGCGCCGCGCCGAATACCTCGAAAGCCTCAAGACCAGCGGCCCGAACGGCGCGAAGCTCGCCGCCATGATGGGCCGCCAGCATCCGGGCCAGGCGTTCGGTGCCGCTGCCTTCGGCAAGGATGCGCTCAAGGAAATCACGCCGGAATTCGTGCGCGAAGAAATCGCCCGCGGCCGCGCGATCATTCCCGCCAACATCAACCACCCGGAAAGCGAGCCGATGATCATCGGCCGTAACTTCCTCGTGAAGATCAACGCGAATATCGGCAATTCGGCGGTGACGTCCTCGATCGGCGAGGAAGTCGACAAGATGACCTGGGCGATCCGCTGGGGCGGCGACACGGTGATGGATCTGTCGACCGGCAAGCACATTCACGAAACGCGCGAGTGGATCATCCGCAATTCGCCGGTGCCGATCGGCACGGTGCCGATCTATCAGGCGCTCGAAAAGGTCAACGGCAAGGCCGAAGACCTGACGTGGGAGATGTTCCGCGACACGCTGATCGAACAGGCCGAGCAAGGCGTCGATTACTTCACGATTCACGCGGGCGTGCGTCTGCAATACGTGCCGCTGACGGCCAACCGCATGACGGGCATCGTGTCGCGCGGCGGCTCGATCATGGCCAAGTGGTGTCTCGCACATCACAAGGAGTCCTTCATTTACGAGCATTTCGAAGAGATCTGCGAAATCATGAAGGAATACGACGTGAGCTTTTCGCTGGGCGACGGCCTGCGCCCCGGCTCGATCTACGACGCCAACGACGAAGCGCAACTGGGCGAACTCAAAACACTGGGCGAGCTCACGCAGATCGCGTGGAAGCACGACGTACAGGTAATGATCGAAGGCCCCGGCCATGTGCCGATGCAGCTCATCAAGGAAAACATGGACCTGCAGCTGGAATGGTGCGACGAAGCGCCGTTCTACACGCTCGGGCCGCTCACGACCGATATCGCGCCGGGCTACGATCACATCACCTCGGGCATCGGCGCGGCGATGATCGGCTGGTTCGGCACGGCGATGCTCTGCTACGTCACGCCGAAGGAACACCTTGGCCTGCCGAACAAGGACGACGTGAAGGAAGGCATCATCACGTACAAGCTCGCGGCGCATGCGGCCGATCTGGCCAAGGGTCATCCGGGCGCGCAGGTGCGTGACAACGCCTTGTCGAAGGCGCGTTTCGAGTTCCGTTGGGAAGACCAGTTCAACATCGGCCTCGACCCGGACAAGGCACGTGAATTCCACGACGAAACGCTGCCCAAGGACTCGGCCAAGGTCGCGCATTTCTGCTCGATGTGCGGCCCGCACTTCTGCTCGATGAAGATCACGCAGGACGTGCGCGACTTCGCGGCCAAACAAGGCGTCAGCGACGCAGAAGCCCTGAAAAAGGGCATGGAAGTGAAGGCGGTGGAATTCGTCAAGCAAGGCGCGGAGATTTATCAGCGCCAGTAAGGCGAGAACGCCCTTTCGCTGCGCTGCACGATGAGCTGACGTATCGTGCAGCGCAGCGAATGATGTTTTCCACACCGAAACACTTTTTAACGACTCCGACAACTCGCTGACAAGCGCACACACCCGGATACGGAGGGCGTGGCTAGCATGGGTGTACTGGAGGTGCGAACTGGGCGCGATTTATGCGACTCGCTTTGCACCGGATACCCCCTATAGCTGGAGTCGAACATGAAAAACTTCGCTCGCACCCGTACCCTCTTCACCGTGGCTACGCTCGTTGCCGTGATCGGCAGTCTGAGCGCTTGCGACAACATGTCCCGACGCGACCGTGACACTGCCATTGGCGCAGGTGTCGGCGGTGCCGCTGGCGCCGTGATCGGCGGCAGCGCGCTTTCTACCGTGGGCGGCGCCGCAGTCGGCGGCATTATCGGCAATCAGGTTGGCAAGTAAGGTTTCGCGCCGGAATACGTGACTGCGTGACGGCTGGCATCCCGTATAGACGATCCTTTCGTCACGCTTTTTCGTCACGCTATGTGCAGTACGAAAGCCGCTAAAAAGAGCAACAAAATACAACAGGCAGATTGGCCGGTCACACGGCTTCAGAGAGGATATGCGGCACGTGCTCCTGCAGGGGCATGTGCCGTTTTTGCGTTCACACATGGCGCGATTGTTCAGGCGTGATAGCCTGAAGCGTTCGTCTGGAGTCGCCATGAAATCCCCGCTTTCTACTCGCGCGCTGTGCCGTCCGCTCAGAACGGCGGCGATCGTGTGCGCTACCGGCGCGCTGCTCGCGCTCTCGGGTTGCTATTACTACACGCCTTACGGGTACTCGGCCTGGTCGCCGTATTACTACCCGGGTTATTACCCTACCGTTCCCGCCGCCAGCACGCAGCAGGAAACCGCCGTGGCCGTTGCAGGCTCAACGACGACGCGCACCGTTACGCAAACCTACGCGCGCCCCAACCCTGCGCCCGCTGCCGTCGCGGATGCTCAATATCCAGGACCGCTTTATCCCTCGCCGCCCGTTGCGGTCGCAGTGCCGGCGTGGCAGGTCTATCCGGCCTATCCGGCCTATTACCCTTATCCCGCGTACTACGGCTATTCCGGTTGGGGCTGGGGCGCACCGGCGGTTTCGATCGGCGTCGGCTTCTGGGGCGGCGGCGGTTACTGGGGACGCGGCTACTGGGGCCATGGCGGCTATGGCGGCGGTCACTGGCATCACTAAAGATCGCTCTGGCACCGCACGACCGTACTTTCCCTGCTTGACCCTGGCGCTCCGTTTTCTATCCTGCAAGTGGGGCATCGGGGATTGAAACACTGCCTTACTGAATAAGCCCTCCTCAGCGGTGGAATTCGCGAGCGCCGCGCGCACGCCGCTCGCGTTCTGCCGTATCTGCCTGCTTGTATCTGCTTGTTGTTTGCATTCCGCCTGACGCCATGCCCGGCTCGCCGTGCGCCCTCACGCACGCCCACGCCGATACGAACCAGCAGAAAGGAGACGTCATGTTCCACCAGTTGTTGACTCCCATCGGCAATTCGCTGCTTTTGTCGTTTCTCGTCGCGGTGCTGCCGATCGTCGTGGTGCTCATCCTGCTCGGCTGGGCGCGCCGGCCCGCCTGGCAGGCCTCGCTCGCCGGGTTGATCGTCGGGCTGATTGTCGCGATCGCGGGCTGGCAGTTTCCGGTCAATCTGGCGATCAGCGCAGTACTCAACGGCGTGGTGTTCGCGCTCTGGCCAGTCATGTGGATCGTCGTGACGGCGATCCTGCTCTACAACATCGCGCTGCGCTCGGGTCGCTTCGCCGCCTTCCGCATGTGGCTGCTCGACAATCTGCCCAACGACCGGCGCATCGTGCTGGTGGTCGTGGGCTTTTCGTTCGGCGCGTTGTTCGAAGGGATTTCCGGCTTCGGCACGCCGATCGCCATCACCAGTTCGCTGCTCATCATGCTGGGCTTTCCGACGCTCGAAGCGCTCACCTTCACGCTGATCTTCAACACGGCGCCGGTGGCCTTCGGCGCGCTGGGTGTGCCGATCACGGTGCTCGGCGCGGTCACGCACCTTCCCGCCGATGTGCTCGGCCAGATGGTCGGCCGCCAGTTGCCGTTCTTCGCGCTGCTGCTGCCGTTCTACGTGATCGCCATCTACGCGGGCGTGGGCGGCATGCTGCGCATCTGGCCCGTGCTGCTGGTTTCGGGCGGCAGCTTCGCGCTGACGCAGTTCGTCACCTCGAACTACGTCAATTACAGCCTCACCGATGTGCTCTCCTCGCTCGTTTCGTTGATCCTCACGATCCTGTTCCTGCGCGTGTGGAAGCCCGCGCCCGATGCGCAGTTCGAAATCCGCGTCGATCGAAGCAAAGAGGTACGCGGCAATATCACGGGCGCGCAGGGCTGGTATCCGTGGATCATCGTTGCGGTCGTGGTGATCGTCTGGACGGTGGCCAAGGTGTTCGCGATCGGCGACGTCAAGGTGCCGTGGCCGGGCCTGAACAAGGCCGTGTTCATCACGCTCTACAAAACGCCTTATGGCGCCGTGTGGGACTTCCAGCCGCTCGCCACCGGCACCGCCATCCTGTGCGCGGCGATCATCACCGCGTTCGTCGTGCGTCTGAAGCCCTCCGATTTCGGCGGCGCAATCGTCGATACCTGGGTGCAGACGCGCATCGCCATTCTCACGGTCGCGACCATCGTCGGACTGGCGTTCCTGATGAACTATTCGGGGCTGACCTACACGCTGGGTCTGGGCGTGGCCTCAGTGGGCGCGCTGTTTCCGCTGGTCTCGGCGTTCCTCGGCTGGGTGGCCGTGTTCCTCTCGGGCAGCGATACCTCTGGCAACGCACTGTTCGGCAATCTGCAGGTGGTGGCCGCGCAGCAGCTCAACCTGAACCCGGTGCTGATGGCGGCGACCAATTCGTCGGGCGGCGTGATGGGCAAGATGATCTCGCCGCAGAACATCGCCACTGGCGTCGCGACCACCGAACTCAAGGGCCAGGAAGGTCACGTCTTCGCCCGCACCTTCAAGCATTCGATCGTGATGACGGTGCTGCTCGGCATTCTGGTGTGGCTGCAACAGTACGTGCTGACGTGGATGATTCCGCCGCACTGAACACCGCCGCGCCGATAAGGACGTAAAACGAAAAAACCCGCCTGCTTGCGCAAGGCGGGTTTTTTATGGGCAATGCCTGGATGACGCGCGTCTTAGTGCAGCTCTTCGACCACGAGACCCATGATTTCGCGTGCGGGACGCGACGAGTCGATCTCGCCCTTGTCGTCCACCACGGCGATGCGCGTCTGGTTTTCCGTGACGGCGCGCACGTTGACCTTGTACTGCTTCGCGACCTTTTCCTTGCGGCCGTGGAAGATCTGGTTCCAGAAGCCCTGCTCGGCCGAAGTCATATCCTGCGGATCGACGTAACGCACGTAGTAGACGCCCTTCGAGCGATCGCGGTCGTCCACCGTGAAGTTGGCGCGGTCGAGCGCGAGGCCCACACGCAACCATGCACGGTCATACGGCTCCGACAGCGTCAGCTCGGTCGAGGTGTACTGGCCGCCCGGCAGCGTGCCGCCCGACGCACCCTTCGAACCCGCAGCCGCGGGGCTCTGGCCCACCGCCGCCGCGTTCTGCGCAGCGATGGCTGCCGCTGCGGCATCCGGCGCCTTCGACGATGCAGCCTTCGCACCCTTCTTGTCGGCCTTCGCGTCCGCGTCGGCGGCAACCTGCGCGTCCGGCACGCCCGGCTTGGCGCGCGCCAGCGTCACCATCAGGCGCTTCAGGTATTCCTGTTCGAGCGCCGGATCGTTGGGCTTGGGCACCCACTTGCTGGTTTCGTTGTTCGTGCCGGAAAGCTGTTCGCTCAAGCCCTTCTGGCTGATGAACACATACGTGCCGCCCGTGGGCGAGGTTTCCAGACGCGTACGGTACTTGTTGCGTTCTGCCGTGACGTAGGAATTGCCCGTGGCCCAGGACAACGTATTACGGATCAGGCCGTCGTTGATCTTGGGATGGGTTTCGTTCCAGTCGGTTTCCATCAGGCCCTTGTCGCGCTGGTCGACGACCAGCAGGAAGCCTTGTTCCTGCCAGAAGCGACGCACCTGCGCCCAGACGTCGGCGGGCGTGCGGCTGTCGATGACCAGCCAGCTTTCCGTGCCGTCACGCTGGATATGCATGCCCGGCACCTGCGGCAGGACCTGGCTGTTGTCGTCGGTCGCGGGCGCGGCGGCCTGCACCTGCTTGAGCGCCGACAGCGAGGTTTCGCCGCCCTGCGGGGGCAGCGAGCGCTGGTCGGCCGTTTCGTCGAGCATGTTCGGCGGTACGGCCAGCGACGATTGCTTCGCCTTTGCGTCACTACGGTAATCGATCTTGCCCGGCGTCGGCGAGCTGCAGCCGGCGACCAGCCCGCCCGCCATCAGGAGCGCAAACGCGCGTGCGGCAAGACGTTGATGAAAATCACTCATGTTCGGGTAATCCCTTCGGCTACGCCACGGACAGTTTGCGTGGATCAACCAGCCATTTTACCGGCGAGATGGCGCGCTGTGCAAAAACCGGATTAAGCGGACGCGTTTCCGCATGTTGCAGCGGTAAGAAGCGCGCTTCGCCGGACGGCTTGTAACGCTGCGCAGGACTCGTGACGACCGCGCAGATGTAACGTTCGTCCACATTCTGAAAACACTCTCCGCGCAACATCAATCAGACAAATCCTATTTTTTATCAATGACTTGCCGATGCTGACGGCCAGCCGCAGAGCTTGCGCCGATCGGCATTGTTGGCGTGTACGCCTTGCCGCACCGGCGCGATGCTAATTTCCCCAAAAAAAATCAGAAAGAAAAATTCTAAAACGTCGTACGGAGAGAATTCATGACAACTTGCAGCCTCATCCGGCTGGGCCGCGTCACGTCCGGTGCCCGCCTTCTATCGCTTCTGGTGCTTCTGGGCCTTCTGGGCGCGCTATCCGGCCCCGCGCAGGCCGCGCTCGGCGACATCGTGCCGACGGCGGCGCGCGTGAGCCTCGCCACCGACGCCGCCGACGCAACCCAGTCGCTCGCGGGCGGCGCACTGCGCGTCACGCAGTGCGTCGATGCAGCCGGTACGCGCGTGAGCGAATACGTGGCCACGGCCAGCGGCCAGATCGTCGCCTATACGTGGCAAGGGCCATCGGCGCCGAATCTGCACACCCTCCTCGGCCGTTATGCCGCCGACTTCCAGAACGGCGCCGTCGCGCTGCATGTGGCCGATCGCGACAATCTGCACGCCGCGCGCGTGGATACGCCGAGCGTGATCGTCGAATCCGGCGGTTTGATGCGCAGCTACGTGGGCCGCGCGTGGCTGCCGGGCGCGCTGCCCGCAGGCGTGAGCGAAGGAGATCTGCGATGAGCGCGCGCCTGTGCGTGTTCGCGGCGATGCTCGCGGCCGCGCTCGCTGCATGTGGCGGCGGCGGTTCGTCGTCCGCAGCGGCGGCGGCACCGGGCGGGACGTCCGCGGCCAGTACGCCTGCGGCATCGGGATCGTCCGGCGCCTCGCCCCCCTCCACCACGCCCGCCACGAGCACCGGCAGCGTGACGCAATCGACCACGCCCAACGTCTTGCCGATCACCGTCGCCTCGACGCCCACTTCGACGCGCAACATGCTGATGGCGAACGTCACCGTCTGCGTGCCCGGCACCAGCACCTGCGCGACCGTCAACAACGTCCAGGTCGATACCGGCTCGCAGGGGCTGCGCCTGCTTGCCTCGGCCTTGCCGGCCGGCTTCGCGCTCCCGGCCGTGCCCGCCGGCAACGGCAGTGATCCGGCCGGTTCGTGCGCGGCGTTCGGCTCCGGCTACACGTGGGGCGCGGTGCGCAGCGCCGACGTCAAGCTCGCGGGCGAAGTCGCCTCCGCCTTGCCGATCCAGCTGATCGCCGACCCGTCCGTGCCGACCATCCCCAGCGCCTGCAAGGGTTTTGGCCTCGCCATGATCAACGCCACGGCGCTGCGCTCGAACGGCATTCTCGGCGTCGGGCCGTTCGGTGCCGATTGCGGTGCATCCTGCGTGAATGGACCCAATAGTTCGTGGTACTACGCATGCCCATCCGGCAACTGCACGGCGAGCACGCAGCCGCTCACGCAGCAGGTGAGCAATCCGGTCGCGGCCTTCGCCACCGACAATAACGGCGTTATCGTCGATCTTCCGGCGATTGCGAGCACGGGAGAAAGCGCAGTGAGCGGCTCGCTGATCTTCGGCATCGGTTCGCAGGCGAACAATGCGCTCGGCAGCGCGACCGTGCTGCGCGGCAATTCGGTGACGGGTTTCGTTTCGACCACGACATCGGATGGCAGCGTCTATTCGCAGAGCTACATCGACAGCGGTTCGAACGGCTTCTTCTTCGCGAACGCGACGCTCACGCGCTGCGGCGTGTGGTTCTGCCCGAGTTCGCCGCAGAGCCTGGCCGCGACGCTCAAGGGCGTGGATGGCGTGGCCGCGCCCGCTTCGCTGTCGGTTGCGAATGCGACGTCGCTGTTCGCGACCGGCAACTGGGCGTTCAACAATCTTGCGGGCTACAACGGCAGCGCATTCGGCTGGGGCTTGCCGTTCTTCTTCGGACGGCGCGTCTACACCGCCATCCAGGCGCAGACGACACCCGCAGGCACGGGGCCGTACTACGCGTTCTGAATGCGCGCGGGGCGCTGGCCTGTAGTGACCTGTGCTGACTTCGGCTTATTCGGCCTGCGCGTCGGATGCGGGCGTTGCGGGCGTGGTCTTCGCAAGCGCGGCTGGCGAAAGCCAGTGGAACGCGGTGAGCGCGCCGGTGCGGTCGTACTGGCATTCCGCGGCGGCGCCAGGCGGCGGCGCTTTGTGCAGGCCGAGCTTCACAGCGAGGATGCCAAGCGGCGTGGTGGGTTTGGGCTCTTCGACCTTCGGCGCCGAAGCCGCGCTGACCGCAGAGGCGCCCGACGCCGGCACGGCAACCGCAGCGTGCTGCTTGCCCGTCACGCCAGCCGCACTGGACGAAGCCGATGCAGCGGATGCCCCCGACGACGCCACCGCCGGCGAACCCGCATTCGGCATGCCGCCCACCGCGAGCGCTTCCGAAGCCCCGAGCACGCCCGAAGCCGGAATCATGCCGCGTTCGAGTTGCCCTTCGATGACGACGCGCTTGCCGCGATACGCCACCGCCGTGTGCGTGACGGAGAAGTCGCCCAGCGACGCACTGGCGAGGCGGCTGCGCATCTCCTGTTCGCAGGCGCTGGGGTTCTGGTACTGCGCAACGCAGCCCGCGAGCAGGGTGGCGCCGGCCGCGAGGCCGACGAGACAGGCATTCCGTTTGTTCATCGCTCTTGTCGCTGTTTTGTCACTGTAGTCGCGCGTGCAGCGCGATCCGGTTTTCAGGCTGCGCCAATTGTAGCTTACGGCCCGCCCGACGCCGATCTACGCCGGACGGCCCCGCCGGCAGCGAAGCGCGCGGGCCTGCTATCATCGCGGCTGTATATCCATACAGTGCCGCGCGTGCTCCCCGACTCCCCCGATCCGTTCTACTACCTGGCGAATTTCGAGCGCGCGCTCGGCTGGCTCGACGCGCGCTGCGCCGACCTGTTCGACGACGCCGAACGCCGTTTCGCGCAGGAATTCGGCGCCCTGCCGCTCGCGGCGCGGGCGCTGTTCGTGCGCATGCTGATGCGCAAGGGCCCGCACTTTCGCGCGAGCAAACTCGATTACGCCGAGATCGGCTGCCCGCGCGCGGCGGCCGCGCCGCTGATCGAGGCGGGCTGGCTCGACGCGACGCCGGAACTCGCGCTCGACGCGCTTGCGGCGCTCGTGACCAAGGCAGAATTGCAGACGCTCGCTGCGCGGCTCGTCGCGCAGGGCGAAGCCGCCACGTCCGACCTGATCGCCCTGAACCCGCGCACCGCCACACGCGCGGCCACGCTCGACGCGCTCGGCGCCGCCGCGCCCGCCGCACGTCTTTGGAGCGCGTGGTTTCCCGCCACGGCGGATACGGTTTTCGACTTCGTCGCCGCGCCGCTGTGCGAACGTCTGCGCCTGATGTTCTTCGGCAATCTGGATCAGGACTGGTCCGAATTCGTGCTCGCCGATCTGGGCGTCTACCGCTACGAACCGGTGCCGCTCGACAGCGCCTCGCGGGCCTTCCAGCAGCGCGCCGATATCGACGCGTATCTGGCCCTGCGCGATTGCCGCGCGATTTTCGATGTCGCGCCCGAAGATCCAGGCGCGCTCGACATCGCCACCGCGCTCGATGCTCTCGACGCGCTTGCCGCGCACACGCACCACAACGCCTGGCTGCGCGCGCGCCACGACCGTGTGCGCCACGCGGCGGGCCAGTCGGCCGAACGGCTGGGCGAAGCGGCGCTGGCGATGCGCGCCTATCTCGACTGCGGCCACCCCAAATCGCGTTACCGGCGCGTGCGCGTGCTCGAGCAACTGGGACAGCGCGACGCGGCCTGCGCGCTCGCCCAGTCGATTGCCGAAGCGCCCGCGAACGAAGAAGAGGCGCAGCGCGCGGCGCGCACGCTCGGCCGTCTGACGCGCCGCCGCGCGACGTCACGCAGCCAGCCCGCCGCGCCCGATCACTCGCTCATCGAACTGACGCTGCCCGCCGCGCACCGGCCGCTGCGCGTGGAAGAAGCCGCTCGCCTCGCGCTCGCCGGCAGCGACGCCGAAGCGCCCGTGTTCTACGTCGAAAACACGCTCATTACGGGCCTGTTCGGCCTGTTGTGCTGGCCCGCGCTGTTCGCGCCGCTGCCGGGCGCGTTCTTCCACCCGTTCCAGCGCGGCCCCGCCGATCTGCATGCCGCCGATTTCGTTACGCGCCGCGCGGCGCTGTTCGACGCCTGTCTCGCCGAACTCGAAACCGGCACGTATCGCCACACCATCGCGCAGCGTTTCGCCGATAAATACGGCACGCAGGCGCCCTTCGTCGCATGGGGCACGCTCGACGACACCCTGCTCGCGCTGGCGCTCGACTGCTTCCCGGCCGCGCATCTGCGTCTGTGGTTCGAGCGCCTGTTGCGCGAGCCGGCTGCGAATCGTTCGGGCCTGCCCGATCTCGTGCGCTTCTGGCCGCGCGAGCGCCGCTACGAACTGATCGAAGTCAAAGGGCCTGGCGATCGCCTGCAGGACAACCAGCGCCGCTGGCTCGCCTACTGCGCCGCGCACGGCATGCCGGTGACGGTATTGCAGGCGCGTTGGGCAAGCGAGGACATCGCGCAGGAAGCCGTGATCGCGCCATGAGTTACACCGTCGCCGTGCGCATGCTTTGCGAGTTCACCGCCAAACGCGGCGACCTCGATCTGCGCTTCACGCCCTCGCCCGATGCGAGCGAAGGCCGCGCGGGTCACGCCGCTATCGCCGCGCGCCGGCCTGCCGGTTATGAAACGGAAATCGCCCTGAGCGGCACCATCGGCACACTGACCGTGCGCGGGCGCGCCGATGGCTACGATCCCGCGCGGCAGCGGCTCGAAGAATTCAAGACCTATCGCGGCGATCTGGACGCCATGCGCGAGAACCAGCGCGCGCTGCATTGGGCGCAGTTGCGCGTGTACGGCGCCTTGATGTGCGAGAAGCTTGGCCTCGATGCGCTCGAACTGGCGCTGGTGTATTACGACATCGGTTCGGGGCGCGAAACGGCGCTCGTCGAGCAGGCCAGCGCCTGGCAGTTGCGTGCGGATTTCGAAGCGCAATGCGCGCGCTTTATCGCATGGGCCGAGCAGGAAAGCGCGCATCGTACCGCGCGCGACACGGCGCTTGCCGCGCTGCGGCTGCCGCATCCGAGCTTTCGTCAGGGCCAGCGCGATCTCGCCGAGGCGGTCTGGCGCGCGGCCACCCAAGGCCGTTGTCTGCTCGCTCAGGCGCCGACGGGCATCGGCAAGACCATCGGCACCTTGTTTCCGCAGTTGAAGGCCTGCGCGCGCGGCGGCATCGACAAGGTGCTGTTTTTGAGCGCGAAAAGCTCCGGGCGGCAACTCGCGCTCGATGCGCTCGACACGCTCGCGAATGCACAGAACGACGCAAGCGACGAAACCAACGCGCCGCTGCCGCTACGCGTGCTCGAACTCGTCGCGCGCGACAAGGCCTGCGAGCATCCCGAACTCGCGTGCCACGGCCAGTCGTGCCCGCTCGCGCGCGGCTTCTACGACCGCCTGCCCGCCGCCCGCGAAGCCGCGCTCGCCCGCGTCCATCTCAAGCGCGACGCGCTGCGCGAAGTCGCGCGCGAACACGCGGTCTGCCCGTATTACCTCGGCCAGGAACTCGCGCGCTGGAGCGACGTGATCGTCGGCGACTACAACTATTACTTCGACGTGAGCGCGATGCTGTTCATGCTCGGCGCACACAACCAGTGGCGCATGAGCCTGCTGGTGGACGAAGCGCACAATCTGCCCGAGCGCGCCCGCGCGATGTATTCCGCCGAACTCGTGCAGACGCGCATGGATGCCGTGCGGCGTACCGCGAGCGCGCAGGTCAAGCGCGCGCTCACGCGACTCGCGCGTCACTGGAACGCACAGAACGCGCTTTCGCCCGATGCGTGGCGCGCAAGCGATACGCTGCCCGACGGCCTGATCGGTGCGCTGGGCGACGTGATTGCCCGCATCGGCGATCAGCTTGCGGAACCCGCGCTGGTGCGCGACGCCGATCTCGAACGCTTCTATTTCGACGCGCTGCATTTCCTGCGTCTCGCCGAACGCTTCGATACGCAATCGATCTTCGACGTCACGCCCCTGGCCGGTCATGCGGGCAAGCGCACGCGTTCGACCTTGTGCATACGCAATCTCGTGCCCGCTAACGCCTTGCGCCCGCGCGTGGCCGCCGCGCATAGCGTGACGCTCTTTTCCGCCACGCTCTCGCCCGCGCATTTTTACGCCGATATGCTCGGCCTGCACGCGAACACGGTGCAGGTGGAAATCGGCACGCCGTTTCGCGCGGAGCAACTCGATGTGCAGATCGCGCGCGATATTTCGACGCGCTACAAGGATCGCGCACGCTCGCTCGACACGCTGGTCGAGCGGATCGCGCGGCAATATGCGCAGCGTCCCGGCAACTACCTCTGCTTCTTCAGTAGCTACGACTATCTTCAGCAGGCCGCCGATGTCTTCGTTGCGCGTCACGCGCACATCGATACATGGATGCAGTCGCGCACGATGGACGAAGCACAGCAGCAGGCATTTGTGGCGCGCTTCGTGGAAGGCGGTTGCTGCATTGGCTTCGCGGTGCTGGGCGGCGCGTTTGGCGAAGGCATCGATCTGCCGGGCACGCGACTGATCGGCACGTTTATCGCAACGCTGGGCATGCCGCAGGTCAACGCCGTCAACGAAGCGATGCGCGAGCGCATGGACGCGCTGTACGGCGCGGGCTTCGACTACACCTATCTGATTCCCGGCCTGCGCAAGGTCGTGCAGGCAGCCGGCCGCGTGATCCGCAGCGAACACGATAGCGGCGTGGTGCATCTGCTGGACGACCGGTTCGCGCGGCCCGATGTGCGCGCCTTGCTGCCTGCATGGTGGGATATCGCGTGACGCCTGATTGATACGGAATCCATATTAATTCCGTCGATAAAAAACGCAGCGCCACGAATGGCGCTGCGCTCACATCGAACTTGAATCACGCCGATTTCGACTTGCCGCTCCCCTTGCCATTTTTCTTCGGCGGCGGCGGAGGCGGATCGCCTTCCAGATCGTCGGCGGCAATTTCCGGGGCGACTTGCTTCACGTCGGGTTTCGCGGCCTTGCCATCGCCCTTGCCCTTCTTCGCGGCTTTCGCTTCGGGAATATCGGCGGGCACGGCGATCTTGTCGATGCGAAACGGCACGGCGCATTGCATGAATGCGTCGGAAAAGTGACAGGCGGCAGCGCGTCGCACAGATAGAGGCCCAGCAAACGACCACGCGGATTGCGCGAAGCGTGCGGCGCCGCGGCAGGCGGTGGCAGCTCCGGCAGCATGAAGCGGGACGATGCGCTGGAGGCACACGACGAATCGATTGTGGCTGGAATCCGCACGCCACGTACCGAAGCCGCAACACGTGTCAACGCGCTTTCAACCGGCTTGTTGCGGCGAGAAAAGTGCAAAAGAAAACGGGCGGGATGCGCGTCCCGCCCGTTGGGCTCACCGCTTCACATCAGACAAAAACTCAGCGGCGGTTCGACCCCGACACCACATCGACCCACACGGCCAGCACAAGAATGCCGCCCTTCACGATCATCTGCCAGTAGGCGTCGACATCGAGCATCGACATGCCGTTGTCCAGACTCGCCATCACGAGTGCGCCGATCAGCGCGCCGTAGACGGTGCCGGAACCGCCGCGCATCGACGTTCCGCCGATAAAGCATGCAGCGATCGCATCGAGTTCGCCCATCGTGCCCGCCGAAGGCGAACCCGCCGCGAGCCGCGCCGAATTGACGATTCCGGCGACCGCGCACATCAGACCCATCAGCGCGAAGATCGCCAGCTTCACGCGGTTCGTATTGACGCCGGAAAGACGCGTGGCTTCGAGATTCGAACCCACGGCATAGATGCGGCGGCCGAATACGGTTTGCGTAGCGATCCACGTAAAGATGCCGAGCAGCGCGAGCAGCAGCAACACCGGCACGGGAATGCCGCCGTAGCTGTCGAGCATCAGCACGAAAGCCAGTACGATCGCCCCCGCGCCGACGATCTTCACGCCGTCCTGCCAGAGCGGCACCACGCTCAACTGATAGCGGCGGCGGTTCGCACGCTGGCGCACCGTCAGCACGGCAAGCAGCACGAACAGCGCAAACGCGAGCACATCGCCGGCAATACGCGGCAAATAGCCTTGCCCGATAAATACAAAGGAATCCGAAACAGGTGCGATGGTCGAGCCGCCGGTAATCCCCAGCAGCACGCCGCGAAACGCCAGCATGCCGCCCAGCCCGACAATAAACGACGGCACCCGCCGATACGTCGACCACCAGCCGTTGAACAGCCCCACCAGCACGCCGAGCGCGAGCACCGCCGGCACCGTCACGCCAATCGGCCAGTGACGGTTCACATCGAGAATCGCCGCCACGCCGCCGAGCAGACCCAGCAGCGAGCCCACCGAAAGATCGATCTCGCCCGCGATAATGACGAACACCATGCCGCACGCGAGCATGCCGGTGATCGACATCTGCCGCAGCAGGTTCGACACGTTGCGCGGCGTGACGAACGCGCCGTGCGTGAGCACCGAGAAAAACACCCAGATCGCGGCCACGGCCAGCAGCAGGGCAAGAATCTTGTAGCGCGCGAACAGTTGCTGGAAACGCAGGCCGAGACGGTTGCCGCCGGCCAGTTGCTCGTCGCGCGCGCCTTGAGTCGTGACGTCAGGGGTCATGCTGCACTCGCTGAAAGAGATTGGGCGCGCGCACTCTGGATCGCGGCGCCGAGAATGTGTTCCTGCGTGAGGCCGTCGTTGGCGAAATCGCCGCGCACCTCGCCTTCGCCAATCACCAGCACGCGATCGCTGATGCCCAGCACTTCGGGCAATTCGGACGACACCATCACAATGGCCACGCCGCGTTTCGCGAGCTGGAACACCAGCTTGTAGATTTCGTATTTCGCGCCGACATCGACGCCACGCGTGGGTTCGTCGAGAATCAGCACTTTGGGCTCGGTCAGCAACATCTTGGTCAGCACGGCTTTTTGCTGATTGCCGCCCGAGAGACTCGCGATAGACAGCATCGGATTGGCCGCGCGCACCGAAAGACGCTGCATTTCCGTGCGGATCGTGTCGAGCTCGGCGGCGGTATCGATACGGCCGTGCCTTGCAAAACGCTCCAGCACCGAGAGCGTGATGTTGTGCCCCACGCCCAGTTGCGGCACGATGCCGTGGCGCTTGCGATCCTCGGGCACCATGGCGATGCCCGCGCGAATCGCGTCGAGCGGCGCGCGAATCTTCAACGGCTTGCCGTCGAGCAACACCGTCGCCGTGCAGTTGCCGGGATACGCGCCGAAGATCGCCTGCATGGTTTCCGTGCGTCCGGCGCCCACCAGTCCCGCCACGCCCAGAATCTCACCGCGCCGCACGGCGAACGACACATCGTTGACGCGCTTGCGCCGTGGATTCGTGACGTCGTAACAGGTGACATTGCGCGCCTCGAACACCACCTCGCCAATCTCGTGCGGCTCGCGCGGAAAGAGATTCTTGATCTCGCGCCCCACCATCATCGCGATGATGCGGTCCGTGGTGAGCGAAGCCATCGGTTCGGTCGCCACATGCCGCCCATCGCGGATCACGCTGACCGTATCGCACACGGCTTCGACCTCATCGAGCTTGTGCGAGATGTAGACGCAGGCCACGCCGCGGCGCTTCAGATCGCGCACGATATCGAGCAGGATTTTCGTTTCGGCCGCCGTAAGCGAAGACGACGGCTCATCGAGTATCAGCAGCTTCGCGCGCTTGTTGAGCGCCTTGGCAATCTCGATCAATTGCTGATGGCCGCCGCCGTAGTTCATCACCGGTTGCGCGACGTTGATGGCGTCGATGTTCAATTCGCGCAGCAGTTCATCGGCGCGCTGATACATCGCCGCGTAATTCATGCGCCCGCCCGGCAGCGTGATTTCGTTGCCGAGAAAGATGTTCTCCGCCACCGAAAGCTCCGGCACCAGCATCAGTTCCTGATGGATGATGACGATGCCCGCGCGCTCGGTATCGCGCACGCTCTGCGCTTCGAGCGGCTGGCCTTCCCAGCGGATCTCGCCGTTCCAGGTGCCGTGCGGATACACGCCCGAGAGCACCTTCATCAGCGTGGATTTGCCCGCGCCGTTCTCGCCGCACAGGCCGACGCACTCGCCGGGCCGCACCGTCAGGTCGATGCCGTCGAGCGCCTTGACGCCCGCGAAAGTTTTGACGATGCCGCGCATCGTCAGCAAAGGTTCGGTCATACGCTTGATTGCCCGCGTTGAAGGCCCGCGCGCGTGAACGACACAGCGCGCGGGCCGCCGGATGGCTGGACTGGCCAGGCCTGAGTTACTGGCTGGCGAGTTGCGCCTGCGTATAGAAACCGTCCTTCACGACGATATCGGCGTTGCTCTTCGTGAGCAGCGTCGGTTGCAGCAACACGGTCTGCACCTTCTTCTTGCCGTTGTCGTATTGCGCGTTGAACGCGGGCTTTTGACCCTTCGCGAGATCGACGGCAAGCTTCGCGGCTTCGCTTGCGATGAGCTTGAGCGGCTTGTAGACCGTCATGGTTTGCGTGCCCGCCATCACGCGCTTGACCGCCGCGAGGTCGGCGTCCTGACCCGAGACCGGCACCTTGCCCGCGAGATGCTGTGCGGCGAGCGCCTGGATCGCGCCGCCCGCCGTGCCGTCGTTGGAGGCCACGATCGCGTCGATCTTGTTGTTGTTCGCGGTGAGCGCGTCTTCCGTGATGCGCAGCGCCGTCGATGCGCTCCACTCCGGCACCCACTGCTGGCCGACGACCTTGATATCGCCGCGATCGATCGCCGGCTTCAGAACCTTCAGTTGTCCTTCACGCAGCATCTTGGCGTTGTTGTCGGTCGGCGCGCCGCCCAGCAGAAAATAATTGCCCTTGGGCTGCGCGTTGAACACGCCCTGCGCCTGCAGCTCGCCCACCTTTTCGTTATCGAACGAGATATAGGCATCGACATCGGCGTCGAGAATCAGGCGGTCGTACGACACCACCTTGATACCGGCCTTCTTCGCTTCGGCCACCACGTTACCGAGCGTTTTCGAATTGAACGGCACGATCACGATCACATCCACGCCGCGCGAGATGAGATTTTCGATCTGCGAAATCTGGCGTTCTTCGCTCGCATCGGCCGATTGCACCGAGACTTTTGCGCCCATTTTTTCGGCGGCCGCGACAAAGTAATCGCGGTCGCGCGACCAGCGCTCGACGCGCAGATCGTCGATACAGAAGCCGATTTCCGGATGATCCTTGCTCGCATGCGCAAGCGGCGCGGCCAGCGACAGACTCGCGAGCACAGCGCCGCAAACTAGCGAACCCAGAACCGAACGACGTTTGGCGAACTTCATGTCTCCACTCCTCGTGTTATCGCGCGCTGGCCGTGCGAAGCGCGGCGGCGGCGCGTCGTTGCGTTATTGAATGTGCGGTGTGACGGTGGAACGGGCGATTCGATTGACGACTTGACTGGCTGTTCAAGCGCGCACGCCGCCGCGCGCGCCCGTGTGAAGGGGGCTGCGCGGTGCGTGACGCGGTACGGCTGGGAACTGCGGTGCTGCGATAAAGCGAAGGCTCAGGCGCTGCCGGCGAAGACCGGTTCGAGCGCGCGATACAGCGAAGCAAACGTGGGGCGACGCGCGTCGCGATACCACGCGTGGCGGGCGGCGTCGGGTTCGCGTACCGCCAGTACAGGTGGTTGCGGACACACCGAATCGAGCGTCGCGCCGGGTTCGACCGCGAGATGCGCGAGGCGCGCGGCGCCCAGCGCCGGACCCACCTCGCCGCCCGCACGCAGCGTGAGCGCGCGCCCGCTGATATCGGCGAGCATCTGCGTCCAGTAGGCGCTGCGCGAACCGCCGCCGATCACGGTGATGGTGTCGGGCACGAGGCCCGCTGCGTGCAGCGCGTCCATGCCGTCGAGCAGCGCGAAACCCACGCCTTCGAGCGTTGCGTTGGCGAGATCGGCGCGCGAACTTTGCGGTGTCATGCCGTAGAAAACGCCCTTTGCGTTGACGTTGTTGTGCGGCGTGCGTTCGCCGCTCAGGTAAGGCAGAAACCAGGGACGACGCGAATCGAGATCGGCGTTCGTGTGCGCTTCGGCATCCGCGAGCAGCGCCGCGACGTTTTCGTGACCGGTCAATTGCGCCGTGAAGTCGAGACAGCTGGCCGCATTGAGCATCACCGACATCAGATGCCACGTCTGTGGCAGCGCATGGCAGAAGCTATGAACCGCGGAATCCGGGTTCGCCAGGAAGCCGTCCGATACCGCGAAATACACCCCCGACGTGCCGAGCGACAGCATCGCGTCGCCTGGACGCACGATGCCGACGCCCACCGCACCCGCCGCGTTATCGCCACCGCCCGCCACCACCGGAATCTCGCGCAGGCCGAATTCACGCGCGATATCGGCGCTCAACTTGCCCGTGACCTGGTTGCCTTCGAACACGTCCGGCATCTGCGCGCGCGTGAGGCCGCAGGCGGATAGCAACGTGTCGCTATAGTCGCGCTTCGCCACGTCGAGCCACAGCGTTCCGGCCGCATCCGAAGGATCGGTCGCGAATACGCCCGTCAGCAGCCAGCGCAAATAATCCTTCGGCAGCAGCACATGCGCGATCCGCGCGAAAATCTCCGGCTCGTGTTTTTTCACCCACAGCAGCTTGGGCGCGGTGAAACCCGGCATCGCCAGATTGCCCGCCAGCGCGTGCAGTTCCGGCGCGGCGCGCTCCAGTTCGATACATTCGGAATCCGAACGACCATCGTTCCAGAGGATCGCCGGGCGCAGCACTTCGCCATGTGCGTCGAGCAGCGTCGCACCGTGCATCTGCCCGGTGAGGCCGAGCGCTTCGATGCCATTCGTGTCGATGCCATTGCGGCGCACCGTATCGAGCAGATCGTGCAGCGCACGCTGGGTGGCGCGCCACCAGTCCTGCGGCGCCTGTTCGGACCAGCGCGGCTGCGGACGGCTCGCCGCGAGCGGCGCGCTCGCACTGCCGAGCACGTCGCCCGCGCGGTCGAGCAGCACCGCCTTCACGCCCGACGTGCCAAGGTCGATACCGATAAACATGTCTCCATCCTTATTCTGCTGACGGCCCGGCGCGGGTTCACAACGCGCCGGCGGCCGTCGCGGTCGCGCTCAGCGCTGGCCGTAAATCGCCTGATTGACGACGTTTTCGAGGCGTTCCTGCTGGCCGCTCGCATGCTGCGGATTCATACCGTGCGCGGCGGCATCGGCGGCGAGCGACGACAGCGAATAGCCGCCCGAAAGAATCTTGCGCCCGAATTCGGTGTCCCAGCCCGCGTAACGCTGGCGTTTGAACTGTTCGAGCCGATCGTTCTCGACCAGCACCGCGGCGCGCTCCAGCGCGATCGCCAGCACGTCGATCGCGCCAACGTGGCCATAGAACATGTCTTCGGCATCGCTGCTCTGGCGGCGCACCTTGGCGTCGAAGTTCATGCCGCCCGTCGTGAAGCCGCCGTGACGCAGGATTTCGTAGAACGCGAGCGTGAGTTCTTCCACGCTGTTCGGAAACTGGTCGGTATCCCAGCCGTTCTGCTGATCGCCACGATTGGCATCGACGCTGCCGAACACATTGAGCGCATACGCCATGGCGATTTCGTGATGGAACGAATGGCCCGCCAGCGTCGCGTGATTGGCTTCGATATTCACGCGGATTTCGTTTTGCAGTCCGTATTGCGTGAGGAAGCCATGGACGGTGGCGACGTCGTAATCGTATTGATGCTTGGTCGGTTCCTGCGGCTTCGGCTCGATCAGCAGCGCGCCCTTGAAGCCGATGCGCTCCTTGTGCTCCACCACCATCGCCAGAAAGCGCGCGAACTGATCGCGCTCTTTCGCGAGATCGGTATTGAGCAGCGTGTCGTAGCCTTCGCGGCCGCCCCACAGCACGTAGTTTTCGCCGCCGAGCCGATGCGTGGCGTCGAGCGCGTTGCAGACCTGCGTCGCCGCATAAGCGAACACTTCCGGGTTCGGGCTGGTGGCCGCGCCGCCCGCATAACGCGGATGCGAGAACAGGTTTGCCGTGCCCCACAGCAGCTTCATGCCGCTCGCGTGCTGCTTCTCGCCCAGGTAAGCCACCATGCGTGCGAAGTTTTCCTTGTAGTCCTTGAGATCCTTGCCTTCGGGCGCGACGTCGGTGTCGTGGAAGGTGTAGTACGGCACGCCTAGCTTCGTGAAGAATTCGAAGGCCGCATCGGCCTTCTGATGGGCGCGCTCCATGGCGTCGCCGGGCTGCTGCCACGGACGGTGAAACGTGCCCTGCCCGAAGATATCGACGCCCGGCCACACGAACGAATGCCAGTAGCAGACGGCAATGCGCAGATGCTCTTCGAGCGTCTTGCCCAACACTTTTTTCGTGCGATCGTAATAGTGGTACGCAAGCGGATTGTCCGATTGCGGGCCTTCATAGCGAATCGCGGGAATGGCTTCGAAATACGACATGACGTCTCCGTTTTAATGTTGCGGCGCAGCGCAAGCACAGCGCGGCACGCATCCAGCAAGGTGACGCCATACTGCCCGTCTGGCGAGGCGAGCGGCAATTGCGAAATTGCGCGAGCGGCGTAACGATTCCTGCCAGTTTTCCGCGTGAGTCGCGCGCACGCCGCGCGCCCGGCCTAAAATAACCGGACGCTTAAAAAGAGCCGCCGCGCCCTGCAGCCGCGCGAGCCCGACACGAACCGGAGACAACCCGGAGACACCTCGGAGACAAGCGCGCCAGAACGCGCGCGACACGCCATGACCCGTGCCCCCGCTTCCCAGAACTCGCCGCCCGCGCACCGCATTGCGCTGCTGTTCAATGCGAACAAGGTCTATGACCGCGAAATCATCGCGGGTATCGGCCACTATCTGCGCTCGACGCGCGTGGCGTGGGATCTGTTTCTCGAAGAGGATTTTCGCTGCCGTCTTGCGGGCATCGAGCGCTTCGACGGCGACGGCATCATCGCCGACTTCGACGATCCCGCCGTTGCCGATGCCTTGCAGGATTGCCGGCTGCCTGTAGTGGCGCTCGGTTCGTCGTTCGAGGACGCCGCGCACTACCCAGCCGGACTGCCGTATATCGCCACCGATAACCGCAAGCTGGTGTCGCTCGCGTGGACGCATCTGATCGGCGCGGGTCTGCCGCATCTGGCGATGTACAGCCTGCCCGAGGCGCAGGAGAACCGCTGGGCGCAGGAGCGCGAACTCGCGTTTCAGGCGCTCGCGCGCGAGGAAGGCATGGATGCGCCGATCTATCGCGGCCTGGCGACCAGCGCGCCGTCGTGGAATCAGGCGCTCGAGCAATTGAGCGTGTGGCTGCACGCGCTGCCCAAGCCGATCGGCGTGATTGCCGTGACGGATGCCCGCGCGCGCCATCTGCTGCAGGCGTGTCTGATGCACGGCATTGCCGTGCCCGAGCAGGTCGCGATCATCGGCATCGACAATGATCCGCTCACACGCACGCTCACGCGCATTCCGATTTCGTCCGTGATTCAGGGCACCGAGGAAATGGGCAAGACGGCCGCGCACCTGTTGCATCAGATGCTGCGCGGCGCGCGCTTTCCGGGGCGGCGCATTCTGGTGCCGCCGGTCGGCATCAATGTGCTGGAGTCGACGCGGCACGAACCGCTGTCGAGCCCGCATGTGATGCGCGCGCGCCATTTCATTCGCCAGTACGCGTGCCAGGGCATCAAGACCGAACAGGTCGCCGATTACGTGGGCGTGTCGCGCTCGTCGCTCGAAGAGTATTTTCGGCGCGAGTTGCATTGCACCGTGCATCAGGAGATCCTGCGTCACAAGCTGGACGCGGCGAAGGCGATGCTCGCAAGCCGCGATGCGTCGAGCGCCGAAGTGGCGATCCGCTGCGGATTTACCTCGCTGCAGTATATGTACGCGGTGTTCCGGCGCGAACTGGGTTGCACGCCGCGCGAGTATCAGGACAGTGTGACGCCCATCTCACCCGCTTCGCGTGCGTCGGCAAGCTGACACGCAAAGCCGGACCGCCATCGAATTCAACGAGCCAAGCCCCATGAACCACCCTCTGCATATGAGCCCGATCACCTCCGAAACGTGGGGCACGCTGCCTGGCGGCGACGCCTGCCGGCTCTATACGCTGCGCAACGCGCAGGACATGAAGCTGACGATCAGCGATCTTGGCGGCACGCTGGTGTCCTGGCATGCGCCCGATCGCGCGGGCCGTCTCGCCGATATCCTGCTCGGCCATGACACGCCCGCCGCCTACGCGAGCGCCACAACCTATATGGGCGCGCTGATCGGGCGCTGGGCCAATCGCATCGCGGGCGCGCGCTTCATGCTCGACGGCGTCGGCCATACGCTCGATCGCAACGAAAACGGCAATCTGCTGCATGGCGGCGCGAACGGTTTTCACCGCGCGCTCTGGCAGGTCGAAGAGGATCGCGGCACGCTGCTGCTGCGCCTCGACTCGCCTGAAGGCGATGGCGGCTTTCCGGGCAATGTGAGCGTCGAAGTGCGCTACACGCTCGCGGACGACGGCACGCTCACGATCGCCTACGAAGCCGTCACCGACGCGCCCACGGCGCTCAGCCTCACGAATCACGCCTATTTCAATCTGAGCGGCGATGCGGGCGCGGACGTGCGCGGCCACATCCTCACAATCGACGCGGACGCTTTTTTCGAAGTCGACGAGCAGATGATCCCCATCGGCCTGGCGGACGTGTCGGGCAGCGCTTTCGATTTCCGCCACGGCGCGCCATTGGGTGCGCGCCTGGAGTGGCCGCATGCGCAGCTTGCGCGCGCGAACGGCTTCGATCATTGCTACGTGCTGCGCGGCGGCGAACAGGCGGGCGTGCGGCCGGCGCTGCGGCAGGTGGCGAGCGTCTACGAACCGGGCAGCGGGCGCGAACTCACCGTCACCACCGATCAGCGCGGATTGCAGTGCTATACGGGGAATTATCTGGAAGGCCAGCCGGGACGCCACGGCGCGCCGTGCGTGAAACACGCGGGCCTGTGTCTCGAAGCGGGCGGCTTCCCGAACCAGATCAACATGGCTGCGCCGGAATGCGACGACGCGGTGTTGCGGCCCGGCGGCACCTACCGCCAGGTGACGCAATACAAGCTGGGCGTGCGCGCCTGAGCAGCACGCACGCGGCTTGACTTCGTGGCTAACTTCGTGACTAACTACGTGGCTAACTTCGGCGCTTACTTGTCGTACTGGTAGACGCCGCGGCCGCTCTTGCGGCCGAGTTGCCCCGCCGCCACCATCTCGCGCAGCAGCGGGCAGGCGCGATACTTCGAATCGCCGAAGTCCTTGAGGAACACGTCCATCACGGACAGGCACACGTCGAGGCCAATCAGATCCGCCAGCGCGAGCGGCCCGATCGGATGATTCGCGCCCAGCTTCATGCCCGCGTCGATTTCCTCGGCGCTCGCCACGCCTTCGGCCAGCACGAAGAACGCTTCGTTGATCATCGGCACGAGAATGCGGTTGACGACGAAACCAGGCGCGTTCTTCACGCCGATCGGCGTCTTGTCCAGACGCTGCGCGAGTTCGCGCACGGCTTCGGCCACATCGGGACGCGTCTGCAGACCGCGAATCACCTCGACGAGCGGCATCATCGGCACCGGATTGAAGAAGTGCATGCCGATAAAGCGCGACGGATCGGCCAGCGTGGTGGCCAGCGTCGTGATCGAAATCGACGAGGTATTCGACGCGATAATCGCATCCGGGCGCGCGGCGGCCTCGATCTGCTTGAGGATGCGCGTCTTGAGTTCGGCGTTCTCGGTCGCCGCTTCGATCACGAGATCGGCGCTGGAAAGACGCGCGTAGTCCGTCGAAGTTTCGATCTGCGCGAGCGCCGCGTCGCGCGCCGCGGCGTCGAGCTTGCCCTTCGAGACGAGCCGCTCGAGGCTGTGCGTGAGCGTGGCCACGCCCTTTTCCAGCGCCGCGTCCGTCACGTCGATCATCACCGCCTTCAACCCGGCCACGGCCACCGCCTGCGCGATGCCGTTGCCCATGGTGCCCGCTCCCACGATCCCAACCGTTTCGATTGCCATGCCTTGCTCCTCACTCCTTTATCTGCGACGCCGGTACATCGTCTATGGAAAACCGGTGATGCCGCACGCGTGGTGCACTGCATCATAAGCAGAGTGTAACGGGTTGGACGGCTGGAGGGGGACGGGCGTGACGGGGGGGCGGCGGGTGTGCGCCCCACCGCCGGTGCGGGCTGCCGATCTGCCTAGAAGTTGTACTGCAGATAAACCTCGCCGAAATTCAGGCCCGGATTCGGCGTCTTGATGTCGGCGTTCGAGATGTGCTGGAAGCGCAGGCCCGCCTGATAGTTCTGGTGCTCGCCGAACTGCGCACCGATGCCCACCATATCGGCGAACTGGAACGCGGTGGACATCGTGCGATCAGGCGTGAGCTCGACGTGCGACAGCAGGCGGATACCCACGCCCGCTTCGAAGAATGGCCGAATCCAGCCCGAGTCCTTGATGATGCGGAACACCGGCGTCACGCCGAATTCCCAGATATTTGGCTGCGAAGCCGCGGCTTCATCGAGCTTCCAGTAGGCGGCGTGGAATTCGCCCACTACGGTGAAATGGAAACCCGCGAAGTGCCACCATTGCAGGCCGGGGTCCCAGACCAGACCGAGATCGAGCTTTTTGACATCGTGATCGGCGACGCCCGCGCCCAACTGGACGCCGAACTGATCCGCGTGCGCCGACGCCGCGCCAAACGCCAGCGCCGCCGCACACGCGCAATGCGCCAACCGGGCCTGCCACGCCCATTGTCTTTTTGTCATGAATTTCCCCGACAAGGAATTTCACTTCACGACCGGGCCGTCACGCGGCCTGCTCTCCCTTATTGCTGGCCTGCACCATCGCACCACGCGATTTATACCTGTTTGCAAATGAATCGCCTGATGTGCGAAGCAGTGTAGGCGCGATTTAACACCTGCGCCTGTTCGGCCGCCCACATCCGGGCGACAAAGCACTCGCTGACTGAATGCTTTCATTGAAAATCGGCGGGGATTGCAATGCGAATCAGTCGCGCTTAAACCGGCTTTAAGTGGCGGTTTAAGCGTGATGAATCGCTGACATTGACTGCGGGGATAACTGCCGATAATTGGCGGAGAGTATCGGCAGTCTGGCGCTGCGTCGATATCGTTGCGCGCACATCGATGTGTGCGCAACGATCATGAGAGGAGAGAAATTGCAGCGTTACTGCTTGGCGGCGGCGCGATCGGCGCGCGGGCCGAAGCCCGGCAAACGCTTGATAAAACCCGTCGCCAGCGCTGTGCCGACAAGAATCGTGAAGCAGGCCTCGACCATGCCAATCGACACATGCTCGCCGAGGAAAAGCGCGCCCCAGAGAATGCCGAAAATGGGAATCACGAAAGTCACGGTGATCGTCCGCGCCGGGCCGATTGCAGCAATCAGGCGGAAGAACATCAGATACGCGACGCCCGTGCACGCCACGCCCAGACAGAGCGCCGCGCCCCACGCCTTCAGCGAGATGGCGGCGTGCGGCCAGGTCGCGATTGCAAACGGCGCGAGCACGATCGCCGCGGCCGTCATCGTGCCGGCGGCAACGGTGAGCGGATCGATACCCGTTAGGTGACGCTTGGTCAAGCTCGCCGCGACGCCGTAGAGCGCGGAAGCGAGCAGCGCGGCAGCAGCAGCCAGCAACGTCGACGAGGTGCTCGCGCCGTTACCGGCACCCGTGGCGATCTGATCCCACACCAACGCCAGCACGCCGAGAAAGCCGATCACGAGGCCCACCACGCGCGGACCGCTCAGGCGATCCTTGAGCCAGACGTAGGCGACCACCCCGCCGAACAGCGGCGTAGTCGCATTGATCACCGAAGTCACGCCTGCGGAAAGCGTGAGCTCCGCCCACGCGAACAGGCAGAATGGCGCCGCCGAATTCAGGATGCCGACCACGAGCAGCGGCCACGCACGCGCGCGCAACGTGCCGATGGCTTCGCGCGGCGAACGTCGCGTGAACAGCACGAGCAGCAAAAACGTGGCGCCGATGCCGACGCGCAACGCCATCAACGGCGCCACGCCCAGATCGGTCACGCCGACGCGGATAAAGAGAAACGAGCCGCCCCACAGGGAGGCGAGAAAGACGAGCTGGGCGAGTTGGATCGGATTCATAGGGATAGCGCTGTCGAACGCGCGGTTGTGCCTCGTGAGGGGCCTGCCTTTGTTATGGCGTCCGGGCTTGCCCTCACCTGCTGCGAAGCAGAATGCGAAAGGCCCGCAACCCGGCGTAATAGCAACGAGATGCGGAACGTGACAGAGGCACCGGCGGATATGCGCACATCGTAAGGGGCGCGGCGCGTCTCTCATAACGAATGATTCTCATCGATATGTGAGAAAAACTAACAGCCGGATCTTGCGCAGTCATTCTGCGCGTAGGCGATGCTAACGCTTTGAATGTAAAAGGTTAACGATTGGATATCCGCCTGCACTTGAGCGCGAAGGCATGTGACATCAAGCGAGATCGCGCAGAGGCGTGGAATTTGTTGAGGGGCGATGAGAGGTCGACGATCGCATCGCGTTTTTTACGCGCGCAAATGCAAAAACCCGCACGGTTTTGACACCGTGCGGGTTCTATTCTGGTCGGGGCGAGAGGATTTGAACCTCCGACCACCTGCACCCCATGCGGGGTTTCGCTCGCCGCTCAGGCGCGACCACATTGCCTCTCGCGAAAACCCGTCTAATGCTTGCATATTTTTTAAGCAGCTAGAACCCGCATTCCACCGACTTCCTTATTTCTGTATTAGACAGATCGCGAGCGCGGACGACCCACACGGAACTGTGTATACGTACAGTAGTTTTCAGGAAATTACTGCATCGAAAATATTCCTGTCAGGAATATTCGCAGAATACAGGGTTTGGCCTGTACTCCACTTCCGAGTGACCTTTGAATTCAACGGTTACAATGCGAAAGAATTATTCATAAGAATAATCCGTTACGCATAAAACGGATATTGATGCTGACGTTAGGGATATTCAAGCAATAAATCACCAGAATAAACCGAGGATACGACATGAACCACGAAGCCGTGCTTGAAAACACCACTGTCGCCGGAGGCGCGGCAGCCCGAGTAGACACGAAGCGCATGCAGATCTGGGAGCGCACCTACGACATCGCTGGCGACAAGGGCTATCTGGCCGCCAAAGGCGACTGTTTCGAGCCGGATACCACCGCGACTCTGCGCGCCCTATCGCGCGAGCATGGTGCCGTGGCGCTGGATGTCGGGGCGAACATCGGCCTCACCGCACTGGCACTCTCCCAATACTGCTCGAAGGTCATCGCCGTCGAACCGATCCCGGTGACGTTCGACTACCTGTCGAAAAACATCGCGGCCCGTGAAAACGTCACCTCGTTCAATTTCGCGCTCGGGTCTGAAGAAGGCACGATCAAGATGCAGGGCAGCGAGAACTTCCTCGCTGGCGCGTTCGTCGCCGACGCCTACACCGTCAACGACGGGCACCACTTCACCAAAGAAATCCCTGTACGTCGCCTCGACGACGTCGCGCGCGATATCGGCATCAACAGTCTGGACCTGGTCAAGATCGACGTGGAAGGCTTCGAGCTGGAAGTGCTGGGCGGCGGCCGCGCGCTCCTGGGTGATTTGAAGCCGATCGCTTACATGGAGATGAACCACTGGTGCCTGAACATGTTCCGGCGCCTCTCGATTCCGGAATTCCGCGAACGCATTCTCGACGTGTTCCCGTACCTTTTCGCGATCGATGGGCCCGACTATGTCGACTTCACCGCGCCCAATGCAATCCACGCGATCTGCCACGCGCACATCCTGAAGAACCGTTTCAACAATCTGGTCGCTGGCTTCGACCGTCACGAACTCGTTGCTCGCCTTGAGCTCCGCAAGAAGCTGGTCGACGAAAGAAACGCCACGCACTAAACATCGATGCAAAAAAACAGCCCACGGCCTGTAAATGGAAATTACAGAGCGTGGGCTGTAAAGCGCCGAACACGCATCGGCGCGCGAGGAGACTTATGCGGTCGTAGCCGCAGCAGCTGAGCCGATCGAGGCAACCGCGTTATAGGCCGCCTTGGCCTGCGCGATGATGTTCGAGATGATCGACTTGATGGTGTCGTTCCAGTCGGCAGCAACTTTCGCCGCGACGGCTTCGAGCGCGGCCAGCACACCTGCCAACTTGCCCGCGCCGTTGTCTGATTGGCCGACGGCCGCGTAGGCATTTTCGAACGTCTGCATCAGCGACGGGATGTACGTCACGAGCGTCTTGACCGAGGTAACGATGCTGGACGCCGCCGTGATCGCAGCGCCGACAGCGCTGATTGCGGTTTCGACGATGGTCTCGGTCTTGGTGATTGCGGCTGCGATTTCGGTGAGCGTGAGCATTGCCATTTCCTTTTCAGTTGATGAGGCCGCGGGCGCGGAGGCCGCCGAGGCATTTTCGGGTTGCTCGGCGTAGGGTGGATTCGTCCTCGACGACGCCGACGGCGTGGACGCCCCAGAGTTGCTGGGAAGTTGAGAAGTCGTAGAGCTGGAAGGCAGTGGCCCGGAGTTGGTCGACGGACATGGATGCGATGTCCGCGCGCCGAACAGACGGGCCCGCAGGGTAGTCAGGAAGCTGAGCATCGGGTCTGTCCTCGCCGCAATCAACGCTCGGAATCAGGGTGTGCACGGGAGCGAGCGATGGCGCGATTGACTTCGTCGGAGCCGTCGGACAGGCTGCCAGCATCACGCACAGCGGCAGCATCAACATCAGTTTGCGCAGCATTGGCGGATAGCTCCTTTTCGGTTTGCGCGCGCGTGTCGCGCGCTTCGCTGGCCGACAGTGCACCGGCCTTGTTGGCGACCTCAACAGCCTGGGTGTTCTCGTCCGGCGCCTTCGCGTCATCGCCGAACTTGATCCCGCACCAGCCGAGCACGGTCTTGATCGCGGTCCACGCCGCGTTGAAATAGCCGAAGTACGTGAGCCACGCCATACCTACACCTTGTCGAGTGATTCGAGACTGCGAGCCGCGATGATCGACTTCAGCTTCGCGGCGTAATTCGGATCGGTGGCATACCCAGCGGCGGCCACCGCGTCGGCGAACTCAGGCCCGGTCGTGCAGTGAAACGCTGCGGCGTAGCGCGGATTGCCGGTCAGGAACTTCGCGTGATCAGCGATCGAACCGAGCCAGTCCGGGTAGGCGCGAAAGGCCGCGTTGATGACGATCCGCTTGCCATTCACTACTTCCGCGGTGCGCTGCGTCGTCACCGGGCCCACCCAACTGCTGTCTGCCTTGATACCGAATAGATTGAAGCCCGGGCAGCGCGCACCCCACGAGGACTCGAGCGCGGCCTGTGCAACCGTGAAACTGGCCGGGATCTTCGTTTGAGCCATGCTCGCCTGGGCAGCGGGCCCGATCTGCGCGATGAATTGCGCGGGCGTCGTGATAACCGGCGGCTTGCTCATTGCGCGCGCGCTTGACGTTTGGTCACGCGCAGCAACATCGCCACGATATTGGCTATCGCGATCCAGTCCGCCTGCGTTGCCGATGGGAAAAAGTGCTGAAGGATCGGCAGCAGGTCTGGCCAGTTCGCCTGCACCCACACCAGCAGGTCCGGCAGGTGCTGAAGCAGCCCCACCAGATGACCGATCAGAAGTGCTAGCACGGCCACAAAGGCCTGCCAGCGCATCGACGACCATTTCCAGAACTCGCGCCAGTCCTCGACCAACTCCAGTTTTAGGCTGTTCACTCACGATGCTCCCTTACTTGCTGGACTTGCTGTCCACGTTGTTGGCTCGAAACTCAAGCACCGTCAACCGCCTGTCGTCTGATTGCAGCTCCTTGCCGACGTCCTGCGAATACTTCGCCAGTTGGTCGTCGCGCGCTTGCCGCGCCGCCTGCAAATCGGACTGCCAGGGACGCCACTGCGAATACAGCGTGCCCGACGCTGCAACGATCAACGACCCGACGACGCCAAGCACGCGAATCGCGCGTCGGTTGCCGATCATGTCGTCGCGCAACGGCTTGATGTCCTCCTCTCGAAGCTCATCAATCCGGTCATCGACGTCGTCGGACTTCTCGAAAAGCCGTTGCTGGCCAACCTGAAGCGATTTGATCTGCTCTTGTTGAGACGCCAGAGTGAGCTGCATCTGCATCATCAATTCGAGCTTGCCTTCGATTTTCTGCTGCCCATCAAGTGAGTTGTTCACTCGCTCCAGCAGCATCGCTAACGTCGAGTCGGTGACGACCATTTGCTCACCCATCCTTCCCCCGGCCCAGAGTTTTTCTTCTATCTCAGATTTGAGTTACCGCACTCGGCGCGCTCTAATGAATCCATTGCAGGTAAGCGTGCTGGTCGCAAAAACTGGCTGCGCAACCGCGTAATAGGTGGTAGTCGCACTGATATTCACGCGAACGGTTGGCGTAGCGATGGTCTGTGCTGCGCCAGTCCCGAGTGACCCGCCGATCTGCGTGTAGGTGCCGAGCGCGCCTACTACGGTTGCCGACGTGCTGACACCTGCCAGGGCTTGCGAGATCGATGTTGTCCCAGCAGGAAGGAAAGTAATCGTTGCTTGCACATCCCAATCACCAGCCGTTAGCGACACAGAAGTGCAAGCAGCGATGGTGGCCGTTGTCATCGACGTGCTGGAAGTCGTGGCCGTCAACAGCTCACCGACGCTGCCAGCGTTCGCACTATCGGCTGCCGTCGTGCCCTTGATACCGCTTGTCGTCGACGGCGTGACGATGCCAGTTGCCGTGAGTGCGGCGGTCGTAACCGTACCCGTGAACGTGGGCGACGCAGAGAATACTGCGCTACCAGTTCCAGTCTCATCGGACAGGACGCCCGCTAGCTGACTCGACGTGGTACTCGCGAACTGCGCCAGCGTGCTGGTGGTCGACGCCGGGCTCGCAAGATTGGCGCTATCCCATGGCGTCGCACTGTTGAACGTCGGCCGCACCGTGAACGCTTGTCCAAGCGTCCACGTATTCGCCGTGCTCAACAGCGGAACCGTGGCGCCGCTCGTGCCCACTGTTTGCGTCGCTGCAGTACCAAGCCCGAGATTCGTGCGCGCGGTCGCGGCCGTGCTTGCACCAGTCCCGCCATTCGCGAGTGGAACCGTCGATGACCCAAGCAGATTCGCAAGCGCTGCGGTTTGCGTCGTCGCGCCGGTACCGCCATTGGCGATCGCAAGCGTGCCTGTGATGCCCGTGAGCGGCACGGCACCCCACACAGGGGCGGTGCTGGCGCCCGTCGAGATGATTGCTTGCCCAGATGTCGACCCTGCTGGGCTCAGAAGCTGAATTGGATTGAGCGTGGCGCCGCTGCAGGCGATCGCAATCGCACTGAGTACGCCGAATAGGAATGTCTTAAACGTGCGCATGTTCACCTCGTGTCAATTCGTATGGCCAGCGTTGTACGTGCCAGGCCCACCTTCAACCGCGCCCGTGCCGCCGCCGGACGAACGCAGACGACCGCCTACCGTAAGCGTGCAGTTCGTGCCCACGTAAAGTCCCACCGCACCTGAATTCGACTGGTTCCAGTTCTGGAGCCAGAGATTCGTGACGGCGATATCGGCAGAACCTGTGCTCGTCATGTAGATGCCGCATCCGCCCGCGAACGTCGTGCGATAGTTGGCAATGTCCATCGTCAGGTTGTTGACGTTGTTTGCCGTGATGCCATTCCAGCCAGAGTTGGCGGTAGTCCCGATGACCGAACCTTGGTGATACAGGTTTGTGACCTGACCATCGCACGCGCCGCTCGTCTCGTTGAAAAGCAGGCCGATATTTACGCTATCGAGGCCGATGTTCGAAAGCTGGAAATGCTGAGTTGAGCCGTCGGTAGACGAGCCAAACACGATGCCGATCTGGCGTCCCCACAGGAAAATGTTGTTCGCGATGAAGTTGTCGCTTCGAATCGCAGATATCCCTTGCCCATTTGCCTGTGTCCATGCCTGACCGTAGGTGCCAAGCGAGAACAGCCAGAAGTGCACGTCATCGATCACGATCGTGTCAGACGAAGCGATCATGTTGATGCCGACGAAGATCGGGTCACCCCAAATGTGCTTCATGGTGACGCGACCGCTGAAATTGCCTACCGATCCGATCTCGATGAACTTGTAGCAATTCCAGCAGAACAGGTTCTCCATCAGCACCGCGCCAGCGGAATACGATGCGCCCTGAACAATGATCGTTGGCGGGTAGACAGTCGGCGTCCAACCGGAAGCATCGGTCGGCTGGGTTTGCTGGAAAGCAAGATCTCGAATCGTCGCGTGCTCAATTGTGTTCGCGAACGTGACCGTGCTCGCACCGGTCGGGCCATTCGATACAGTCGTGACGATGTAGCTGGAGCGCGCGCCCGGCTTCGAGTTGGAGCCCTGAATACTGTCGTATTCCTGCCAGCCAGAACCCTTCAGCGTGATGCCGCCGTAGTGCACGGTAATGCCAGCATTGATCAGCGTGCCACCACGCGGGAAATGAACGATGCCGCCGTACTTCGATTCAAGGAAGTTGATAACCGCCTGCACTGCGGTCGAGTCATCAACTGGAACCGTCGTGCCGTTAATCGGATTCGCGAGCGTTGCATACGCGTTCACGCGCGCGCCAGCCTGCCGGATGTCAATCGTGTCGTGGTGGTAGTTCAGATACCACCGGCCGCCGTCGGCGCCCACAACGATGATGCCAGGCACTTCCGTCGACGTCGTGTCGGTGTCGCTGAGAATGTATTCGCCACCACCGCCGTCGCCCGCGTTGTAGAAGCCACTCACAAAAACGCGTTTGATCTTCGTGCTATCGACGAGCTTCAAATCAGCGATGCTGTCGCGGTTGAGGTGGAGAATCTTGCCCCACGCCAACTGACCAAGGCCTAGCGAATACGGCGCGATCGACTCAGCGCCAAGAGAATTTGGCTCAACCTGATCAGGACCAACGGAATTATTGGCCGGCACGTAAATAGACAAAGTCGTGCCGCCAAGACACCAGATTTTCCCGATGCCTTGCGGAATAGGCGCATCGAACCGCAGCGTCGTGTCGTCGAGCGTATAGCTGTCAGGATCCTGCGTGATGCCCTGCATGACGACCGGCCCGAGGTTGGCTTTCGTGCCATACGCGCGCGATAGCGTAACGGACGTCGAGGTGCCAGACGTATAGTCGACGCCGTCTTCCCACTCCTCAATACGCAGATCGCCAGCGCCGACGCTAGCCGGCATTGGCAACAGCGTCTGACCACCGAGATTGTCAAAGCCAAGGACCGTATTAGCTCGCTCAGATGCGATCGGAAGCGTGCCGTCTGTACCATATTCGCTGAGCGGGTAACGGATAGAGTTGATGATGGCAGCGGCGATCTGCTGGCAGATCATCGTCAATTTGTCGAGCGCGGTCTCCGTCGTCTTTGCAGGAAATGCGCTGTTTTGCTGATAGGCCGACTCTTGCGTTACCGGCACGATCCGGTAAATGTGGAGCTTGTAGCCAGTTGCTTTGGCCACCGCGAGCGTCAGAACGCCACCATCCTCGTCGCCCGCACCGGAAAGAGAAAAGTCTGTGCCGAAAACAAGAGGCACGACGTTTTCCGCACCGTCGATGAAGTCGGCGTAGATGTGCGCATCGTCGAGAAAATAAACAGGGATCGCGTATTCGAGCGTCACGCCATCCGTTTGATACGTCACGTCCTGAGTGGAAGATTCGACCGTCATTGGCGCACCTGTCTAGAGATGCGCCAATGATTTCGGTTTACGTTCGCACTTTCCTGCTATCCGCCAGCAGCCGTTGCTAGGTTTGGAGAACGTTGCGGGGACAACGTAGCTGGTGACCACCAGTAATCATTTCCATATTGCTGGTTAGATCTCCGAATGTTCCGTTGCGTTACCCCAGGCGAAAGGTTCTCGGCTATGTTGTCCCAGATCAGGCGATTCCAAACGGTCTTCCAGTACCAGAGATTGACGATCGGCAGATTGCTTTGCACGGTCTTCATGAGATCAGCACCGAAGTGCGTTTCTTTGCCGCTGTAGTAATCGCCCAGGTTGCGTTTGATCGCAAGTAAAGGTTGAATTGCTGTCGACACAACCGGACCGCCAACAAGATTTGCTGCGAACTCGCCGTACTGGTCGCTGGAAAACAGGTTGTTCACGAGATCGCCCATGAAACCTGCGCCACCTCCAAGAGTGAACGCTCGCATCCAGAACGAAGCCGCCTTCCCGGGATTCCCGACCATCGGCTCGGGATCTTTACCGGACAACATATCTTTTATCTGCGTCGCGATCGCCCCCATGATCGTCGTGCTCACGACGAGCGCCGCGCCATAGGCCAGCGGATTCGCGAGAGCGGGCGCACCTTCGACGCGGAAATCTCCCGTGCGTCGCATCTCTGCGAGGCGCCCCCAATGCCGTGTGATCATCGCGATAGGGAACGTCTTGAACTGCATGAATGTGCGCTGCAGTTCGCCGTGCCAGGTGCCCGTTGAACCTGCGTTGATCACCTTTGCGGTCAGGTCAGGATTAAGAACTGCGAACTCGCCCTCCTCGCGAATCATGCCGAGGATTTTGGGCACCACATTTTGCGCGTCAGGGTGCCCTGACGAATAGATCGAGTCGGGCGTGAGATACCGGTTGCCACCGAACTCGGCCATCTCGGCCCCATTCACGACAGCCCAATCTGAATCGGTGATGCCAGCGCGCGACAACGTTCGGCGATCCCATTCGGTCAGGTCTGCCCAAGGCTTCTCGGCGATGCCCGCCAGCCCGCGCATCATCGTGGCCTGAAATCCCGAGCGCATTGCGTCCGTCCAGCCCGTCACGCCGCCGAACTTCATCGTTGACGCGGCAAGGTTGCGCGACCAGCTCTGGCTTAGATTGTCCATTCCCCAGCGCGTCATGCCGTGCTCGAGCTCTTCGGCAATGATGCCCTGCGTCGACAGCCAGTCACGCAATTCTCCCGACCCGGGCGCCATCAGACGCGCGGCCGTGCCGAGCGTCTGAAAGAACGGCAACTTGTTGTAGTGGGCGGTGACGAACATCGAGCCGACATCGCCAAGCGCGGCGAGCACGGTGCTTTGCAGCTTCATCGCGGTAACTGCCGTGCGCACTGTCGCGAAGTTACGCGCGAGCGTCGGATCCACCGGCGTATTCGTCACGCCGTTGACGTAATCCCAATAGGCTCCGATCGACGTCGGGCCCTTTTCGAGTTTGCGCATTGGCGTGCCGTCGTGCTCGGTCGTGCGCTCGATCTGCCCCAGGATGGTACGCGTGGCGTTCGGCCCATAGCGTTCGGTAAGCACGACGTTCTTCGACATCACGTTGATGTGGCCATACATCGCGTCAAGCATCGTGCCTTCGCCATAGGCGGCGTTGTAGGCCATGTGCGACTCCGCGTCGAGAAAGTGCAAGACGCGGTGCTGCGAATTTGCGTTAGCCCGCGCGCCAACGACATTCCGCGACGCGTTCAGATCGCTCGGCACAGTTCCCGAAATTTCGTCCCAGATGCCTGGCTTGCGTGACTCAACCTTCTTGCCGTCTGCGGCCGTGCGCGCCTGCTGCCACGGGCCGCGCTCTTCGCCAGTCAGCATGCGCATGACTTCCGCATCAGTCATCGGATCGCCGTAGTCATTCAGGAACTGCGTGCGGTCGAGTAAAGGAAAAACGAACTGCGCCCAACGGGCGCGCTGCACATCCGAGCCGTCACCCAGCACCTTGATCTGGCTGTGCTTGATCGGCGCGTATCCGTAGCCAACGCGGCCTACGTTGCCGCCAGCCGTGTTGAAGCGCGTGCGCAGCGCCTCGTTCGTCTTCGTGATCTCTTCGGCCGCGCCTTTCGCCACATCGTTGCCGGTAGAGCCAGGATCATAAATCTCGCGCACGATGTCGCGCTCCATCGCCGGGTTGTCGACGTCGAACGCTCGCGCAAGCCAGTTTTGCCCGTGTTTCATGCCCTCGATCGCACCCATCGTGCGACGCATGTAATCCGCCTTCGTCGCGTTCACGAGCACGTACGTCTGTTCGATGTCCTTTTTTACCTCGCGCTCACGAGCGCCCTTTTCGAACGCTTTCTTCGGATCGGCGAATACAGCGCGATCGATACGATCGTCGGTCTCAACCTGCTTGGAAAGCTGCAATAGCTTGCGCTGACGGGCGAGATCTGCCTCATGTTGCAACTGCTGCTGCGCCCACTCGGCTCCAGCGTTGATGCGCTGCGCGAGCGTCATCGCGCCCCAGGCGTCAACGTCGCGATTGCGCACGACGCGCATGCCAGCGCGCACGCGGTTCTCGATACCGTCCAGTTCGGCCTTCGTCAATTTCCGGTTTGCAGCCTGCGAAACGGCCTGCGCACATTTGTCGTGCATGGATCAACCCCCAAGCGAAAGGAAGCACTGTGCGGCCACGCGGAACAGGTTCGCGCCCGAAACAGTCTCAGAGTGCTCGCGATCAATGAGATCGAGCGCATCCTGTAGCGGACCGTCAAACGCCGCAGTGCGCGGGTTCGCGGAAGAAAAGTCGCTACCCTCAACAGGCGCGTCGAGCGTGACACGTCGATCAGGGTTTTCGGCGGCGGACTTGCGCAGGTTCGATTCAACGACCGAGCCAGTTGCAGGTGCGGCGTCAGGCGGGGCGCCGATCTCCAGACTCGGTGCTTCGCCGTCGCGCGGCGGCCGTAGAAGATCCATCGCCGTCCAGTTTTTGCCAGCGGAGTCGACCATCCCCTTTTCAAATCCGACGATGCGATGCAGCGCTCCCTCGCTGCTCAATGTCACGTCACGCCCTTCGAGCAATGCTGCGCGCACGCGCTGCTCAATCGCTGCTGCAGCCTTACGCAAGTTCACCGACCCATTCTCGGCCAGCGACGCACGAGTAATCACCTCTCGGCCATCGGTGCGTGCCGCGCCGTCGTCGAGACGACGCATCCCCGCCGCTTCAGCGTCACGCAACTCGAAGAATGCATACGGAGCTTTCTGGTCCGTGCCTTCGTCGTCAAACGTCTTCATCAGACGGGGATCGCTTTCCGGGATATCGTGATAGAAGACGTGCCCCGCTGCACCCGACTTCGCGGCATAGCCTTCGGCGTATCGTCGATCTCCCGGCGCGACCCAGCGTCCGGTCGGATTTTCGAACTCCTGGCCACCGTGGTACAGGCGAACGAACCCAGGCGCGAGCGGCGGCTCAGCGCCACCAGCATCATTCGGGGAAGTAGCCGCGCCCGCCATCGAACCTTCAGCCGCAGATACTGGCGTCGGCTCACGCTCCACAGTGGCGAGCCGCTGGACGAAGTCCGCAAGCGGCCGGCGTGTCGTCTGAGGCACATCGATCTGATCGCGCGCGGCGCGCAACTTCCCAAGCTGCTGATCAACGCCAGCAATCGCGTCGTTGGCGCGCTGGGCTTCGGCGTTGCGCTGGATGATCTGCTGCAGACGCTGGATCTTGTCGGCATGATCTTGAACCATGTCCGCGTATTCCTGACGCTGCGCCTCGATCTGCTTCTCGGCGCGCTTCGCCGCCGCCTTGAATTTGACGCCCGTCGACTGGATCTGGCGAGTCAGCGTCTTTGGATCTGACTCGAAAGAAACCGGAGGCGTCGCCTGCAGGCTTGCCAGTTCGGCGCGAGCATCGGTAACGCCGCCGCGCTCGGCTAATTGCGAAGCCTGCTGCACGAGATCCGCGCGCGACGCTTCGGCATCATTGATCATCCCGTCGAGCGCGCTCGCGCGCGACGCATCGTCACCACTGACGAACGATGAAACGTCAGGAAAGCGGCCCGCTGCCATCTGCTGCGCGGCGGCCTCAAATGCGGCCTGGTGCGCGCTGGTCGACGTTAGATCGTCGGGCGTCCCGAACACGTGCGCGTCGTCAACGATGCGCTGGCCCTGCGCCTTGAGCGCCGCGTCTACCTGATCGCCCGTGGGCGAAAACGTCGCGCTGTCGATCGCATGCGTCGCGGCGAACTGATCGAAGCGGTGAAGATAGTCAATCGTCTCCTGCGCCGTCGGCGCGCCGCCCGCCTGCACTGCGCGCGCCTGCTCGACGCCGCCGTTGTATTCCGTGACCGCCGCTCGCATATCGCCGTTGTAGCGCTGTAGCAGATCCTTCGCGTATGCTGCGGCCGCGTTGATCGAGTTGACCGGGTCAGTAGGATCGCCGTTTCCGTACGCTCCCCACGTGTCCTTCGTGAACTGCATTACGCCTTTGGCGCCCGCGCTGCTCACCTGGTTACTGTTCGAGCGCTCGCCCTGGTTCTTGATGAACAACAGGAAACTCGGCGGCACACCGGCGGCCTGCGCGGCCTGCGTCGCGTATGCGTCGAGCGCAGGCGAGTTGTACGGCAACGCCTTGCGCGTGGCGACGCTCATATCGGTCAACGGTACGCCCGGGCCAGCGGCCGCCGCAGCTGCCGCGCGGGCGCCCAGCGCCACGTGCACACCTCCGAACACGCCAGCCACCAGCGTCGACGCAGCGAGGTTCACCGGATCAAGCGGATTGATCTGGTCCGCCAGCCCGTCATAGTTGGCGTTGCGCAGGATCGCCTTTTCTGCCGCGCCCTGCACGATGCTCATGCCCGGGCCGCCGATACCCACCAGCGCTGCCGTACGCGCGAGCGTAGATCCAGCGACAGGCAGCACGGCGCCCACACCGCCGATTGCGCCCTCGACGCCACCCGCTGCGGTCCGCGTGCCAACGTCGACGCCCTGTCGCTTCAGGTCCTCGGCACGGCCCATGCCGATTGCCGTGCCGCCCACCGCAGCGCCAGCAAACGGGCCGCCGAGCACTGCCGCCGGAACTATCTGCGTAAGGCCGCTGACCGCGCCCTGTACAACCTGATCAACCGTCGTGGTGTTAGACGGGTCTGCCTTCAGGGTGTCCGCAAGATCGTATGCGGCCGTGCCCACGCGCGACTCGAAGAGATGGCCAGCGCTAGCCTTCGCGAGCGCGGCGTTCACATGCGCGTCCGCCTGCTGCACAAGTTCCGGATTACCGGCCAGCATGTCGGTATCAACGTAAAGCTGCGACAGGCCGGCGGCCGTGTCAGCGGCGGCGCCGAACAGAGATGTCGCGCCCTGCCCGATACCGCGTCCCACCGCGCGCGCGATGGAACCGATTGACGTCGACGAAGCAAGAGGCGGCGACGGCACATTGACCTGATTCGAACCAGTAAGAAACGCCGACGTTGAGTCGGCGTAAAGATCATCGATCGGCGGCATTCGAGCCTCAGAACGTTGGGGTATAAGTCGGATCGGAACTGGTGGTCGGCGCCGTTGCGACAGGCGCTCCCTGCGCGCCCTTCTGCGCGAGCGAAAGGTGCACGTTTATGGGTGCGCCACTCGAATCGGTGACGAACTTCGAGCCGGTCGACACGGCATATGTGCCGCGCACGCCAACGCGCACGAGCTGGTAGCTCGGAAATTTCGCCATAAAGTCCGCAACCGGGATCGGCGTCCCATTCGCATACACCATATCGACCGGCTTGCCGCCCACTGTGTTCTCAATGTTCTCGGCTGTGGCACTCTTCACTGAGTTTTGGAAATCGTCCTCGTGCCAGCCATACGGCATCGCAACGCGGTTTGCGTCGCCATTCGGGCGCAAGCCTCCGGTTGTCGAAATGCCGCCTGTTGCAGAATTGATGCCGTTCTGAATATCGGCCGAAGTCGGGATGCCGCCTGATCGGTTCGCGCGCGCCGCGCTTCCTGCGGCGATATACCAAGCCATTTCCTTCGCGTCATCTGCCTGCTGCGGCGGCAACGCTCCGTCTATCGCGTTCGCGATCTGAGCTTTCAGGCCAGTCCCCGCACCCTCGTCGACCTTGACCGTCTTGTCCTTGAGCGCCTGCTCGCCCTGCAGAATGAACGCGCTGACCGGTGCGCCGCTCATCGTCATCAGAGGATTGCCGTTACCGCCGCCGGCGCCCGCCTTCAACGCGAGCGCGACAGCAGGATCTTTCTCTTTCCACTGCTGAGCTAGATCATTGATGCGCGCAGCCTGTCCGAAAACGCCGCCAAGTGAATCGAGCACCTGCGCCTTTTGATCGATTGGCAACGCCTGCACCTGCTTGAATACCTGTGTCGACTCATCTGGCGTCAGGAGAGACACGCGGCGCCCGGCGGCATTCTCAACGGCGCCCGCAGCAGACACGCGCGCGCTAAGCGAATTCATCAGCGAACCAACACTCGAGGTATCCACCTGTGGGATCTGTTGGATAACGCCGCGATCGAGCGCCGCGTTCCACGGATCGGTTTTGTATGCCTCCACGCTTGCCGTGTAGATCTTCTGGCGGGCCGCGACGGCGGCCGCCGTGGCTGGATCTGTGCCCACGCCCGGCGTGGCCGCTGCGCTCTGGTCAGCCTGGATCGATGCGCGCTGCTGCGGAAGTGGCATGCTCGCGAAACCGGCATTGCGCGAGGCTTGTTGGATCAGTTCCTGAGTCTGCCCGGCAACTGCCGTGCCATTCGTTGATGCGAGCAGCGTCGTCTGATACGGCAGGCTAAGCTGCTTGCCGTCGTTGACCAGCGATAGCGCCTGATTATAGGCATCGACGCCAGCATTCTCGCGCTGCAGCGCGGCTGCATCTGCTGCGTTCTGTTGCTGCAACCAAAGTGCCTGCGCATGGTTCTGCAGCACATTGAGCTTTTGCGGCTCAACGCTACGCATCCACTCGTAGCCGGCCGGCATCGGCTTGTCTGCGGGCGTCTGGAACGCGCTGATGAAGCCGCTCGGGTTGTCCTGCGATATGCGCGCACCCGCGGCGAAGGCCGCTTCCTGCGTAAATTTCGTCACGAGCGCCTGCTTCATATTGCCGTCGATACCAGCTATGCCGTTGACGGTCCCGAGCAGCGGCGCGAGCGCGGCGGTGTATTGCGTAGGATCCTGCGCAATCGTGCGCGTCACGTTGTCAGAAGCGTCGCCGAGATTCTGCGCGATGTACTTCGTGCGCATGTTGTTCTCGGCATCCTGCATGGCCACGCCGTAGGTCGCCTGCTGGTGATCGAAATACAGGTTGAGCGTCTTCAGCGCGTATGGGTCTGTGACGCCCTGCAGCGTGTCGGTGCGGATCTTGTCGAACGATTGCTGGAAGCCCTGCGTCAGGCCATAGCCGCCGGCCTGTGCATTCGAAATCGCATCGTTTTTCGCCTGATTCAGTTGCAGCCCGACTTGCGAAGTGACACGCGCGGCCTCGGTCGACGCCGCATCCTTCTGGACAATCTGCTGGGCTTCAGCATATTGCGTTACCGCCTGTGCTACCTGCCCGATGGACTGCCCGAGCGTGCTCGTAGGCACAGCAAGAGGAGCCGTAGGGATCGGAGCGCCATCCTGAATCGACGTTTGCTGCTGATAGTTTGGGATCCTGACCGGCATATCATTGCGCTCCCACAACAGACTTGAGGCCAGCACCAAGGCGCGCAAACTGCGAATAGCCCATCAGCGCCGACGTGCCCGCGCCGATCACGCCGTTGATAAGCGAATCAGTCGAATTGCTCGCGAGCACTTTTGCCTGGCTTTCGAGGTTCGAAGCCTGATCCTCGTATGCCTGCCCTTGCAAGATTCCCTGATAGCGCGTTTGCAGCGCGTCCAGCTCGGCCTGCCCGGCGCTCTGCACCTGCGTACTCAGCATCGAGCCGCTGTTCGAGACGAAGCCCGACTCAGCCGCCGCGGCAGATTGTGCGCCCAGCTGCTGCGCTGAATTACGGCGGACCTGCTCTTCGCGCTGAATGCCAACGTTGAATGCGTTTTGCGCGTTTTCGCGCGCGACCTCGGCGTTATTCTTCGCAAGCTGCGACTGCGCGCTCTGCTGCTTAGATGAGGAGATCCCGGAAACCAGGTTGCTGACAGCGGACAGCGCCAGCGATGCCAACTGCGTGGTCGATAGCGCACTCACAGTCCCAGCTGAAGCGGCCGATCCAGCCGTAGCGGCCGTGCCTGCTGCAGCAGCGCCAGCGCCCGCAGCAGCACCGGCACCAGCGGCCGCGCCTGCGCCAGCAGCAGCGGCCGATCCAGCAGCAGCGCTGGCCGCGCTCGCGGCGGCCGCACTCGCTGCCGCCGTGCTTGCGGCGCCAGCGCCGGCGGCAGCGGAAGAAGCAGCGCCCGCTGCTGCCGCAGAAGACGCCGCACTCGCGCCAGCAGCAGCGCCCGCGCCAGCTGCTGCACCACCAAGAATGGCCATATCACTTCACCCTTGCGTAAAGAATCATGTCCGCCCCATCGGGCGTGTATTTCCGACGAATTCCCTCAACGATAAAGCCGAGGTGATCGGCCCACCTGCAGCCAGCAGCGTGATCTGCGCGCACGTCGATTTCAATGCGCACCCATGGCGATTCGTCGAGTACCCGTTTGACAAGCCGATGAAGCCTAGGGAAATAACGGAACGCGCGCGGCGTAATCATCGACCACGCAATCGCACGATCCGTCCACGCCTCAGCTATGCCGCCGCACGCGATCGGCTCGCCGTCTTCGACGACGGCCCACGCGACACCCTTGTTTGCGATGAGAGTGCGGGCATAGTCTTCGTCGATCGTCTGGATCGTGGTCTGCTGCGCCGTCTGCAACTTCGCGCCAACGGCGACCACGTGGTGCACATCAAGCTTCTCGAGTGTGATCACGACGGCGATATTCCCATGTTGGGCATCAGCGCCAGAATCACGCTCGGCAGCGGCTGCTCGTTCTTGAAACAGATCGATGGAGATTCCTCGTATCCACCGCGCCATTTGACTTTCACCTTGTCGCCAGTGAAAAGCGGCACGGCCTGATCCTGAAGATCCGGCACGCGACGGAACAGGATCTCCTCCATCTTCGATGCCGAACCACCGCTGCGCACGTTGGACGCGTCAAACTGCGGGCCGATGAATCCGCCAACCGAGCGATAGAACCGAATCGTGACATCGGTGATTCGCTTCTGTTTGCCCTGCACTGTGCCGGCCGCCGATTGAACGCTCATCTGCATCGTTTCAAATCTCGCGGGCGCGGCCAAGCCAGCATGGACAGTCGACGCATCCAGTGGGATCGTGATCGATCCGTTCGTCACGGTCTGGTCTGGAACCGTCGCGCCGTCAGCGAGAACCTGTACCGTCTGCCCTTCAAGATGATCAAGGCCTGAGAACGTGGATTTGGGCGTGCCCGTGTACGTCAAACCACAGTCGACATAGAACGATTCCTCGATTTCCTGATCGTCCTGGAGCGGACGGACCATGTATTCGATGTAGCGCTTTGTCACGCCGTTGATCGTACGCCGCACGATCATCCACACGTCGTCATACGAACCATCCGGCGACGGCAACGTCTCGACGCATTCGACGAAGCCGTTGGTCATTGGGTGACGGTGCCACCCATAGACGTTAGCCTCACCCGGCTCGCGGTCATACGTCATGCCGATAAGCATCCCATCAGCACGAGCGCCCCACACGACCGAATATGGTTCCTGCTGATAGGCGATCGAGATCAGGCCGGTGTACGTGCCATCTGTCCCGCGCGTGATGTGATCTGCCAAATTCGTCGTATCGGACGAAATATATTTGTTCGTCGAATAGTCGTAGTCGAAACTACGCACCTTGCGGCCCGCCTTCTGCACGAAGATCGCGAGACCGCCAACGTCGAGCGGTACGAGCGAGCGCGAGCCGTAGCTCGAGTTGCGCGTCGCCTGAATATTCGTGGGGCTGACGGCCGATGCCGTCGACGTAGGCGCGACGACCCACTCTTCGCCATTCATGCCGACCAGCAAGTTGTCCTGCTCGACAAGCCACACGATCTGATTCAACCTTCGTGCGTTTAGCTGCTCCGTCATGCCGTCATCATCGACCGTGGTATCAGCTTCCTTGAACTCGAAGTTTTCGTAGTCAGCGGAAACCGAAAGCGCAATCCAACGCCCCCGTGCGAGCACAAGGCGATTACGCCAAAACGTGCCGTTTGCCGGATAACCATCGGTCGAATTGAACAATGCACGCCGCCATTTGTACGTACCCGTGCTCAGGATCTGCGCTGGGATCATGACGGAGTCATTTGGGTTACCACTCGTAACCGTGCCACTTACTTGCGTGCCGCTCACCAACGATGTGATTTGCACGTAACCGTAGCCGCTGTGCAGATACTCCCATTCCACACCGATCGAGCCATAAGCATCAGTAGACGTCGGATCCTCGCCATCGCCGTCCCACGCCAACCCAGCGGTGTGAACCGGCGTCTCGACTCCAGTTACCTGCGTGCTGTTCGAGCCCACTGCAGTGCACTTGTAGACTCGCTCATCGACACGCCGAAAATCGCCGACGGAGACAGCCTGATAGGTCGCCCAAGGCTTGACATCCGAAAAGTCTTTTTGCTCGAGGTAAAAGATTGTGCCGACGTCTGCCGCCGTGAATATCGACGAACTGGCAGTCAGCACCGTCGTTCCCGTCTGAGCGCTAGACGTAACGGTTACCGACTCGTCACTGTTCTGATCCTGAAACGGACCGGCAACCCAGTCCACCGCACTCAGCGTGAACGTCGTCGAGCTCGTTCGAATCAACTTCTGGGTCTGATGCGACTCGTGGAAAATGTAGAGCGTGTCGGCGCTCTGAGCAAACCGCAACGCAAACGTGCCTTCAGTGCTGATAAGTTCAGCGATCACGTACGGCGTCGCGATAGTCACTTGCGTCGAGCCGCTAAGCAGTTGACCGCGATTTGCATAGACGCGAATAACCTGGTCGGCGAATTCGAGCATGTAATTCGTGCCGTCCGAAACAGTAAAGCTCTTCAGCCAGCCACGGTCATTGCTATCATTCACCTCGCCAATAAAGCAGGTGCCACCGCGACGCACAAGAGGGCCTTGCACGACCGGAATGAAGTTCTCCAGAGTCTGACAGCCATTCGCATATTTATTGAAGTCGACGCGGCCGCCCATGAAGGGCGAAAGCTCACCCGCGTCGAACGTCGTCATGATCGGAGATGCGTCCATCATTCTTCCCAGTGGTGATGGTGATCCCGTGCCGCGCCGCGCGCTTCCATCCACGTGTCGTCAGCGATAGCCTGCGACGGGCGTTCTAGCGCATTGGCGCGCTTCGCCACAGCAACGGCAGACGCGTATTCCTGCCACTTCGTCTGCGCCTTGCTTGAGTTCTGTGTAATAGGCTCGGCACATTCCGCAGCCAATCGACATGCAAGCACCTCGACGAACAGGTCATCGAACAACGAGGTATCCGCGGGCACTGCGATATAACGAAGGTGCAGCGGGGCAGGCAGGTCGGTGAGGATAGAACGACCTTCGACCGAGAACAGCCCGCGCGTGTCGGGCCGCGGATAGACGATGACTGGGCCAACCTGAAGGTTCCTGACCCAGTCAGTCGGAAGAGGAAAGGCACGCGCGAAACCAAAAGCCGGCGCGGTTGAAGAAGCCGCGAGCTTCGCGCGCGCCTTGGCAAAACTCCAGACGTTCGCCCGGAGCTCTGCCTTGAGAACGACGTCCCACATCGAATTCAGCGTCTCTGCTGCTTTCGAATCCTCGTCAAAGCTGGTGATTCGCTGCTCGCCGAGTTTCGTGAGTGCGCGGTTGCCGATGATGAGCTTGGAAGTCACAGGTCACTCCGTTACGGCGCGCCTGATTATCCCTGCTCGCCGGGTTCGTTCGTCGTCGTACTCGTCTCGCGCGCGCCAGAGGGTTTTGGGCCGGGCACGCCCTTCTCGCCCTTGGCAACCCGCTCCATCCATCGCCCAGGCTTGCCGTTGAACTCGAAGACTTCACCGGCTTCGACGATGCGGTGAACGACGCGCCGACCCGTTGCTTCAGGCCGGTTAGCCGGTTGCGCATCGTCGACCGGGATCTGGCCGCGCTCCTTTGCGATATAGGTCGGCATCTATCAAGCCACCGTGTAGCCGGACTTATAGATCGCGTTCGCCTGCGCATCCTTGACCAGGAATGCCGAGAACGCACCAGCCGTCAGCGGACCGGTTGCGACCGTGTAGCGCACGCCGAGATAGCGCTTGTACGTGCCCGACGGCAAGCGCACCTTGGCGAGCGTCGCCTTGGCGGCCATCTGCGCAAGCGAGAACGGCCCGAGCGTCACGTGCACAGTGCTCGAACCCGACGACAGATCGGTCGCCGTGTCGGATTCCAGCGTCACGGTTACCGTCGCTGCACCAGACGCCGTGGCCGACGTGTCGACCTGCAGCACGAGCGTCACGTCCTCGCCAGCGCCAATGTCGGTCGTCGTGTTGGCTTGCGCCGGGTTCGTGTCGATGGTGTTCGTCGAAACAGCCGTTGCGGTGACCGCCTGGCTGTCCGAGAACTCGTTGGTTTTATCGAGAATCATGAAACCTCTCCTGATGCGCGATCCGCGCGTTCGGGGTTTAGCTGACGACCGATTCGGTATTCAGGATCTGGTCGACCGTGCGGATCGGAATGCCGAGGAAGTTCGTTTCGAACTGACCGGCCGCTTCGGAAATCGACAGCGCCTGGAACGATTTCGACAGCGCCATCTTTTCGAGCGCGCTCTTGATCGTCCGATTCACATAGAAGCGCGGCGACACGTTGCCCTGCAGATTGGGCAGGCGATTCTTCGCGTCGATCATGTAGTTGATGAGCTGCTGCGCGTTTTGCGTGCCGGTCTGGCCCGACGCGTCCGACACGTCAATGTTCGCGACGCGCGCCACATAGCGCCAGTCCTTCACTACCAGACCGCAGTTCCATTCGAACAGGTCGGCATACGCGCGATAGCGGTTGTTGTTCGCGTCGAACGCATCGATCTCGCCAAGATCCTGGTGCGAAAGACCTGCCTTCGAGTTTTTCGGATAGATGCCGTAGACGGTCGAACGGCCCCAACCCACCAGCCAGATCGACGTGTTATCGCTGCCAGAGCCACCAGCATTGATGATGTTCTGCGCGACACCACTACCCGAGATTGCCGAATAGCGCGGGCCGAAACCGTAGAACTGTTCCGGGTTGATGCTCGTATCGCCGTAGATCAGCGCGGTGCAGTAGTCCTGCCCCATCTTCTCGATGAAGGCGTTCGCTTCGTCGAGGCGGAACACAGACGGATCGTTCGCCATGTTCACGGCCTTGACGTCCGGCTCGCTGCGCGCATTCAGCATGCCGCACGTGTCATCAACCTGCGCGGTCGTGCTCTTCGAGGCCGGAACGCCGCCGTAGAGCTTGCGCCAGACGGTAGCCGGCAAGCCGGTGCGGATCGTCGAGCGATTGCCGGTCGGCAGGTTGCCCTCGATCCACGGAATGTCCTGAACGATTTCGTTGGTCTGCGAGAGCAGCTCGGCGACATCCGCGGTCGAACCATCCGGGTCGAGGCGCTTGGCGATGTCGATGATGTTGAGATTCTTGTTGCCGACGACGGTCATTTTGATCGACTCCGTTTAGTGGTTTGGCTGCGTTACCCTTTCTTGGCCGAGCTTTTGAACATCCGTTGCGCTCGGGCCTGATCCGGATCAAGCGGCGCAGCGCCACCGCCTTCCGACCCGCCACCGGCGGCATTCAAAACACCTTCGCTCAACGCCGCGCCGATCTTCGAAAACGTCTTGAGGATCTGCGCGGCGCCTACTGCCTTCTCCAGATCCTCGGAGACTTCCCTAGGCACTCCGAACTGGAGAAGCGCCTTGCGACCGAGTTCGATATTTGCGTCGTAGTTGCTGCCCCATTCCTTCTGCAGCGCGGCCATCTGCGTTTCGCCCAACTGCTTCTGCGCTGCCACCGCGGCTTCATTCAGCCCAGCGACGTGCGCATTGAATTTCGTGACAAGCGCTTCGGCCGTTTTTTGCGAAACGCCAGCTTCGTGGAACCACGTCGCTGCCTGCTTCGCGAGCGCGTCGCTTTGACCATCCGGCACCGGAAGCTTGTAGTCTTCGGCTTTGGCCGGCGCAGCGTTCGCGGTTTCGGTATCGCGGAACGACTTGATCGCTTCGGCCGCTGTCTTGTAACCCTTGCTTTCGGCATACGCTTTCAGATCAGCGTCACCGAGAGTTTCGAGGAACGAAGGCGCACTTTCCTGCGTCGCCGCTGCAGCTGCACCATTGCCGCCGTCTGAACCGGTTGCTGCTGCGGCTACGCCACCACCCGCGCCGCCGGCATCGCCACCAGTCGTTTCATCCATAAGCACGTATCGCGTCATCAATCGCTTAAACATTCGGTTCCTCGCTGGTTGTATTGCTCGAGTCAGTCGACATTTCAGAGACTGTCGAGTTGGGTGTTTCGATGACGCCGGCCGCGCGCAGCACGGCCAGCAGATTGTTGAAATCGTCCAGCGTCGGCGCGGCCGTTAGATCGGCAATCGCCGTCCCGAGTAAAACGCCACCTCGGACTTCTGTGGTCGGCACGGCATCGCTGGCCATCGCGCCCAGCATTACGAGCGCAGCATCGCGCCCTCGAGCCGTCACGAGCATCGCGCCAAATGCCGTCATCGGTCGCTCACTCGGATTCGGCATGGTCTTGCTCGCTCAGAATCTGTTCGTCGGTAATGCGAAGGATCGAAAACAACCGGTTGAACACTTCGCGACGACCTTCGGCAAGCATCGACGCATGCGTATCAACGCTGCGCGACACGGGCGACACAACGACAGTCGAGCGATAGACACGACAGAAGTGCGCGAGATCTGTCATCACCGCGCGCGCGGCCGGCGTCAGATTTCCGCTGTCATCAAGAAAGCACTCGGCGTAAGCCTTGCGGCGGCGAAGCCGCGCAAAGATGCGGTCTGTTAGCTTGCTCATACGCCAGGCGCTCCCGACATTTGCGCCGCGGACGCGAAGTCTTTTGCAGCAGATGCAGCCTGCGGCGCGGCGTTGAGGATGTTCGTGAGCTGCGCGGCCTGCTGTTCGGCAGCTTGCTGCTGAGCGATCTGGTCTTCAGAGACGAGATACTTGACGGGCACACCGCCAATGTCCGCGAGGCCGCGCGCGACCGCTTGCCCATCGATCACCTTGAGCGCACCCTGGTCGAGCTGCGCAACGGTTGCGACCTGCTGGACCCACTGCAGAACGGCGGTGCCTTCGCTAGCTCGCATCGCCTTGTTGAGCGGGCTGTCGTAAATGATGTTGACGTTCGCGCCCGCCTCGATCATTTCAGGAGGCATCGGCGGCAACAGACCTGGCACGTGAGCGCAAATGTCGAGTTCTCGCTCAATCATCTGGCCGAGCATTTCGGTTTGCACCCGGCCCATCGTCGGCGCCAGCAGAATGCCCTTCTCTTGCGCGCGCTCGAGCACCTCGGTCGCCGTCATCTGCGGCGCTTCAGTCAATATCTGAAACAGCGTGACGTAAAACGATGCGTTGATCGTCTGGCGCTTCGAGTCCGCGTACTGCGTGCCGAACTGAATGTTCTCGCCGGTCTGCAGAGGCTTAACGAGCTGATTGCCCTGCGGATCAAGGCCGCCATGATTGAGCGCGCCAGAACGTAAATCGAAGCCTTCGAGAACGCCGTCTTCCGTGAGCAACAGCGGCGGCTCTACCGCCTTCTGTGCGCCGCGAATGATCGTGCGCTCCATCTCATTAACCATCTTGATATCGGGCAGCGAGTCCTCGGCGGGCGAGCCGCCATACTGCGTATCCGAATCAACGTAGAAGCGGCCAACGGCATAGGGATAGGTGCGGAATCCGGACAGGGCAATGAGTTCGCCATTCCACACCCAAGCAGATTCGAACGCCATATTGAGCGCGTCCATGCGCCCGGCGACGCGATCCGCTCGTGGTTGCACGCGGTGGATGAATTCGAACTTCGCCTCGGGCGTGCGCTCAAACGCTTTCTGCATGTGAATCGGCAGCTTGTCCATGCCGAACTTCTGCACGGCCTGACGAGCGCTCAGCGTCCAGCAATCGCACGACTTGTCGACGAAACCCGCCGCGTTCTCGACGAAATAGAACCCCTTGAGCGGCCGCGCGCGGTAGCGGATCCCCTGCCCGACAACTTCCTCGATCATGAGCGGGCCGTTACCGAACAGACCTAGGCTCTGATACGACTGGCCGATCTGCGTCGTGAACCCGCTACGCCATGAATAACGCACCGCGAACAGGATCTGCACGACCTGGTCTAGGTATGCGCGGACGTTCTCGTTGTCGGCCAGACTCTTGTTGTCCGTCGCAAGGCGGTGCCAAACCTGTGTGTGCGGCGTGATCATCGAATCGATGGCCGCAGTAAAGTTGCGCAGCGCCTGCGCCGCGGTCGAGTCAAAAATGCGCGAGTTGCGAAGCTTGCCCGGGTCGCTCTTCCGATTAAAGCCGCTCATGCGCGGCATCATGAAATCGATGATCTCGTTCCACGTCGCCTCGAACGAAGAACGACACTTCTTCATTTCCGCGAGATCGTTGTGGACCGACGAGACCAGGTCCTTTTCATCGCTCGCCATTACGACCCCAGCAGGGTTTTCGTGGCAACGCTGCCCGGCGAAACCGTCGCGTTATCACCGGCTGAAATGGTCGCGGTGACGCCCTTGCGCCGCTGCAAACGATCTTGCGCATCTTGCTGCGCCCGCGTCGTGTCGGTGATCGCCGGCGTGTTTGTCGCAGTCGTCTTGGGGATGCTGGGCGAGCTGAACAAGGTGGTCATTGCCAATCCAGAATATGCGTATGAGAACGCATGCTCGGGGATCGGCCACGCACTATCCTGCGAGGTCAGTCAGTGATGGCGCGCTTCGGTAGTGCGGTTGTGCGCTTGCGCTGAACCAGCGGCTTATGCTCGCCCGCGCCGACCAGCAGATACTGCAACGCTTCGGCAACGTGCGAATACATGTTTTTCTCTGCCTTGTCGGCGAACCGTTCACCCGAGACCTGAAGACGCCTGAAGCAGTATCCGCCCGAAAGCGCTTTGCGGAGCGTCTTGCAATTGGGGTGGATGAGAATGCCAGGCTCTCCGTCGATCAGTCGCGTTAGCGTCCCGTCAACGGCGCCATAGCGCAGCATCGTGTCATTGGTCGGCGCGGGCTTAGCCTCTAGCCCGGCAGCACGCAGGATCTTGAACGGCGTTTCTTCGTCATCCGCTTGAGAGCGCTGATCGCCTGCTGGGTCGCCTGAGATAGGCAGGATCTGCATGTCGGGATAGTGCAATTCAATGTGCCGATGGATTTCGTCAGCGAACTTGCGCGCGCCCATGCTGGTCGCCACCAGCTCCGAATGCACACGCCAGCCGCCCATCGCCTTGCGCTGCGCAAACACCGCGGCTGGCGTGAGACCGAAGTCCATGCCGATGTAGACAGGCGCGCCGCGACCGATCTCGAACACGCGGCAATGCAGCGAATCGACATAGTCTGGATGAATAGGACGACCATCGATCACGAAGCCGTATTCGTTCCCAAGGTTGACCTTGATCCAGTCCTGTTTCTTGCCCTGCATGCCATCAAGGTAATAGCCCGCTGGCAGGTTCTGGATGTTCTCGGCCTTTGGATTCACTACCCAATCTTCGCCATTGCGCACGACACCGCCTGGCTGGGTCAGGAATTTCCAGCCCTTAGGCTTCAACTCCTCGGCTAGCTCATACAGCCAATGGTCGTTGTCTGGCGAGTTCGTGTCGCCGAAGATCCCGTACCACGACGGGTGCACGTCCTTCGGATAGCGGCCAACGCGCAAGTCCAGCATGTCGACGACGGCCTTGGACAATTCCTTCACCTCGTTCAGCCACACCCACGTCGCCTGAAGGCCGCGCGCTTTCTTCACGTGCTCTGGTCGATCGAACGCGATGAACATCACCTCGGCCTCGACGGACGTCCCGTCCTCCAGGTCGAACGACAGATAGTGCGTCGGCGGCTCGCGTCCGCCGGCCACGTATCGGCCGAGATCCTCGAACATGTCCAGCCAGTCCTTGATCGTGGTCGACGACAGATCAGAATAGGTGTTGCGCACCGCGATGCCGCGCGTGCGCCGCACGCCGTATGCATCCGGCTCCTGTTCACACGCGATACGAAAGCCTTTCCAGCAACTGGCGTTCGTTTTGCCGCTGCCGAGCGGCCCGCGAATGATCACGCGGCGCTCACGCTCGAGGATGTATTCCTCGAGCGTGTCGCCTTGCGGCAGATAGCGAAATTCGATTTCGTCGCTCATGCGTCAGCGCACGAAGCAGCCGCAATGACGATGGCGCGACGCGTCGCAGCGCACGCGTCATCGCGAATGCTGACCTCGGCAGTCCATTTCGATTCGTCCGGATCGCAATACCGATCCCAATCGGGATTCTCAACACCAGCGACGACGAATTTGATTTCACCTCCGGCATTGATCTGCATGTGAAGACTCAGCCGCACAGCAAGCCTCAACGCATCGCCGTCGTCGTCGAGCGGATTCCAGCATGTGTGGTGCCCGTCACCATGAAAAATCGCCCACGTGCCAGAGCACGTCTCATCGAACTCAAAATCGACAATCCCAGCAGCGCGCGCGGCCCGCGCAAGCAACTCACGATCCTCGTGAAACATAGCGCCTCCTATTTCGTTCCAGCATTATCGACTTTCCGACGTCCAGTCAGATCCTTGACGCGTACCTTCGGCCGCGTCAACTCCAGCTTGTCGTTGAACATTCCGAGATGTCGCCCGATGAGTTCGGCCGCCTTCGTGCGATCGCGAACCTTAGTCTCCACGCCCTCTTTCGTCTGCTTCACCCCATCGAACAGCCGCTTCGCGTCGCCGACGAGCGTGCGCGTATCGCGCAACCGCACGCGCTCGAACCCATAACCTTCGCATTCAGGGCAATCAGGGCAAGGCTCACGGTTCGCATTGAAGCCAACGCCACCAGACTCGTCGAACACGGGAAGCGCTGCCTTAGGCACCTTGGCGGCACGTGCGCGTTTCAGATCAATCGCGTGACGTCGACGTGCATCTTCCAACTCGCGCAGCGTCTTGAATTGGTAAGCGTGGCCCGCACCCCAACAATAGCGGCAGCAGCATCGCCAGATTTCAGCGATCTCGGACGCATCGGCACGCATCACCGCGGTCAGTTCGTTGAGAACCTCGTCCGCCGTCACTCTCACACGCTCAGATCGCTCAGCCATCAAGCGATTTATTTCGGCGCACACGGCGGGCCGCTGCATCAGGTTATATCCCGTCTGCCTCGCCCCGTTTTTGCTGTAGCCAGCGCGGTGAGCGGCGTTCGCCTGAGACAGATCGACGAGATACTCTTCGCAGAATCTCTGCTCGCGCGGCGTGAGTTCTCGATCAGCCATACGCACAGAACCCCGATTTCATATTTCGAACCCCGGTAGCGTAAGCGAGACCGGGCCTTCCGGCTCGCGACGGTCGCTTGTAAGCGACACCTTTTCTATAACCTGGGCGATGCCCGGGCGGAACACAGCGTCGAGCGCGGCGAATCCATCGGCGACACATGCGCGCGGCGTGCGGCTGCGCGTGACCGTCGCAGCGCTGGCAACGTAATTTGTGCGCGGCGCCACGTCGAGCGGCTTGCTCGTCACGCGGCACCACAGCGCGAGAATGGCCTCGCCGCGCCGGTGACTTGGCTCGTCGATGCCGTTGCGGTAGTTCCGAACCGCCGTCGGGCTTACGCCCAGCGCGCGAACGATGGCCGCGTCGCGCAAACCGGCGCGACGAAAATCCTCAAATACCTCGGTCCAGTCGATCACGCGCTGAGTCATAGGCGCGTCCTTATTCAGCGACGGCCGCAGCGCGGCGGCCGAGACCACCAGACGCAGCATCGAGCACGCCAACGAACGCGACCAGTTCATCGCGCGACATGTCCGCGACGGCCACGCCATTGCTCGAGCAAGCCAACCCGGCGTCGTAGTCGCCCTGATGGACCTCGCGTTCCGCCGACTGCGCGGGTTCGGCGTCCTTGGGCAAACGCATGTTGGTGAGCGTGTCGTCGAGGAACCCCACGAATGCAATCAGCTCATCGCGCGACATATCCGTCGCGTCCAGACCATGCAGTGAACATTTCAAACCGTTCGCATAGTCCTCCTGGTGCTGCGATAGCCAGTCACGGGTATCGGCATCGGTCTGGATAGCCCCCTCGGTGCCGTCGCCTTGCGATGCACTCGAAACAGACAATGAGGTGTCGCTTGCGGATTGGGACGCCGCAAGCGATGCAACGCCTTCCCCCAGCGCCGCGACCGCCGGCGCGTCAGATGCCGAGATAGACGTGTCCGAGGTCGAAATAGAGCCGCCAGGCTCGCCGATCGAAGAAGACGTCTGCGACTCCCCCGATGCGGACGCGCCAGCCTCCTGCGCGTCACCAGATGAACCAAGGCTCGATTCCTGGGTCATCTGGGTCGATGACACCACATCCGAATTCGGCGCAGTCATCGAGCCATCCAGCGCATTCTTGGCATCGGCCACCGCGCCGCTCACGTTTCCCAAGTCACCCGCGAACGCGTCCGATGCTTGTTGCGTTGAGCCATCGATCAACGTCGGTTCGGGCTGCATCGTCTCGGACGTCGACGCAGCGCCCGTAGAGGTGGATGCCTGGTTCGAAGCGTCCGTTGAAACATCCGCGACAGTAGGTGCGGTAGCCGTCAGAGCCGATTGCTCCGCATCCCCAGCGACCGCACCCGCGTTTCCCGCGTCAACTGCGCTGCCCGAGGTCAAGGCATCGCTGGCAGACGTCTCGCCCGTGGACTGCGCGCCCGACGAGGCACCACCAGCATCGTTTCCCGCAGCGGCCGCCGCGTCGTCTTCAGTAGCGAACATCGGCAACGCCGACATCAGAAGAAATTTCAGAAGTTTCGAAGGCATTTCAGTTGCTCCGTATAAAAAAGTCGATCACTTATCGAACCGCTGCACAAGCCAGACGCCCGGGGTCTTACGCGCTACAGCCGCCGCCCCAGTTCGCCGCTCCCTGAGTTATTCGACGACCATCCAATCGTTCGCGAGCGCATCGGAACCGCTCGGCGCCCACGTCGCGATCGAACCGTCGGCCGCGCGCAAATCGAGGTGCGGCCGGTAATTGATCTCGGTCCCCTCCGGATAGATGCCAAGCAGCGGCGCGCGGTTGACCCTGAACGTCGAGCCGGACACGAGGAACACGAACATGCCTTGGCCATTCCAGCCGCGCCGCGCAAGCTTCTTGCCGGCCTTCAAAAGCACGAGCGCATCGCCGAAAGTCAGGGCCTGCGCAACGCCCTCGATCGCGCGATACGCATCCTCGAACGTGTCTGCCGGCGACCAACTCGTGTACCCGTCCGAGTACTTGACTGCATAGCCATCGCGGCCATCGCGCAATTCCGGCCACGCCGTGATGATCTTCGTACCGATGTAATCCTTGGTCATGACGATTTCCTGTTGAGTGCTGCTGTCAAAGATCGCTGCCGACAGCCAAAGCCACCGGCGGCGTGGTACTTCCTACCGTCCACAACTCCACGAGCGCGCCCGCTGCGAGCGCGGCTAACTCGTCGGGCGACGGACGCCAGAACGAAACGACGTGCGGAACACCGTCCGCAACCACTCGCGTGACGGGCAATGCATCGCACGGCAGCTCGCGCTGATCCCAGCCAACGGGCGCGCCGAGAACTGCGTTATTGGAAGGGTGTTGAGTGCGTTGCATCGTCGGCGCTCCCTGCGTTATTCAGTGGTAAAGCCGGACCAATCCCTGAACGACGCCACAACCTGGCCGGCGCGCTTGAGGATCAGCGTGCCGCTCGCGGTATCCCAGGAATCAGCGACTACGTCTTCTGGAACGCCCAAGCTCATCACGCGAAACTTGCGCGATTCGGGGATTTCAAATTCGACGACAGTGCGCCGAACAACCGCCTCAGGCTCATACGTCGCGGCGAAAATGTCCGCCTTGCACGGGTAAATTTCGCCCATCACGCCGGTGATAAGCATGTCGCCGCGCTCGAAGCGCATCGAGCCTTCGAGCGTGGGGACGAGATAGCAGTCGTCGTTTTCGTGCGTGATAGCGTGGCCTGCGTATTCGAACGACCACGGAAATCCGTTCGTCAGCGGCGCGCCAGTCGCGATACCAGCCGCAACGAGTTCTTCGAACGTGATCGCCTCGATGACGACCGGCTTCTTGCGGAATCGAGCCATTGCACTTGCTCCCTAAATAGGTGACGCGGTTTTTGGCGAAAGTCAGTCAGCGTCAGTGCGCAGCTCAAGTTCGCCGGATTCAAGAAAAGGCCGGAGGGTTTTCCTGTTCTTCGAGACAAGCGCCTTGCAGCGCAGCCACGCGCCGAGATCGTCGGCGTCAAGCCACGCATCGCGCCGCGCCTCGACGCCAGCGCGCCGCGCGCGCGGCACAAAAACCTCTACCTCAACGCGTTCGTGCTCGATCGAGCCGTCCGCGCGACGAATGCGCCGAACGACGCGCGGCCGAGCCTCGTATTCGATATCGCCCGGCACATACGAGACGCGGCGATACCGGCCGTGCTCGACGGCCACGACGCTCGGCACTTCGCAGGTGAGCATCGGCATCATGTGGCGGACTCCAGTGCGGCAAGCTTCGCCGCGCGGACCGGCGCCCAGCGCTCAAAAGCCGAATCCCAAACGCCGAACTTCGCCTCGCGCGGCGCCGCTCCCTGGTCAATCCACGCGTGGCAAGCCTGGCAACCCGGCACCGTGAACTCGTGCGCCGCCTTGATGCCCATGCCTTTACCGTGGCGCGCCTGGTTCGAATGGCACGGCACGACCGACTCTGAACAATGCGAGCACACACCGGCGACGCGCAGATAGCACTGCTCGCCACGGCACGCATCCAGATAACGTGAGCCTTCGGCAATCGTCGGCTTACGCGTGCGGCGCTTCATCGGCGCCGAGCGCGCGATTGGCGTGCGCGACGACAGGCTGTTGAACGGGCAATCCGGCTTACGTTTGAAGCCGGTGCGCTTCATGGGCGTTTTGCGCGACAGCATCAGTTCACCCTCCCGCTCGCCGCCATCTGGATGCGCATGTGCGCGAACGGATCGAGCGTTCCAGCGCGCAAACGCTTTTTAAGCCGCTGATCGCGGCAAGACTCACGCGAGGTTTTACGGGCAGGCCGCGGCGCGTCGCGGCCCGCGCCAAGTTCCCACGCTGCGCTGCGCTTACCCGTGAGGGGATCGCGAGGCCAGTCACCGATATGGACTTCAGCCCGGCGACGCTCGATCGCCTTGGTGACCGAATTGATAGACGCGCCAGCCCGCTCAGCCAACTGTGCGACCGTCAAACTTTCCTTGGCGAGGGACTGCTCGATCGAAGCCCAGACCCACGAGCGGCCCACGCGGCCGGTGGTGTGCTTGACGCGGATTCCCAAGCGGTACGCCTCGCCCTTGATTGCGGCATAGGTGCGGTTCGGCAACAGATCGCGCGCGGCGGCTTTGATCGATTTGCGGCCCGCGTACACGACGCGAAGCGCAGCGCGCTCCTGTTCGGACCAGTCCGTCGCACCGCGAAAGCTCAACCCGCGCTTCGAGGCGAACGTTTTGAGCGCGTAGAGCGTGCGACCCGGAAACCGATGCAACTGCTCGGAAAGCACCATCCCGCTGTCGCTGATCAGCTTCAGCTCCGCAATCTCTTCTTTGGACCACCGCGTACCCATAATCCCCTCGCAAATCCGTTAAAAGTCGGCCGGCAAGACGTCGGCAAGAAATTCGCAGACCTGTGCAAAGCGCACGTTGCCGCGCCAGTACTGCAAAACGTGATCGATCCATGGGCCACGGCCAGAAGCCTTTGCAACACGGACGAGAAACTCGGGCGTCGATTCGTGCGACCGACGCTCGACGCGCACGCGCCGGCCCTGCGCGCCGATGTCCGCGTCACCGCCGGTCCACCAGTCCGCGCTCGCGCTGGTCGTCGTCGTCGAAGTCGAGGTCTCGGCCATCACTTCGGCCACGAAGCGGCCGAGGAAAGAGGCGTAGATCGGACGGCTATCGGCGGCCTTTTCGCGACGCTTGGCGGCGCGGCGCGCGGCTTCGCGGACCTGGGCGGCCGTAACGCCCTTGCCGACCCACGTGAGCACCAGCACGCGGTCGGCCACCGGATCGACTTCGACGTTGGTGAGGGTTTTCAGGAGTGCCAACAGGTTCGCTTCTGCGTCCGGCGCTGCGATGCCGGGTTCGTCGTCTGCGTTTTCCTCATCGGCAGCAGCGGCAGCAGAGTTATCCACAGGCGGCGTCGCGCGCGCTGCTGCTGCTGTAGTCTCTGAAGTAATCTCTGCAGTAATCTCTGTACCGTTAACGGGATGGGAATCTCCCATGCCGCGGGACGGGTTTTCACCATCCGGCGGCATGGGTTTTTCCACTCCCGCGAACTGGTCTTTGTCCATCTCCCGAGATGGACTTTTACCATCTGGGGATATGGACTTTTCCAACTTGGCCGGACCGCGTTTTCGACGCACGCGCACAGGCGGATCACCTGACAAAAGACGCTCGAGCGCGTCATCGTCGATACGGAAATAAGTGCGATGTTCGATGCGCTTCGCCGTCTCGATGAGCACGCCGCAATCACGCAGCTTGGCGCGCGCCGCGCGCTGCTCTTCGTAGGACAGCCCCGTCTCAGCCTGCAGCTCCTCAACGGTCTTGTGCACGCCCAGCGCGCTCGTCGCCTTGTCCTGCCAATAGAAGATCTGGCAGAAAAGCACGGACGCGTTGACGCCGCCCAGGTAGCGGCTCAAATAGGGGTAATAGGCGATCGGCCGCCCGAGTTCGCGGAGAACGTCAGCCGCGCGCATTCAATGCCCACACGGAAGGTCGGCGCCGATCCGCTTCGCGGTGCCGCACGAGAGGCAGAGCAGCGGAGCCTCAAACACAGCGCCCTCGAGCGCGGGTAAGATCCAGCGCGTCGCAAATGCGGCGACGTCAACATCGAGGTCGGAGGCGGAAAGAAAAAGGCTGGCGCCGCCGCCAGCCCAGTCAAGCTGCACATGCGTGGTATGCCCGTCGACAGAACGCACGCGAGCGCGCGAATCCTCGTCAGCGGGCAGCTGGTCCGCCAGCGCGCGGCCAATCATGATTTCATCAAGCGGCACTCTCACGCCCTCCTGCACGACCGCCAGCCACGTCGGCGACGCTGCGCAGCGCGTGAGCACCAGCGGCTTCGTCCTTGCAATAGATGCGGAATGTAAGCGCCAGAAGCTCCTGGATGCAGCGGTGCATTTCGTCCGCCAGCCGCAAGAGGTCTGAGCGCTCGCGGGCATCCACTTCGCCATCCTCGATAGCTTCCGAGTGACGACGGCTGAGACGGCCGAACGCGTCAAGCAGCTGCTGGAATTTCGCGAGGAGTTCGTCCTTGTCGAGTTCGCCGATTTCGGGGTGCGCGAAGAACGAACCGCCCGAGCGCACCGCGATGGCTTCAGCGAAAAGCGTGGTGCCGGTAAGCGACTGCATCGCAAGCGCGTGCTCGATGGTCACCGACTGCCCCTTCACCTCGTAAATGCGGTTCTGGAGAGCCGACGCAGTCAGCCCGAGCGCGGCGGCCATCGCATCAGCGCCGCCGTCAAACCTCTTGCACATCGCCTGATAGGCGCCCCGCAAACTTGAATTCATAGAACGACCCCTGTTTTCTGTGGTTTTTCTTGATTCGTCGGTTGATTAACATCCAACTAACGAAATCAAACGACGGCCTGCTCACCTGCCGCCTCGAACTCATCGAGACGAGCGAAATAATCGGCGAGCGCTTCGATCTTGCTGACAGCCGGATCCTTGATCTGGCCTTGGCCGATCTTGCGGATCGTCGAGATCGAAATGCCGGAGCCCTTCGCAACGTCGGGCCAACGCCCGCGCGTCTCCGACAGGCGACGGCGCACGAACACGCTCGGTTTTTCGGTACGGACCATTTTCGGACCTCTGTGACAGTTTCACCGAGTATAGACCGTTTATGGCTATTCACACAAGCCACATAGGGCCGTCGATGCAATCCATAATTGGCTACATGAAAGAGCAACCGAAAACGATCGTCGGTAAGCAGCTGTCCAGCCTCATGGAGTCGGTCCCTTCACTTGGGACCCAACAGAAGCTGGCGGCCAAAACGGGGATCGGACAAACCACAATTGGCCGCATCAGACGGGGTGAGGTAAACGCAACGCTCGACAATCTGAAACGGATTGCCGAGGCCTTTAATGTGCCGGTAAGCTACCTGTATGGAGAGACGGACGTTCACGGCCTGACGCCAGAAGAACGCGCCGTAGTTCTGTCACGTACAGAAAAAGAGATCCTTGAGCCAAACGTCGCCCAAGGACCGGACATTCGAGGAAAACTGCCGTTGATTTCGTGGGTGCAAGCTGGGAACTGGACCGAAGTAATCGATAACTTCGCACCAGGTGACGCCGAAGACTGGATACCGTGCCCTTTCAATCACGGTCCCAACGCCTTCGTTCTTCGTGTTGTCGGCGAAAGCAACTATGACCCCACCGGGCCAAAGTCCTACGCGCCCGGCGACTTCATCGCCGTGGATCCCGCGCGCGAGCCAACCAACAGGAGCATGGTCGTCGTCCGTGTCGATCACGAGGACAAGGCCACATTCAAGCAACTGCTCATGGATGACGACGGGACGATGATGCTCAAGGCACTCAACCCGAACTGGCCCCAGCGGATCTTCGCAATGCCCAAAGGCTCGCGGATCGTGGGCATCGTCATCGGAAAGTGGATACCAGAATGAAACTCCCGCGCTCCCGGACCAGACAACAGCGCGCCGCATGGATCGGCGTGATTGCGTCCGGCGCGGCCGCGGCGCTGGCGTTCGCCGGCGCACTCCACTTCAGCATCAATGCCCCACTGGCAGACGCGTGGTTCGGGGCATTCATCCCCGAATATCAAGCTGGCTGGGCTGGCGGACTAGGGCGTGTCGCCGAGATCGGCCTCGCCGTCTCAATCGTTTTCCTTCTAATCGGCGCCGGGCTCGGCCGCTCCATCAGGTCGGTTTTCCAATGGGTGGGCCGCGGCGAATAAGCGGCCACCACGACACACAACGATCCACGCTGCGGCGTGGATTTTTTTCGCCCTCGAAAATATCAGACCGTAAATGGCTTGACACATCATCCATAGATGGCCTATCGTTCTAGCCATAGACGGTCTGAACGTCTCAACCTTCGAGCGAAAAGCACCATGGCCACGCAACAGATCGACGCACTCTTCGCCTTTGAACTGAAAGAGCGAATCCTGGCTGCGCTCGCACTGCACCTGAACAGCCGCACCGACGAACTGCGCCGCAGCATCAACGCGATGTGCCGCGCGCTTTACGAGGCGACCGGCGAGGTCTTCTCGTGCGGTCAATTCGTCAAGGTCGCCTGACGCCCGCCCGGTCCACCACAAAAAGAACGAGGAACCAAGTGGAAATCTTCACTCTGACCGATCCGCGCGACTTCGGACGATCGTTTTCAGAATGCACCGATGCCGAGCTGCTCGCGTCGTTCATCAGCGCGAACGCTTGCGTCGACGCGATCCGCGAACTCAAGCGCCGCGGCTTCACCGAGCGCAACGCCCAGTTCATCACGGCCGAACTGAACGACGGCGCGACGCACATGCTGCGCGAACTCGCGCGGCGCGGCATCGATCCCGACACGAAGTTCCACTTCGCTGGCGCGGCCACTTTCGGACGATAGACCATGCGCAACCTTCCTGACTGGTTTCCGCTCGCGATCCTCGGCCTGCTCTACCTGGCCGCTTCCGGTATCGCGCCTCCCATCGAAATGATCATGGGCCTCGTCAAATGAAAGAGCTTCTTTTTCAGTGGATTCGCGCAGCGATTATCTGCACCCTGCTCGCGTTCCTCATCGGTGCCGTGCACCAGTACGGCGGAAATGAAATCGCACGCGCAGGCGGCTTCTGGCTCATGCGCTAAACCTTCAACACGTTCCCGTAAAGGCTCACCTGATGTTGATCATCGTTTGGGTTTTATTAGCAATCCTCATAGAGATGGTGCTTGCCGTGGGGCTCGGGAAGATTCTGAAACGCGCCGCCCAGCAGTCGCGGCCCGTCGACGAGACGTTGCAACACCACGACAGCGAGCCGTATGCACGCTGGTACGAGTAACCCCTCGCCGAGTTGCGCAAATCGTGTTAGCCGGCGCCAATATGGGCCGTTCTTTTTTAAAAAGAGAAATGGAGCGATAAATGGAACAACTTCAAAGCGCAGTAAATGCGGCCTTCTCCAACGTGGTCGCGTCCGGCGTCATCGAGAAGGCTATCGAAGAGCAACTGACAAAGTGCGTCACGTCGATAATTAATGATCATCTCAGATCGTATTCGGACTTCGGTAAGCAGCTCGAAAAGGCAGTTGAAAGTGCACTTAAGGTCGATTTCGATAACCTCGGATTGCCTGGCTACAACGATCTGATCTTGAAAATCATCCGTGCGCAAGTCGCTCAGCACACAAGCGGCAGCATTGCGGGACAAATCGAAGAGCAGATGAAAGAGCTGCTCGCTCCAGCGCCAGCGGAGATAAAGTTATCGACGTTGGTCGAAGAGTTCATCAAAGACGCACACGACGAAATCGGGTGCTCATGCGATTCGCCCGATCGCATTACGCTTGTCGTGCGCGACGGCACGGACGGCGGCCGCTATTCGACGCTCAAAGACTTCTATCACATCTATCTGGATGCTCAGCCGGATAAAGAGCACTACCGGTGCGCCTACAGAATAGCCGTGCATGACGGTCACGTGTACAGCGTCACGATCGACGAAAAAGACCCGAGTAAGACTTTTTTCGTTGGACCAGTACGAGGCTTCGATAAGCGCGTCTTCCAGCTTTACGCTGCGAAGTCAAAGCTCATCGTCGACGGCAACGAAGACGACATCAACACCTACTACCCCGGTCACGACGACTGATCAATCGCTCCAGCCGCTGCTGATAGCTGCGGCTTTGAGGGCGCAGCCCCGGCCCTTCTTTTTCGAGATCAATCATGACTGCGATTCTAAAACCTTATCTCGTGACGCTCGAAGTGACCGCAGTGGTGATGGCCGAGGATGCCGACCACGCTTTCAACGTCGCAAAGCTCGAGCGGCGTGAAATCTGTTCCGACACGGACATGACCATTCTCGTCGGCAGCGAGGTCACGAGCGAGGAGGACTTGTCGCGTCATGACTGGAGCGGCGATGCGCTCCCGTACGGCGGCGACGGGCGCGCCAGACTGCGCGACATCCTCGCAGCGCTGGACGCATTGAAAGATCGCGACAACAAAACCATCGACATGTTCGGCGGATGACCATGCCGATGCGCGCCATCCCGGCAGTACTCGCAGTCACGCGCCGCAGCAGTCCGCAAGCAGCTTGAACCCCAAACCTGAGATCGCCATGACCACCCAAATCGACATCGAAGCACTCAGCAAGACCGAACGCAGCATCCTCCTGTACGCCGAAACCGTCTGCGTCGACTACGGCGGCCTGCTCGACGCGCAACGCATGAACAGCGATGACCTCGAAGCGCTGCGCAAATTCCAAGCTGCCGGGATTCTGTCGTTCGGTCGAATTCCTTCTTGGGTGCTCGACGAGGTTCGAACCGATAGCCGTCGTCCGATGTACTGGATCACGTTCGCCGACGCGGCATGGAAGCTTGCTCACGCACTGCGCCGCAAGCGCTCCGAAAAAGCCAGTGTGTCGCGTGCGAAGGTCGACGCGGCGCTCGCTGAAAAAGCGGCGGCCTGAACCCCAACCGATTGAGTGAGACGAGCATGAGCGACATTCGGCATCAACTACGCGATCTGAGAATCAAGGAAGGCGTCACGCAATCCGATCTCGCAAAATCCGTAGGGCTAAATAGAACCTCGATTACGAACATCGAGTCGCTGCGACAGACCTTGACGATGGATAACCTGGTCTGCATCGCTGATGCGCTCAACTATCGCGTCGAGATCAAATTCGTCAAGCGGCGCTGACCCACCACTAAAGCAGAGACGCATATGAGCGATACCAAACTCTGGATGCTCCACATCCAAGGCCCTGACGACGTGGTTGGCGCGCCGTCGAAAGACGACGCCGAGAAAGTGGCGGCAGCGTTCAACAAAATCCACGGCGAGTATCTGGCGCGCAAGCGTGCCGAGACGGCCGCAGCCGGCGGCGATCCTGACAACTGGCCGACCGTCGTGGCAGTCGTCGCTGAGTGGGATAGCACGGCCGCAGCGCACGCCAAAAGCGTGAAGAAGTACTGGCCCGAGTACGCCGAGTATCTGGCGACTCCCGCGGCATAACGCGAAGCAGCCATGAACGACCGCGAGCTGCACATCCACATGGCGCGCGTACACCTGATGCACGCACGCGTGTCGCGGCATCACCCAGGCTGGCACGCAACGCTCCTGCGCTGGGCGGCAGACCGCCGAAACCGCGCCGCGTATGTGCAGCCGGCCATCGAACAACCGCAGGGCCCGGCGCAACTTGACCTGTTCGCCTGACCCACTCACGAGGATTGAACCATGGATGCAAAGCAAATCGCTGCTGATCTCGAAAGCGAATATATGGCGGTCGCAAACGGCGACAAGAAGCCCGCAAAGATTGCGCTGGAGCCGATGGTGCGCGCCGTTGAGGAATTGCGCCGTCTCGCCGCTCTCCCTTCCGATGCAGCGCAAGCGCCGCTAACCAATGATCAGCGCAACGTGATCATTGACTTGATCAATTTGGCTCGGGAAGCGTACAACGCGCTGGATGACAGCGAAGAGCGCGAAGGCGACGATGGGCGCGAGCACGTCGTCAATTCGGTTTGCTTCGATTTCGTCTGCAATGCACTGGAGCGCCTTGAGCAACTGCCTGACGACAAGCCAGGCGAAACGCTCGCTGCGGCGGGAAAAGCAGAGTGGGCATTGCGCCACCTTCTCGCCGCTCCCGTCGCGCCGGCTGCGGCAGCGCCGAGCGAGGATGCCTACGTGGCGCAGCGCATGAGCGAAACGCTGGCCGAAGTCTGGGCAACCATCATGGGCGACGATGCGCAGCCGGAAGATGAATCGCTGAACGCCGTCGAGCGCGTGAAGAAAGCCGCCCAGGTGCTGCGCCTCGAAGTTGACCTGTACCGCGCGCAGCGTGAGGAAGTAGCAGCGCCGATCCCTCTTCTCGCGGCAGACCATAGAGGAATTCGCGTCGACTATTCCGGAATGCTCGGGGGCGCCCAGCGCGCAATGACTCGCGGCTATCAGGAAACGGGCCTCGCGGAAATGCTGCGCCAGTTCAAAGAGCATCTCACGGAGCTGGGCAAGCGCTGGTATGCCGGCGATACGTCAGTAGTCGATGAACTGCTGCAACTCTATTGCATCGAGAAGGACGCGCGCGACGCACTCGTCGCAGCATCGGGAGCCGCACAATGAGCAACGAAAACAAGCAGCCCGACGAGCGCGCGGCGTTCGAACGTGATTATGTGGCCGTATGGAACAAGGCGCTCACTGACGCAGGCTGGACGGCCGCTCACACGATCGACGATGTTAAGGATCTGCGTGAAGGCGATACCTACGGCGAGGGCCGTGATTACCTCAATGGGCGCTGGGAAGGATGGCAAGCCCGCGCCACCCAGCAAGCCACTATGTGCCCTGCTTGTGGCGGAAATGATGCGGATATGCCCTGCGCATTCCCTAGAGGTGGTCAGCCCGGATGCCCGCGTGACGCTCGCTTGGGACGAAACACCCAGCAAGCCACTAAGGGCGATGAGCGGGCAGCGTGCCCGAGCTGCGGCGGAAGTCAATCGACGTGGAAATGCACCTGCGACCCGATTTGGCCTGGTTACAACGGCGAGTTTTCAGCAACTGGCGTTGCTGAAGTCGATCGCATCGTGAATAGGCTGATGTCTAGCGATCCGCAGTTTGACGATTGCGCCGATGCCGCGGACTTGATTCGCAGGCTCGTAAAGGAGCACCAAGACCTGGCCGGTGAGCTTCGATCTGCTATCGCCACCCCCCCTTCCCCCGTCGCGGGAAGCGCAGGGCAAGCGCCGTTGACCGACGAGCAGCGAGCGGCACTGAAGCACCTTGTCGCGCGCGGATCGACGTTCCCGGATCACAACGGTAGAAGCGGCAGCACATCGCGCGTCGACTACGCACATCTTCAGGTGGCCGCGAAAGTCCTCAGCAGCATTCTCGCCGCCCCCACCGCACCCAGCTTGACGACTGATGCAGGGGCGTTGACTAATGAGCGGATCAACGCAATGTGGGATCAGGTCAACGATGCGCGAGGCCATGCGCGGGCTGATCGCAGCGTATCTGTCGCCGTACAGTTCGCTCGCGCCCTGCTCGCCGCCCATCCCACCGAGCAGCGCCCCGATCCCAGCGACATTCAAGGCTGGGCCGTCACAGTCAACGTCAACACCGTCGACATTCTGACGATCGGGCACAACAGCCTAAGCGGGATCGACAATATCAGCGACTTCGCCGAGGTCGTGCGCAACTGCGCGAAGCATCTGATGGGATTCATCGGCGACGACCGCACCGAGCAGCGCATGAGCGACGCCGCGCGCGAGTGCGAATGGACTTACGACGATGTCGATTTCAAGTGGGATTCGGCATGCGGCGAAAGCTGGGTATTCAACGACGACGGCCCTGTCGAGAACAAGGTGAGGTTTTGCCACGGCTGTGGTGGCCGCGTGACGATCGCCGCCCGCAAAGCCGAGATCGAGCGCAGCGGAGGTGGAGCGTGAGCAACGTCGAGCAATTGCCCGTCAAGGCCACGAGCGACAGGCCCGCGCCAAAACGCATCATGCGGCCTTGCGAATACGGAATGTGGAATGCCGTCAAAGACATGGAAACGCAGATGGGCACCGTCGAGGCATACAACCGCCTGTGCGATTGGGCGCAAACGCTGAAAGCGAAGATCGACGCCGGGAAGGCCGAGCAGCAAAACCGGCTGTTCGCGACCGATCCCAATTGGATCTATCCGGCCGGAGGCGATCGATGACCGTCTACGTCGACGACATGCGCGCCGCCTACGGGCGCATGGTGATGTGCCACATGATCGCGGACACCGACGACGAGTTGCACGCGATGGCAGACGCTATAGGCGTGGCGCGCCGCTGGCACCAGAAGCCCGGCACCGCGCGCAGCCACTACGACATCGCATTGAGCAAGCGCGGCGCAGCCGTCATGCGCGGGGCTGTCGAAATCACGTGGCGCCAGGCGGGCGCGATGACTGCACGCCGCGCGTCGACCGGGGAACTCGGGCCAGCAGACGAAGCACTCGACTGGCTCGCCGCCAGCCGGTCCGCCAGCACGGCGTCGGCACCCGATCAATTTCAACTCAGCGAGGATCCAAATGGCCGCCGTACTTGACCAGCCGCTTGAGCTGACCGAAGACGAGATCGTTCGCATGACGGGCTACCGGCGCGCGGGCAAGCAGATCGAGACCTTCAAGGAACTGGGCATCCCCGCACGTAAGCGCATCGATAACACCGTGCTCGTGCTGCGCGTGCACTGCCTCTACCCTGTTGCGTCGCCCGAACGGACGGCGCACGATAAGCCGAAACTGAAGCCGATCGCCCGAAAGAAATGAACAGACGTCGCAAAACTCATCGTGGCATGCCGCGCCGGGTCTATCCGCGGCACGGTGCCTATTACTTCTACGCGCCCGAGCCGATGCGCAACCCGTGGACCGGGAACATGCAGCGGTGGATTCGCCTGTGCTCGATCGAAGAAGGCGAGCCGGAGATGTACACGAAGCTGGGCGAGCTGATCGGCAACAAGAAAATGGTCGACGGCACGATGCCAAGCCTGTGCGAGGACTGGAAAAGCCAGAAGCTGGAGCGCTACAGTGAAGAGGTGCAGGCCGAGTACCGCCGCATGGCCGACGTTATCGCGACCGCCTTCGAGGACTACACGGTTGTCCAGGTGACCACGAAGGACTGCGCGGATTTCCTGCGCGACAACTTCAAGACGAAGCGCAACTCCGCCGTCAAATACGCGAACATCCTGCGCAAAATGTTCCGGTACGCAATTAGCGAGCGCGGTTTCCGGCAGGACAACCCGTGCGACCAACTCGACCTGACCGACTACCAGACGAAACGCCGCGAGTATCTGCCCGCGCACGCGATGGTCAAGGCGATCCGCGACGCGGCGCTTACTGGCAAGGACGGCTTGCCGACGGAATCAGGGCCGATGTTCCTGTGCATCGTGGACATGACCTATCTGGTGTGGCAGCGCGCGATCGACGTCCGCATGCTGCTGGAGACACAGATCGGGCCGACCTCAATCCGGTTCAAGCCGTCCAAGACCGCCAGCAGCAGCGGCAAGGTTCTGGACGTCGAGATCACGCCGCAGATTCGCGCAGTGATCGAGCGCGCCAAGTCGATCAAGCGCAAGTACGGCGTCATCAGCCCGTACCTGTTCCCCACCCAGAAAGGCGGACCGTACTCGAAGACCGGGCTGCATTCGATGTGGCGCCGCGCGAAAGAACGCGCGAAGGTGACGGACGGGATTCAGTTCAAGGACCTGCGTGCGCTCGGCGCGACGGACGCGGCGAAAGCAAAGGTTGATCGCTCCGAGATCCAGACGCGCCTGGCGCACACGAGCCGGAAAACGACCGAGATCTATATCAAGGAAGCAATCCCGGAAGCGTCGTCACTCGATCTAAAATTGCCCTGGTGAACGCTATGAGTATTAGACGAGTGTCTAATATTCTGTCTAAAAAGTGCTGTACGTACGCACACGTTGACGGAAAAGAAAAAACCCGCACAGCCAATTACTGTGCGGGTTCTATTCTGGTCGGGGCGAGAGGATTTGAACCTCCGACCACCTGCACCCCATGCAGGTACGCTACCAGGCTGCGCTACGCCCCGAGAGCTAGAAAGTATAACAGACCCTTTTGCCGATTTGAATGCCTGAATTGCAATTCGTCGGAAAGAATCTTTGCCGATGCCAGGACAAGCGATCAACGCCCCAGCAGATCGATCACATGCAGCAACTCCTTGCGCAACTGATCGACATCGACGTTGGCCATATTGCCTTCGCACACCGCGGCATCTTCTACTTCCGCCGCTGCGTCCTCTTCCACCACCGCACCGTGCGAGTCGAGACGGTTGCGCGCGCCATTGATCGTGAAGCCTTGCTCATAGAGCAGTTCGCGAATGCGCCGGATCAGCAGGACTTCATGATGCTGGTAATAGCGCCGGTTGCCGCGTCGCTTCACCGGCTTCAACTGCGTGAACTCCTGCTCCCAATATCGCAGCACATGGGGCTTCACGCCGCACAGCTCGCTCACTTCGCCGATCGTGAAGTAGCGCTTGGCGGGTATCGGAGGCAAGACGACCTTTTCGATTGTCGATGTCATCGCCGGGTTGCCGTCGTGGTGGTTGCGCAAAGTGGCGTCGCCGCCAGAGTCCGTTGTTGCCAGTCACGCCCGCTGCAAATCACCCGTGCGGGCGCGCGCGGGTCGTCCCGCGCATGATGCCTTGATCGATCGCTTCCTGGGTCAATCAGCGCGGGAAGCTTGCCTCGGCGCCGCTTTCCACCAGCGCCTTGAGCTTCTGGCTTGCGTGGAACGTAACGACGCGGCGCGCAGCGATAGGAATCGCTTCGCCGGTCTTCGGGTTGCGGCCCGGGCGTTGCGGCTTGTCGCGCAACTGAAAATTGCCGAAGCCGGAGAGCTTCACGCTGTCGCCGCCTTCGAGCGCGTCGCGAATCACTTCGAAGAACGCTTCGACCATATCCTTGGCTTCGCGTTTGTTGAGCCCGACGTTGTCGAACAGCAGTTCCGCGAGTTCAGCTTTGGTCAGCGTGGGCGTATCGTTCGCGGCGCTCGCCGACGAGGCAGGTATGTCGCGAATCATGGCGCTACGCTGTGCCGCGAGAAGGGCTTCGAAATCACTCGAGTTCATTTCGTTCATCTATCTTTGAAATGGCGCGCTTCCGGTTGCCAGGTCCTGCACAAACCGGAAGCCTATGTCGGTCAGGTGATAAGCCGCAGGCTTATCCGCGCAACCGGGCGCCAAACACTCGAGCCAGGCGATCCATCAGGGACTTGATGGCCGCATCGACCGTTTCGTCCTGAAGGGTTCCGCCAGTATCTTGCAGGGTCACCCGGAAGGCAAGGCTTTTCTCGTCCGCGCCAAGTCCGGAAGTGTTTGATTTTGCACGAAATTCATCGAACAACGCAACCCTCTGGACAATCCGCGCAGGCTCGTCCTGGATGCCCTTGTGCATCTCGTCGAGCAGCGCCTGGACCTCGATCTTCTGATCGACGACCACTGCGATATCGCGTCGCACCGGCGGGAATTTCGACACTTCCGTCGGCGTCGGCAGCTCGCGCGCCATCAGCGCATCGGCTTCGATTTCGAACAGGATCGGTGCGTGCGGCAGATCGTACTTCTGCATCCAGCGCGGATGCAGCTCGCCAATCCAGCCCACAGCACGGCCATCGACTTCCACGCGTGCGCTGCGTCCCGGATGCAGCGCGGGATGCTCGGCCTTCACGAAACGCGGCGTCTTTGTCGCGCCGAGATTCGCAAACAGCGCTTCGAGATCGCCCTTCACGTCGAAGAAGTCCACGCCGCGCGATTGCGCGCCCCACTGCTCGTCGAGCGCGGGACCGTACGCGAGTGCGCCGATCATCTTCGGTTGTGCGAAACCTTCCACCGTCATCTCGCTCGCCTTGATCGCCGGATCATGCAGGAACACACGACCCGCTTCGAACACGCGCACGCGGTCCGCACGGCGGTTGAGGTTGTGGCGCAGCACGTTGATGAGGCTGCCGAACAGCGTCGTGCGCATCACCGAAAGCTGGCTCGCGATCGGGTTCAGCAGCTTGACCGGATTGCTGTTGCCCGCGAAATCCTGCTCCCACTGGGCATCGACAAAGCTGAAGTTGATCGTTTCAGCGTAGTCGCGCGCAGCGATCGCGTGACGGATCGCGTGAATCGAGCGGCGCGTTTCGTTGGTCGCGCGCATTTCGCTGCGCGCCACCGGCGGCTGTGCCGGAATCTTTTCGACGCCGTAAATACGCGCGACTTCTTCGATCAGGTCTTCTTCGATTTCGATGTCGAAGCGGTACGGCGGCGGCGTGACGCTGAAGCTCTCGTCACCCGCGTGGTCGACGCTACGTTCGAACGTGAGACCCAGACGCGTGAAGATCTCCGCGATTTCATCGGCGCCAATCTTCACGCCGATAATGCGGTTCGCACGCGCAACGCGCATCTTCACCGGCGCGCGGTTCGGCACGTTCACGGTCTGGTCGTCGACCGGGCCGGCTTCGCCGCCGCAGATGTCGAGGATCAGTTGCGTGATGCGTTCGATATGCTCGACCGTCGTCGACCAGTCCACGCCGCGCTCGAAACGATGACCTGCATCGGTCGAGAAGTTGTAGCGGCGCGAGCGGCCACGAATCGCATCCGGCCACCAGAAAGCGGCTTCCAGATAGATGTTTTTCGTGTCGAGCGTCACGGCCGTGCTGTCGCCGCCCATGATGCCCGCGAGGCTTTCGATCTCGCGCTCGTCGGCGATCACGCCCACGGTTTCATCGACTTCGACGGTATTGCCGTTGAGCAGCTTGAGCTGTTCGCCCTGCTTGCCCCAACGCACATCCATCGAGCCGTGGATCTTGTCGAGATCGAACACGTGCGACGGGCGGCCCAGTTCGAGCATCACGTAGTTCGAGATGTCGACCAGTGCCGAAATGCTGCGCTGGCCCGAACGCTCGAGGCGCTCGACCATCCACATCGGCGTCTTCGCATGCGCATTCACGCCGCGAATCACGCGACCCGAGAAGCGGCCGCACAGATCCGGCGCCGAGATCTTCACGGGCAATGTTTCGTTCAGCTTGACATCGACCTTCGGGAACACGGGCGCCTGCAGCGGCGCGCCGGTGATCGCGGCGGTTTCGCGCGCGACGCCGTACACCGAGAGGCAATCGGCCTTGTTCGGCGTGAGCTTGATTTCGAAGATGGTGTCGTCGAGGTTCAGCGCTTCGCGGATGTCCTGACCGATCGGTTGATCTTCCGGCAGGATCATCAGGCCGCTGTGGTCTTCCGAGAGCTTGAGCTCGCGTGCCGAGCACAGCATGCCCTGGCTTTCCACGCCGCGCAGCTTCGAGAGCTTGATCGCGAACGGCTTGCCGCCTTCTTCGGCGGGCGGCAGTTCAGCGCCGACCAGCGCCACGGGCACCTTGATGCCGGGCGCGACGTTGGGCGCGCCGCACACGATCTGCAGCGTCGCACCGGTGCCGGCATCGACCTGACAGACGTTGAGTTTGTCCGCGTCCGGGTGCTTCACGACTTCGAGCACACGGCCCACGACGATCTTCGTGGTGGGCGGCGCGGCCGGACGCAGGCCTTCGACTTCGAGGCCGGCCATCGTGAGCGCGTGGGCGAGTTCATCGGTCGTGAGCTTCGGATCGACAAAGCTTCTCAGCCAGGATTCGGGGAATAGCATTTGGTTTTACGTTCCAGACAGATTGTGACCGTCGCGAAGCGGGTTCTCGCGCACTGCGTCGAGTGCTGCGTCCGCTTCGCGCCCTGCGGGCGAAATGTCGCTGCGGTGTCGCTTCGGCTTAAGCGAACTGGCGCAGGAAGCGCAGATCGCCTTCGAAGAACAGGCGCAGATCCTGCACGCCATAACGCAGCATCGTCAGGCGTTCGAGGCCGCTGCCGAACGCAAAGCCGATATAGCGCTCCGGGTCCAGACCCATGTTGCGGATCACGGTCGGATGCACCTGGCCCGAGCCCGAAATTTCGAGCCACTTGCCGGCGTTCTTGCCGTGCTCGAACATCATGTCGATTTCCGCCGACGGTTCCGTGAACGGGAAGTACGACGGACGGAAGCGCACCTGGATGTCGTCGCGCTCGAAGAACTTCTTCAGGAAATCCGTATAGACGCCCTTCAGATCCGCGAAGCTGATGTTCTCTTCGATCCACAGGCCTTCGACCTGGTTGAACATCGGCGAGTGCGTGGCGTCGCTGTCCACGCGATACGTGCGGCCCGGCACGATCACCTTGATCGGCGGCGTGTGGGTGCGCGCGTAGCGCACCTGCATCGGGCTCGTGTGCGTGCGCAGCAGCAGCTGACGGCCATCGGCGTCCTTGCCGTCCACGTAGAACGTGTCCTGCATCGAGCGCGCCGGATGGTTTTCCGGGCTGTTCAGCGAAGTGAAGTTGAACCAGTCGGTTTCGATCTCGGGACCGTCGGCCACGTCGAAGCCGATCGAGCCGAAGATCTGCTCGACGCGTTCCCACGTCTGCATGACCGGATGCAGGCTACCCGTGCCCGTGCCGCGGCCCGGCAGCGTGACGTCAATCGCCTCGGAGGCGAGACGCTGGTTCAGGAGCGCATCGGCAAGCGCCTGGCGGCGCGCGTTCAGCGCGGCTTCCACCTGTTGCTTGACGGCGTTGATGCGCGCGCCCTCGGTCTTGCGCGTTTCCGCGTCGAGCTTGCCAAGACCCTTGAGCAGCTCGGTCAGCGCGCCCGACTTGCCGAGAAAACGAGCCTTCTCGTTTTCAAGCGTGTTGACGTCGGGGGCGGAAGCGAAAGCGGTTTGCGCGTCGGCGACAATCTGGTCCAGATCCATTGATCCCATCTTTTCAGCGTCAGTGTTTGAGACTTGAGCGGTGCCTTGCCCGGGGTGCGAATGCGAGTGTTACGCACGATCGCGACGACATGAAGGCACGGCATGAGGCGGCGTGGCCGCTTGCAGCATGGCAAGCGCGCAGGAAGCGCTTCACCAACAAAAACGGGGCTCGGTGAGGAGCCCCGTTTTTGTTGCAGCAGCACCGAAACAACCGGACGCTGCTGCAACGAACCTGCGCAATACCCGACTTAGGCAGCGACGGCGGCCTTCACCTGCTTGACGATCGCAGCAAATGCAGCCTTGTCGAACACAGCCATGTCAGCCAGGACCTTACGGTCGAGTTCGATCGAAGCCTTCTTCAGGCCGTTGATGAACACGCTGTAGGTCATGTCGTGCTGACGCACCGCTGCATTGATACGCGTGATCCACAGTGCGCGGAACACACGCTTCTTGTTGCGGCGATCGCGATAGGCGTATTGGCCTGCGCGCATGACCGCCTGCTTGGCGATGCGATAGACGTTATTGCGACGGCCGCGGTAACCCTTGGCCAGGTTGATGATCTTCTTGTGGCGGGCCCGTGCGGTAACCCCACGTTTGACTCGAGGCATGAGTAGCTCCTATGAGTTGTCGGTTGAGGATTACGCGAACGGCAGCATTGCGCGCACGGACTTCAGATCGGAATCATGAACGGCCGTTGCACCACGCAGATGACGCTTGTTCTTGGTGGTCTTCTTGGTCAGGATGTGACGCTTGAAGGCTTGACCGCGCTTGACGGTACCACCCGGACGAACCACAAAGCGCTTTGCGGCGCTTTTCTTGGTCTTCATCTTGGGCATGACAAAAACTCCATTTATTTGATGGACATGGGTGTGCGGCTGGCTCCCGCGCACGGCTTGCGCCTTGCGTTTTTGCCCTCATACCGCCCTTCGAAACCCACTCCACTTGTTTTCGCAACTGGCAGCTCTAAAAAGACAAGCTGCCGTCGCTTTCAGGAAAAGCGCCGCCTGCCGCACTTTCGTGCAGCGCGCGGGCGCCATTTCCGGAACCTGCTGCATGCCTGCGCGCACGGACACCCGCGCGCGAGACATCGAGAACTGCTTGAATCGCCGCGCAGTGCAAAGGTGCAAGCACCTCACACTGCGCGCCGGATCACTTCTTCTTCTTCGGCGAGAGCACCATGATCATCTGGCGCCCTTCCATCTTCGGCATCTGCTCGACCTGACCGACTTCTTCGAGGTCGGTGCGCAAGCGCTCGAGCATGCGCATACCGATTTCCTGGTGAGCCATTTCGCGGCCGCGGAAACGCAACGTGATCTTCGTCTTGTCGCCTTCATCGAGGAATCGGATGAGATTGCGCAGCTTGACGTTGTAATCGCCGTCGTCGGTACCCGGGCGGAACTTGACTTCCTTGACCTGGATGACCTTTTGCTTGAGCTTGGCTTCGTGCTGCTTCTTCGATTCCTGGTACTTGAACTTGCCGTAATCCATCAGGCGGCACACGGGCGGCACTGCCTGGGGAGCAATTTCAACCAGATCGACGTCTTGCTGTTCCGACATGCGGAACGCATCTGCCAGCTTTACGATGCCGAGCGGCTCGTTCTCGATTCCGACGAGACGCACCTCGGGTGCAGTGATTTCACCGTTGATGCGATGCGACTTATCCGTAGCGATGTTACGTTTCCTCTAAAAATTAAAAAAACGAGCCGCGCTGCCAGGTGGCTTACTTGAACGAACTGACGTCCTGCGCCAGACGCTCAGCGAATGCGTCGACGGGCATCACACCCAGGTCGACACCGCCACGGGCACGCACGGCTACCGTTTGTGCTTCACGCTCTTTGTCACCGACAACCAGCAGGTACGGGACCTTCTCAAGCGTGTGCTCGCGTATTTTATAGCTAATTTTCTCGTTGCGCAAATCGGCCTGCACTCTAACCCCTTGTTTTTGCAACGATTGGGTCAGATTAGCGGCATATTCGGCCTGACTTTCCGCGATATTCATCACAACGACCTGCACCGGAGCCAGCCAGGACGGCATTGCACCAGCATGGTGCTCGATCAGAATACCGAGGAAACGCTCCATCGAACCGAGGATTGCACGGTGCAGCATGATCGGGCGACGGCGGCTGTTGTCTTCCGCCACGTACTCGGCGCCAAGGCGCTCCGGCAAGACCATGTCGAGCTGGAGCGTGCCGCACTGCCACGAACGGCCGAGCGCATCCTTGATGTGGTATTCGACCTTCGGACCGTAGAACGCGCCCTCGCCCGGCAGCTCTTCCCACTGCAGGCCGCAGGCCGTCAGCGCTTCGCGCAGGCCCTGTTCGGCGCGATCCCACGTCTCATCCGTCCCCGCGCGCGAATCCGGGCGCAGCGACAGCTTGATGTCGATGTGCTCGAAGCCGAAATCCTTGTAGATGCTCATCGCCAGCGTGTTGAAGGCGATCGATTCCGCAATGATCTGGTCTTCCGTACAGAAGATGTGCGCATCGTCCTGAACGAAACCGCGCACGCGCATCAGACCGTGCAGCGCGCCCGATGCCTCGTTGCGGTGGCACGAACCGAATTCCGCGTAACGCAGCGGCAGGTCGCGGTACGAACGCAGGCCGTGGTTGAACACCTGGACGTGGCCCGGGCAGTTCATCGGCTTGACGGCGTAGTCGCGCTTCTCCGACTCCGTCGTGAACATGTTTTCACGATAGTTCTGCCAGTGACCCGACGCTTCCCACAGCGAGCGGTCCATGATCATCGGCGTCTTGATTTCGTCGTAGCCCGCGACGCGCAGACGCGCGCGCATGTACTGCTCGACCTGCTGCCAGAGCGTCCAGCCCTTCGGATGCCAGAACACCATGCCCGGCGACTCGTCCTGCATGTGGAACAGGTCGAGTTGCTTGCCGAGCTTGCGGTGATCGCGCTTTTCGGCTTCTTCGAGGTTGTGAAGATAGAGTTCCTGATCTTCCTTCTTCGTCCAGGCCGTGCCGTAGATACGCTGAAGCTGCTCGTTCTTCGCATCGCCGCGCCAGTAGGCGCCTGCGACCTTCATGAGCTTGAAGACCTTGAGCTTGCCGGTGGACGGCACGTGCGGGCCGCGGCACAGGTCAGTGAAATTGCCGTGCGAGTACAGCTTGATGTCCTGATCGCCCGGAATCGACTCGATGATCTCGGCCTTGTACTTCTCGCCGATGCTCTTGAAGTAGTCGACCGCATCGCCGCGCGAAACGACGCGGCGCGTGACCTGCTCGTCCTTCTTCGCGAGTTCCTGCATGCGCTTTTCGATCTTTTCCAGATCTTCGGGCGTGAAGGGACGGCTGTAGGCGAAATCGTAGTAAAAACCGTTGTCGATGACCGGCCCGATCGTGACCTGCGCTTCCGGGAACAGTTCCTTGACCGCGTAGGCCAGCAAGTGCGCCGTGGAGTGACGGATGATGTCGAGGCCGTCGGCGTCCTTGTCCGTGACGATGGCCAGCGATGCGTCGTGATCGATCAGCGTCGACGTATCGACCAGTTCACCGTCGAGCTTGCCGCCGAGCGCCGCTTTGGCAAGGCCGGCACCAATCGAAGCCGCCACTTCGGCGACCGTGACGGGGTGATCGTACTGTCGAACCGAACCGTCGGGCAGACGTATCGCAACCATGTTTTTCTCCAGAAGTGCCGCGTGGCACGTCGTATCGTTCGTGGAAGATTGTGGGTAAAGCTTCCCCGCGAAAACGTCGCGGCGAAAAAAAATGCGGCCCCGCTTTCGAGGGGCCGCATTCACTTTTCAAACCAGATTGCAGGGCGAAAGAGGTCCTCGACTAGCGTCGCTCCGAAGTAGTTTCGGTCAACGTTCGCGGTGTCATAACCGTATTCGCCTTAAGCGCTGAGCGCCTTACTGCTATGAAGCCCCGATGCAACAACACACCGCGACTTCGATTTCGTTGGTAGGCTCGATTGGACTCGAACCAACGACCCCCACCATGTCAAGGTGGTGCTCTAACCAGCTGAGCTACGAGCCTGAAGAAGCAAGACTATATGACACTTTCGCGAAGTTGGCAAGCGCTTTTTGCGTTGCGGCATAAAAAGTCGCCGCATATCGCGTCAGCGTTATCTAGGCCCTGCGCGACGCGCGCAACACCCCGCCCACTTCGCCCAGCAGCACGCAGGCGCGCTGGATCTGCGCGGAGCTCGACACCTCGACGGTGAACTGCATGAAGGCCGCGTTGCGGCGCGACTGCGACTTCACGCCGATCACGTTCATCTTCTCGCGCGCGAAAACTTCCGAGATATCGCGCAGCAACCCCTGGCGGTCGGTGGCTTCGATCGAGATATCGACCGGATAAACCGACTGGCCACGCCCGCCCATCACATCGGCGGACCAGGTGGTTTGCAGCACGCGCTCGGGCGAGCGCCGCGCCATGCGCTGGAACGTCGCGCAATCGGTGCGGTGGATCGACATGCCCTTGCCGCGCGTGACGAAACCGCTGATGCCGTCGGGCGGCGCCGGACGGCAGCAACGCGCCAACTGCGTGAGCAGCGCATCGACGCCCACCACCAGCACACCCGACGAACCACCGTGCGCCACATTCGAACCGCTCGCGCGCTTGGTCAGCTGCTCGGGCGTTTCCTCTTCCGGCTCGGGCGCCGGCGCGTCGCTCAACGCCTGCTCGACATAGCGCAGGCTGAACTCTTCCTTGCCGACCGAGCTGAAAAACTCGTCGGTCGACTTGAAGCCCAGCTTGCTCGCGAGCTGGTCGAGGTTCACCGACGTGCGGCCCTCGCGCTGCAAGGTCTTTTCGACCATCGCGCGACCGTTGGCGATGTTCTCCTGCGCCTCGATCCCGTTGAACCACGCACGCACTTTCTGGCGCGCGCGATGGCTTTGCAGATAGCCGAGCTGCGGGTTGAGCCAGTCGCGCGACGGCCCGCCCTCCTTGATCGCGATGATGTCGACGGTCTGGCCGTTCTGCAGATGCGTGTTGAGCGGCACCATCGCGCCGTCCACGCGCGCGCCACGGCAACGATGGCCGAGTTCGCTGTGCAGGTGATAGGCGAAATCGAGCGGCGTCGCGCCCTGCGGCAGCGCAATCACGCGGGCCTGCGGCGTGAGCACGTAGATGTGATCGTCGTCAAGCGTTGCCTGGCGCAGTTGCTCCCACGGCTGACGGCCATCGGCGACATCGTCCTTCCACGCGAGCAACTGGCGCAGCCACGCGATCTTCTCGTCATAGCTGCTGCTGGCGCTGAACTGGCCGCCGTAACCCTTCGAGCCGGCTTCCTTATAGCGCCAGTGCGCGGCCACGCCGTATTCCGCGAACTGATGCATTTCCTGCGTGCGGATCTGCACTTCGAACGCGCGCCCGTCGTCGCCCACCACGACCGTGTGCAGCGAGCGATAGCCGTTGGGCTTGGGCCGCGAAATGTAATCGTCGAACTCGCGCGGCACCGGCTGCCAGAGGTTGTGCACGATGCCCAGCACCGTGTAGCAATCCTTGATGTCGCGCACGATCACACGGAACGCGCGCACGTCGTACAGCTCGGAGAAGTCGATCTCCTTGCCGCGCATCTTCTTGAAGATGCTGTAGATGTGCTTGGGCCGCCCACTGACCTCCGCGTCGATATGCGCAGCGGCGAGTTCCTGCTGCAGCCGGGAGATGGCCTCGGCCACATAGCTCTCGCGCTCCACGCGCTTTTCGTCGAGCAGCTTCGCAATACGCTTGTAGGTGACCGGCTCCTCGAAGCGGAACGCGAGATCTTCCAGTTCCCACTTCAGCTGCCAGATGCCGAGCCGGTTGGCGAGCGGCGCGTAGATATCCAGCGTCTCGCGCGCGATCTCGGGCGCAGGCGTGACCTTGGCCGCCGCGTAATAGCGCAGCGACTGCAGCCGCGAAGCAAGCCGGATCAGCACGACACGAATGTCCTGCGCGAATGCGAGCAGCATCTTGCGCAGCGATTCGACCTGAGCACGGCGCGCGGCCTGCGCGTCGCGGCTTTCGCGGCCGCTTTCGGGCACCACATGCTGGGCGGCGGCCCGCACACTCACACTGCCCAGACGCAGCAGCTTGCGCACGTCGAAAACGAGCTTCGCGACTTCGGCGCCGAATCGCGCTTCGAGCGTCGCTTCCGGGTCGTCCAGATGCGGGGCGATGTTGAAGAGCGCTGCCGCCAGCACCGCAGGCGGATCGACGTTCAAACGGCTCATGATCGACGCCGTGCCCTGCGCGTGTTCGACGAGCGGTTCGCCCGTGGACAGGCGAGCGTCACCGGCGTGCTCGCGCACGAACGCGAGCGTGTCGTCGAGCGACGGCAGCCTGACAGACGCGGGAACTTCGGCGGGAACGGGAGGTAAGGTGTCGCTGCTCATGATGCGTCGCCCGCCGGCATGCCGGACGGGCTGCTAACTACGGTAAAACGGTTCAACCATGGTCAAACTACGCAGCAAGGCCGCGCTTCGCACGGCCGGTCTTGCTCAATCGCGCTGCGCGGCCACCACGACGATTTCAACGAGGCATTCCGGGTTCGCAAGCTTCGCCTCGACGGTCGCGCGCGGCGGCGTTGCGCCCTGTGCGACCCACTTGTCCCACTCGGCGTTCATACCCGGAAAGTCCTTCATGTCGGCGATGTAGATCTGCACGGACAGCAGCAGCGTCTTGTCGCTATTCGCCTCGCCCAGCAGACGATCGATGTGGCCGAGACATTCACGCGTCTGCTCGCCGATGTCCTGCTTCGTGTCTTCGGCGATCTGGCCAGCCAGATAGACCGTGCCATTGTGGATGGCGGTTTCCGAAAGACGCGGCCCGACGTGGTGACGAATGACTGCCATGAATTTTCCCGATGAGTTGGATGTTCGGTATAACTGGATCTGTCCGCCGCCGGCCGGTTTCGCACTGCGCCCAGACGCCGGACAATCCAATATTATGACGCGCTCGCGCCCTATGCGGCGAAGAAACGGCGCGCGATCTCGATCTGGTCGGCCGGAAGAAACGTGGGCGCGTGCCCCACTCCGGCGATTTCGACGCTCGATAGCTGCTGGCCCGTGGCTTCCATTTTTGCCACGGTTTCGCGCGAAAGCAGATCGGAAAGCTCGCCGCGCACGGCCAGCACCGGCCCCTTGAACGCCGCCAGCGAGCGCCAAAGGAACTGCTCGCCCTGCTCGTTCTGCTCGGGCGTCACGCCCTTGAAGGCCTCGGAGATGCGCGGGTCGTAACGATAGCGCCACGCCCCATCGACCTCGTGCAGCAGCGGCGTATTGATCTCGCGCCATTCGTCCGGCGTGAGCGGGCCGAACGAAGCCGCCAGCAACGCGGCGTTGTCGATACCCTCCTGCAGCGAAGCAAACTTGACGTCGCGCCCCACATATTCGCCGATGCGTTCAAGCGAAGCCGGTTCGATATGCGGCCCGATATCGTTGAGCAGCAGGCGGCCGATCGGCGCGTCAGGCAAACCGGCCAGCGCCATGCCGATCAAACCGCCCATCGACGTACCGAACCAGTCGACTTTCTCCACGCCGGTACGCGCGATCAGCGTGACCATATCCGCAACGTATTGAGCGACACCGTAACCACGCGGATCGACGAGCCACGACGACAGCCCGCGCCCGACCACATCGGGACAGACGACGCGATAGGTCTGCGACAGCACTGCCGCCAGACGATCGAAATCGCGGCTGGAGCGCGTGAGACCGTGCACACACATGAGCACACGCGGGTTGGCGGGATCGCCCCATTCGGTATACGCCACGCGATGCAACCCGGAGGGGCTCAGGCACTGGACGTAATGCTGGCGCGGCTGGGCAGACGGCTCGGTCATCGTTTGATCCTCGCAGAAAGCGTTCGTAAGCGTGGGGGCATTGTAAACGGCTTTGGCCGGCGGGACCGGTGCGCGCGGCGCCGCCGGGATCACTGCGGCGATTGCGAAGCCTTACCTGGCGGGCTATTGCAGACTTCGCCACCCGCCATCCGGGCTATCCCGTCTGGCCGAGGTTTCAGAAACCGGCAATCGCGCCAGAATGGCTGCATCGAAAACAAAACGGGCGAAACCGAAGTTCCGCCCGTCATTGCACCCTTGCGCCTCTGCCATGCAACCCGCTTCAGCGACTACTGTATCCAGACCGTGCTCAGCTCACCGCGCTCACGTCCAGCGGTGCGCCCGTTTTGGTCTTGATCTCGTCCACCGTGACGCCCGGTGCGAGTTCGGTCACCTTCAGACCCGCGTCGCTCACCTCGATCACGCCCAGGTCGGTGATGATCAGATCGACCACGCCCACGCCCGTGAGCGGCAACGTGCACGCATCCAGAATCTTGTGCTGGTCGCCCTTGGCCACGTGCTCCATGAGCACCACCACACGGCCCACGCCCGCGACCAGATCCATCGCGCCGCCCATGCCCTTGATCATCTTGCCGGGGATCATCCAGTTGGCCAGGTCGCCCTTTTCGCTGACCTGCATCGCGCCCAGGATCGCCAGATTGATGTGGCCACCGCGAATCATCGCGAACGAGTCCGCCGACGAGAAAATCGACGAGCCCGCCAGCGTGGTCACGGTCTGTTTGCCGGCGTTGATCATGTCGGCGTCCACCTGATCTTCGGTCGGGAACGGGCCAATGCCCAGCAGACCGTTTTCCGATTGCAGCCACACTTCCACGCCTTGCGGTACGTGATTGGCCACGAGCGTCGGCAGGCCGATACCCAGGTTCACGTAAAAGCCGTCCTGCAGTTCCTTCGCCGCGCGCGCGGCCATTTCGTCACGATTCCATGCCATGATCGGTCTCCCCTCTTAGGCGCTTGCAGCGCGCACGGTGCGTTGTTCGATGCGTTTTTCCGGTTGCGCATTCAGCACGATGCGCTGCACGAAGATGCCCGGCGTATGGATCGCATCCGGGTCGAGTTCGCCGTTCTCGACGATTTCCTCGACTTCCGCGACCGTGATCTTGCCCGCCATCGCGCACATCGGGTTGAAGTTGCGCGCCGTACGGCGATAGACCAGGTTGCCCGACTTGTCCGCCTTCCAGGCCTTCACGAGCGCAACATCCGCCGTGAGCGAATGCTCCATCACGTAATGCTTGTCACCGAACTGGCGCGTTTCCTTGCCTTCAGCGATCAGCGTGCCGTAGCCCGTGTTGGTGAAGAACGCCGGAATGCCCGCACCGCCCGCGCGCAGCTTTTCGGCCAGCGTGCCCTGCGGCGTGAATTCGAGTTCGAGTTCGCCCGAGAGGTACTGGCGCTCGAATTCCTTGTTCTCGCCCACATAGGACGAGATCATTTTCCTGATCTGGCGCGTTTCCAGCAGCAGGCCCAGGCCGAAGCCGTCCACGCCGGCATTGTTGCTGATACAGGTAATGCCCTTGACGCCCGAATCGCGCAGCGCGCCGATCAGCGCCTCCGGAATCCCGCACAGCCCGAAACCGCCAACCGCAAAGGTCTGGCCGTCCTTGACGATGCCTTCGAGCGCGACAGCCGCGCTTCCATAGACTTTGTTCATCAGTGTGTCCCTTCCTCGAATGGAAATACGTTGATGCGTTGTTCGATCAATCTAGTTGTTCAGCCTGGCACGCGGGTGCGATACACGCCCGGATGCCCCATTCTAGTCATGCCGCAGTGGCGCTGCCGTGAACCCGGCGCACGGCCCGCGCGGCCCTCTGATGGATGGGAAGCGTACGCTGGGCGGGCATTGCGGCACAATACGCAAAAATACATAAAGCCATACCCGTATCAACCGCCATGCCTGAAACCGCCACCGTCACTTCCGCGCTCGATTACCGGACCGCCTTTCACCTTGCGCCCATCGGCCTCGTGATTGCGCGCGAGCGCATCATCGAAGACTGCAACGAGGCCGTTTGCGCGATCTTCCGCTGTCCGCGCGAGGCGCTGGTCGGCCAATCGTTTCAGGTGCTGTATCCGTCAGCGGACGAATTCGAGCGCATTGGCGAGCGCATTCCGCCGATCATGACCGCGCAAGGCAGTTACGCCGACGACCGCATCATGAAGCGCGCAAACGGCGAACTGTTCTGGTGTCACGTCACCGGCCGCTCGCTCGACCGGGCGGCGCCTCACGCGGCGGGCGTCTGGACCTTCGAGGATCTGAGCGCGACGCGGCGCGTGGCGGTGGAACTGACGCCGCGCGAGCGCGAAATCGCCGCGCAACTGGTGACGGGCAAGACGAGCAAGCAGATCGGACGGATTCTGGACATCAGCCCGCGCACGGTAGACGTCTACCGCGCACGGCTCATGCGCAAGTACGACACCGGCAACGCCACCGAGCTGCTGCAGCGGTTGCTTGGGCAATAAAGCCGGTTCTGAGGAGAGGGAGACGCGGCGCAGGTCGGCGCCGCGTGAAACACGCGCAGAATGCGCGTATCAGCGCGCCTTGACGAGCGGCGCGTTTTCGATGGTCGAGCGCAGGTGATCGGGAATCGGCACCGACTTGCCGGCTTCGTAGTCGATCCAGACGCAGCGCGCATTGCCGCGTGCATAAACGGTGTCGGGCTCGTCCGCGCGGCGCAGTTCGAAACCGGTGTCGAAACTGCTGCGGCCGGGCTGGCCCACCGTCATCGTGCAGACGATGTCGCCCGGATAGTGCAATTGCTTGAGAAACTCCATCGACGCATTGACGATCACCGGCCCCTGCCCGTTACCGCTCTCACGGCTTTCGCCGGCCACGCCAAGCTGTTCGAACCAGGAAATCCGCACCTGCTCCATGTAGCGGAAGTAGACCGTGTTGTTCACGTGACCGAACGCGTCCATGTCGCCCCAACGGATCGGCATGGTCATTTCGAAAACGGGGTGGTAATCCTTCATTGCGTTCATTGCACTTCGACTTCGGGTAGCGGGAATACGTTAAGGAATACGGCGGCTCAGGTCAGGCCGAAACCATCGTCGGCGGTGATGATCGAGCCGTTCATGAAGGCCGATTCGTCGGCGGCCAGCAGCAAAAGCAGACCGTCGAGATCGGCGGGCGTGCCTACGCGGTGGCGCGGCAGCATCGAAACGAGCTTCTGGCCCTGCTCGGTCGCCCAGTGGTGGTGATTGATCTCGGTATCGATATAACCGGGACAGATCGCGTTGACGTTGATGCCGTGGCGGCCCCACTCCAGCGCCATCGCCTTGGTCATATGCACGACCGCTGCCTTGCTGATCGAATAGAGGCCGATCTGCGGCAACACGCTCAAACCGGCCACGGAAGCGATGTTGATGATGCGGTAAGCCGGTTTCGAGCCACCGCCGTTGCCGCGCATGATCATGCGTTTGGCCACTTCCTGCGCGACGAAGAAGGCGCCGCGCGTGTTGGTGTCGAACACGTATTCGAAATCGGCGGGCGTGACGTCGGCGAGCTTTTGGGTGGTCGAGACGCCCGAATTGTTGACGAGGATGTCGATGGTGCCGGCCTCGGTTTCGGCATGGGCGACCGCCGAACGGATGCTCTGGTAGTCGGTGACATCGAGCGAAACCACGTGCGCGGCGCCGCCATCGGCTTCGATTTCCGCACGCAGCTCCTTGAGCCGCTCGACGCGACGGCTGGCCAGCACGACTTTTGCGCCGGCCTGCGAGAGCACCTGGGCGAAGCGCTTGCCGAGACCGCTCGACGCGCCGGTAATCATCGCCACCTTCCCTTCAAGATTGATCGAACGGCCCATTTTCGCTTCCTGTTCAAGGGATGACGGGACGCCAGAACGCACCACCGGCGGCAAGCCGGGCATTCTGGCATAAAATAGAACGATCGTGCTAATGCGGGTTTGTCGGGTTGCGGCAAGGGGAGCGTTACCCGACAATACGAACCCGAAAAAAGCATTCTAATGGCAAGAGGAGCTTTAATGACCCCCACAAGTCTCTTGGAGCAATACGGCCCACGCGAGTCGATGGAATATGACGTCGTGATCGTCGGTGGCGGCCCGGCCGGGTTGTCGGCGGCCATCCGCCTGAAGCAACTGGCTGCCGGAAAAGGCGCCGATATTGGCGTGTGCGTGCTGGAAAAAGGCTCTGAAATCGGGGCGCATATCCTCTCGGGCGCGGTCATGGACCCGCGCGCGCTCACCGAACTCTTCCCCGACTGGAAGGAGCAAGGCGCGCCGCTGGACGTCCCCGTGACGGAAGACAAGTTCCTGTTTCTCTCGGAAACGGGCGCGAAGGCCGTGCCGAACTGGGCGCTGCCCGACAATTTCAAGAACCACGGCAATTACGTGATCAGCCTCGCGAACGTGACGCGCTGGCTGGGTCAGCAGGCCGAGGCGCTCGGCGTCGAAATTTTCCCGGGCTTTCCGGCCGCCGAAGTGCTGTTCAACGACGATGGCTCGGTCAAGGGCGTCGCGACGGGCAACATGGGCGTCGGCAAGGATGGCGAGCCGACCGAGAATTTCCAGCTCGGCATGGAGCTGCACGCCAAGTACACGCTGTTCTGCGAAGGCGCGCGCGGTCATCTTGGCCGCCAACTCAATGAAAAGCTGAAGCTCGGCAAGGACGCCGATCCGCAGGTCTACGGCATCGGCATCAAGGAACTCTGGGAAATCGATCCGGCCAAGCATCAGCCGGGTCTGGTGATTCACACGGCTGGCTGGCCGCTGGAGAGCGATACCTACGGCGGCTCGTTCCTGTACCACATCGACAATAACCAGGTGATGGTGGGCTTTGTCGTCGGCCTCGCTTATACGAATCCGTATCTGTCGCCGTTCGAGGAATTCCAGCGCTACAAGACGCATCCGGCAATCCGCCAGTATCTGGAAGGCGGCAAGCGCGTGTCGTACGGCGCGCGCGCGATGACGGCGGGCGGCTTGATGTCGCTGCCGAAGCTCGTGTTCCCGGGCGGCGCGCTCGTTGGCGACGATGCGGGCTTCCTGAACGCCGCGCGTATCAAGGGCAGTCACGCGGCGATCAAGACCGGCATGCTCGCTGCGGAAGCGGCGTTCGAAGCCGTTCAGGCGGGTCGTCAGAGCGATGAACTCGCGGCTTACCCGGAAGCGTTCAAGAAGTCGTGGCTGCACGAAGAGTTGTACAAGGCGCGCAACTTCAAGCAATGGATGAGCAAGGGCCTGTATCTGGGCACGCTGATGGTCGGCATCGAGCAGAAGCTGCTGGGCGGCAATGTGCCATGGACGCTGCACCACCAGCATCGCGACAACGAGATGCTGAAACCCGCGTCGCAATGCAAGCCGATCGAGTATCCGAAACCTGACGGCAAGCTCACGTTCGACCGGCTCTCTTCGGTGTTTATCTCGAACACGAATCACGAAGAGAATCAGCCCGCGCATTTGACGCTGAAAGATGCGAAGGTGCCCGTCGATGTGAACCTGCGCACCTACGCCGGTCCTGAAGCGCGCTTCTGCCCGGCGGCCGTGTACGAATTCGTGAAGAACGACGACGGTAGCGATCGTCTGCAGATCAACGCGCAGAACTGCGTGCACTGCAAGACCTGCGATATCAAGGACCCGACGCAGAACATCGTCTGGGTCACGCCGGAAGGCGGCGGCGGACCGAACTATCCGAACATGTAACGTTGTACAAAGGGCCGCGTCTAGCGGCCCTTCTGCTTTCTACCCTGCCCCGCCCCAGCGCTACGCTGCGCGCGCCGCCACCCATTCCTCAAGCGCACGCTCGACACGCCGCAGCACGTCGTCCCAGCCATCGGGCTGCGTCTGCCGAAAGACCCGCGCAGTCGGATACCAGGGCGAATCTTCGCGCCCCCTGAACCACCGCCAGCACGCGGCATAGCGCGACAGCACCCACACCGGCTTGCCGAGCGCGCCGACCAGATGCGCCGTCGATGTATCGACGGTAATCACCAGATCGAGATTCGCAACGATTGCCGCCGTATCGGCGAAATCGCGCACATCGTCCATGGGATCGAACGGGCGCAGCGCGGCAGGCAATGCTGCAATCTGCGGGCGAGTGGATTCGCCCAGTTGCAGGCTCACGAACGTGACGCCCGGCGTCTTGAGCAGCGGCACAAACGCCTGCGCATCGAGCGAGCGGCGCTGATCCATCGCATACGAGCCAGCCTGATCCGCACGCGGATTGCCTGCCCACACGAGGCCGACCTTCGGCGCGCCGGCTGGCAGGCGCTGTCGGAATTTGTCGACATCCGCCGCCTGCGCATGCAGATACGGCACGCGCGCCGGAATCGTCGCGACCGTCGTGGCGAAACGCAGCGGCAGGCTCATCATCAAACACCAGTAATCATGGCGCTCGATCCGGCCTTGGCCGTTGAGCGGAATCACCGTGTCGGCGCCCGCCAGCGTTTCAAACAGCCGCTGTTGCGTCGGCGCGCACGCCACGCTTACCTGCGACGCGCCCAGTGCCTTCAGCATCGGCACATAGCGGCAGAACTGCAGGCTGTCGCCGAGCCCCTGCTCCGGCCAGATCAGCACCGATTTGCCCGCGAGCGATTCGCCCTGCCACTGCGGATAAGGCACCGGCGGCCGCTCGACGCCTTCGGCACCGATCGACACCTCATGCCGCGCTTCGTACAAAGGCCAGCCCGCCGCGTAGTCGCCGAGACACAGCAACGGCAAGGCCAGATTCGCGCGCGCGGCCGCGTAGTCCGGGCGCAGCGCGAGCGAGCGTCGATAGGCGTCGATCGACTCGTCGACACGGCCGAGTTGCCAGAGCGCGTTGCCGAGGTTGTTATGCACCTCGGCGAGATTGTCGTTGAGCGCGAGCGCGCGACGGCACGCCTCTTCCGATTCCGGCAGCCGGTTCATGTCCTTCAGCAGCAAACCGAGATTGTTCCAGGCGAACACGTTGTCCGGCCGGTGCGCGAGCGCGGCGCGATACGCCGCTTCGGACTGCGCGAGCCGACCGAGCCGCCACATCAGCAGCCCTTGATGCAACAACGCGCCGACGTGCGCGGGATCGATTTCGAGCGCCCGCTGGAGCAATGCCTCGGCTTCGTCCGGCTGCGCCTGCTGCATCAGCACGACGCTGAGGTTCGAATATGCCGATACGTCGTTCGGCCGTATCGACAACACGCAGCGGTAAGCACGCCCGGCCGCGGCGACGCAGCCGCGCTGGAACAACCAGGCGCCCAGCGCGAAATAAGCGTCAGCCTGTGCGAGCGCGGTGGTCAACGCTAGCGCCTCGCCGGGCCGGTCGCGGCCGGCAAGCGTGCGCGCCGCGAGATCGAGCGCTTCGGGGTCGTCCGGCTGGGCCGAAAGCACCTGTGCGAACGCGTCGAGCGCATCGTCGTGTGCGCCCGCCGCGTGCAGAGAGCGTGCGGTCCGCCAGATCTGCGACAGCGAAGCGGGAGGAAGCGAAGCGTTCATGGACACTGCCCGTCAAATGCGCGAAATGCGCCGATCGGGGCAATGTATGGGGCTTCGCTGCGCCAGTACATTGGCGAAGTCTTAAAAAGACGCAAACCGGCATGGTCATGCGACACCTTGCCTCGCACGACGATGCGTTCGTCGCTAAAACAAAACGCCGCCAGGCGAGCGTCGATGACGCTCTGCCTGGCGGCGTTGTGGCGCTTTCAGCCCGGCGCGCGCCGGGCAACGCAATCGGCGATTCAACTATCGCTGGCCGCGATCTTCGGCGTCGACACCACCACATCGGCGTTCTGCGCGCGATGGCGCATGGCGTGATCGATCAGCACGAGCGCCAGCATGGCTTCGGCGATCGGCGTGGCGCGAATGCCCACGCACGGATCATGGCGGCCGAAGGTTTCGACCACCGCCGGCTCGCCCGCCTTGTCGATCGAACGGCGCGGCGTGCGGATGCTCGACGTCGGCTTGATCGCGAGCGACACGGTGATGTCCTGCCCCGTCGAAATGCCGCCGAGAATGCCGCCAGCGTGATTGCCGTGGAAACCGTTGGGCGTGAGTTCGTCGCCGTGGGTCGAGCCGCGTTGCGCGACGCTTGCGAAGCCCGCGCCGATCTCGATGCCCTTCACCGCGTTGATGCCCATCATCGCGTGCGCGATGTCGGCGTCGAGGCGGTCGAACAGCGGCTCGCCCCAGCCCACCGGCACGCCGCTCGCGACCACGTTGATGCGTGCGCCGATCGAGTCGCCGTCCTTGCGCAGCGCGTCCATATACGCTTCGAGCTGCGGCACGACATCGGCGTTCGCGGCGAAGAACGGGTTCTCATGCACGTGCTGCCAGCCGACGAACGGCACGTCGATCTCGCCGAGCGCGCTCATGTAGCCGCGCACTTCCACGCCGAAGCGCTCGCGCAGCCACTTCTTCGCGACCGCGCCCGCCGCCACCGTGGGCGCCGTCAGACGCGCAGACGAACGGCCGCCGCCACGATAGTCGCGGATGCCGTACTTCTGCCAGTAGGTGTAATCGGCGTGACCCGGGCGGAAGGTCTCGACGATATTGCCGTAGTCCTTGCTGCGCTGGTCGGTGTTGCGGATCAGCAGCGCGATGGGCGTGCCGGTCGTGACGCCTTCGAACACGCCCGAGAGGATTTCGACCTGGTCGGCTTCCTGGCGCTGCGTGACGTGACGCGAGGTGCCGGGACGGCGGCGGTCCAGATCGATCTGGATATCGGCTTCGGTGAGCGCCATGCCGGGCGGGCAGCCGTCGATGACACAGCCGATGGCGGGGCCGTGGGATTCGCCGAAGGTGGTGACGGTGAAAAGCGTACCGAGCGTGTTGCCGGACATGGCAGTCGTCCAAAGTAATTCGGGGAATCCAGCATTATGCCAGTCCGCGCGGCCCCGCGCCTGGGGCGCCTTTCAGGCCCGATGCCGCCGCCCCGCTTTACGCCGGCTTCAGCGCCGTGCGCCGCGCAGTTCTGTCACCATGCGCTGCAGTCCGTCGACGCTCACGTCTTCGGGCGCGACAGGCTCTCCCACCGCCAGCGTCAGCCGGCTCGTGATGCCGCGCCGCACCGGCCGATCCTGCCCCGAAGCCGCATGCCGCGAGAACATGCTGCCCCACAGGCCGCGCAGCGCCATCGGCACGACGGGCGCCGGGTGGCGCTTGAGAATTTCGGTCACGCCATGGCGGAACGGATTCATCTCGCCGTCGCGCGTGATCTTGCCTTCGGGGAAGATGCAGACCAGTTCGCCCTCGGCCAGCGCGGCGGCGCAGGCATCGTAAGCGGCTGCCAGCAGCGCGGCGTCCTGGTGCGCGGGCGCGATCGGAATCGCCTTCGCGTGCCGGAACATCCAGCCGAGCAGGGGCGAGCGGAAAATCTGGTGATCCATCACGAAGCGGATCGGCCGCGGGCTTTCGGCCATGATGACCACGGCATCGACGAAACTCACGTGGTTGCAGACCAGCACCGCCGGGCCTTCGGCGGGAATGCGCGCGGCGTTCACCAGACGCACGCGATAGACCGTATGCACGAGCACCCAGGCCACGAAGCGCAGCAGGAACTCGGGCACCAACGTGTAGATGTAGGCCGCCACGACGATATTGAGCAGCGCCGTCGTGAGAAAGATGCCCGGCACGCCCACGCCCGCCGCCGAGAGTCCCATCGCCATCAGCGCCGAAGCAATCATGAACAGCGAATTGAGGATGTTATTGGCGGCGATGATGCGTGCGCGATGGCTCGGCGCGCTTCGACTCTGGATCAGCGCGTAGAGCGGCACGCTGTAGAAACCGCCGAACATCGCCAGCAGGAACAGATCGGCCAGCACGCGCCAGTGCGCGAAGGTGCCGATGAATTCGCCCACCGACAGCAGATGCGGCGCGGCAGGCAGCGCGTGGCTCGCGAAAAAAAGGTCGATGCCGAACACACTCATGCCGATCGAACCGAGCGGCACGAGGCCGATTTCGATACGCCGGCGCGAGAGCTTTTCGCACATCATCGAGCCGAAACCGATGCCGAGCGAGAACATCGCCAGCAGCAGCGTCACGACATCGGGATCGGCCGACAGCACGTCTTTCGCGAAATTGAAGAACGAAGCGAGAAAGGTCGCGCCCACGAACCAGAGCCACGAAATGCCAAGCAGGCTCAGGAACACCGTGCGGTTGCCGTGCGCGAGGCGCAGATTGCGCCAGGTCTCGGTGAACGGATTCCAGTTGATGCGCAGCGCGGGCTGCGACGATGGACACGGCGGCACGAACCCGCTGGCCACCCGGCCGATCAGCGCGATCACGATACACAGCCCGCCGAGCCACCAGGCGCCCACCGGCGTGCCGGCCGCTGCCGTTGCCGCTGCTGTCACCGACGCCTCGCCCGCGCCGATCCCCGCCGCGATGCCGCCCATGATGGTGCCGATCAGAATCGCGACGAAGGTGCCCATTTCCACCAGGCCGTTGCCGCCGACCAGTTCGTCATTGTTGAGCTTCTGCGGCAGATACGCGTACTTGATCGGCCCGAACACCGTCGAATGCACCCCCATCAGGAAGGTGCACAGATAGAGCAGCGGCGCGCTGTGCATCCAGAAACCCGCTGCGCCAACCAGCATCACCGCAATTTCGAAGGTCTTGACCCAGCGCGTGAGGACGGCCTTGTCGTACTTATCGGCGATCTGCCCCGAGGTCGCCGAGAGCAACACGAACGGCACGATGAAAATCGCCGAAATCAGGAACGCGACGGTCTTCGGATCGACGCCCGAAAAACGCGATGCCTGATAGGTCACCAGCGACGTGAAGCCGATCTTGAAGACGTTGTCGTTCATCGCGCCGAGGAACTGCGTCCAGAAAAACGGCGCGAAACGCCGCTGGCGCAGCAACTCGAACTGCGAGGCGTGGGCGGTCTCCTCCACGGGCGCCGTCTGCGCGGCGGGCATCGGTCTATCGTTCATCGCGTTGTGATTTATGCGGTCGGGATCGTTCGGCAGACGTGAAAAAGCGCGCCTGACGCGCGCTTTTCTCATGCTGATTCTTTGAGGCGGCCTCTGAAACCAGCCTGCCCTGACGACGGCGATCAGGTCGCCGAATGACGCTCTTCTTCGGGCCAGTCGCGGATATACGCCTTGAGCAGCTTGTTTTCGAAGCCCTGCGCTTCCACGACCGCCTTCGCGACGTCGTAGAACGAGATCACGCCCATCAGCGAGCGGCTTTCCATGACCGGCAGATAGCGCACGTGATGCTCGAGCATCATGCGGCGCACTTCGTCTACTTCGGTTTCCGGCGTGCAGGTGATGGGATGGTCGTCCATGACCTTGCGGATCGTCGTGGTGCCCACACTGCCGCCGTTGGTGCGCAGCGTGAGAATGATCTCGCGGAACGTGAGCATGCCCACGAGATCGCCGTATTCCATGACGACGAGCGAGCCGATGTCGTGCTCGGCCATGGTGTTCACTGCGTCGTGCAGCGACGTGTCGGGCGTGACGGTGTAGAGCGTATTGCCCTTGACCTTGAGAATGTCGCTCACGCGCATGATGTGTCTCCTGTATCGACCAAAGCTGGCGCTCGAGCGCCCGGCGCTGGTCCCGTGCAGAGGGTTAATCGGGGGGAGATGCTGAAAGATGCCTACCTGTTTTCGATCCTAGCGGAAAGGCCGCCAAAAGAAAAGGCGCAGGAAAACGGGCCAAACGGCGTAACCGGGCCCTAAAACGCCTTGCCGGCGCAAGCAAACGCCGGAATCTGCACGGTTTGCCAGGCGCGGCATCGGCTATTCGGGTTATACCTGACGGCCAGGGCACTGCGCCCGCTCAAGCCCGCCACGCAAGGGTTTGCGGCCGCCGCGCTGGACTTCGGCGATGGCTGCGACGTGTTTTTAGGGCGCATGCCCGGTGTTACGATGCCAGCACCTTTCACCCGTCGCCGGTTCGCGCCGGCTGTGCTGCCAGAATGTCCGATCCTCGTTTCGACACGCTCGCGCTGCATGCCGGCGCCGCGCCCGATCCCGCCACCGGCGCCCGCGCGACGCCGATCTATCAGACCACGTCGTTCTCGTTTCGCGACACCGACCACGCCGCCGCGCTCTTCAATCTGGAACGCGCGGGGCATGTGTACTCGCGCATCTCGAACCCCACAGTGGCGGTGTTCGAAGAGCGGGTCGCCGCGCTCGAAGGCGGCGTGGGCGCGATCGGCACCGCCAGCGGGCAGGCCGCGCTGCATCTGGCCATCGCCACGCTGATGGGCGCGGGCGCGCATATCGTCGCGTCGGCTGCGCTCTATGGCGGCTCGCACAACCTGCTCAACTACACGTTGCGCCGCTTCGGCATCGAAACCACCTTCGTGAAACCCGGCGACCTCGACGCCTGGCGCGCAGCGGTGCGCCCGAATACGCGCCTGCTGTTCGGCGAAACGCTCGGCAATCCTGGGCTCGATGTGCTCGACATCGCCGCTGTCGCGCAGATCGCCCATGAACATCGCGTGCCGCTGCTGGTCGATTCGACGTTCACCACGCCGTATCTGCTGCGGCCTTTCGAGCATGGCGCGGATTTCGTCTACCACTCGGCCACCAAGTTCCTGGGCGGGCACGGCACGACCATCGGCGGTGTGCTGGTCGATGGCGGCAGCTTCGATTTCGAGGCATCGGGACAATTTCCAGAGTTCACGCAGCCCTATGCGGGCTTTCACGGCATGGTGTTCAGCGAGGAAAGCAGCGTCGCGCCCTTTCTGCTGCGCGCGCGCCGCGAAGGTCTGCGCGACTTCGGCGCCTGTCTGCATCCGCAGGCCGCCTGGCAACTGCTGCAAGGCATCGAAACGTTGCCGCTGCGCATGGAACGTCATGTGTCGAACACGCGGCGTATCGTCGAATTTCTCACTGCACAGGATGCCGTGGATGCCGTCGCCTACCCGGAACTGGAGAACCACCGCGACTACGCACTCGCCCAGCGCCTGCTGCCACGCGGCGCGGGCGCCGTTTTCAGCTTCGATCTCGCGGGCGGCCGCGAGGCAGGCAAGCGCTTTATCGAATCGCTCTCGCTGTTTTCGCATCTCGCCAATGTGGGCGACGCGCGCTCGCTGGTGATCCACCCCGCCTCCACCACGCACTTCCGCATGGACGAAGCCGCGCTCGAGGCCGCGGGCATTGGCGCGGGCACAATCCGTCTTTCGATCGGCCTCGAAGATCCCGACGATCTGATCGACGACCTCAAACGCGCACTCAAGGCCTCGCAGAAAGGCAGCGCCGCGCCCAGGGCGACGGCCGCGACCGCGGCAGGCAAGGAGGCGTCATGATCGTCGATGTCGATGGCAAAAGCGTCTACGCCTACACCGGCGGCCGCGCGTTCGATCCTGCGCTGCCCGTGGCCGTGTTCGTGCATGGCGCGCAGCACGATCACAGCGTCTGGGGACTTCAGACACGCTATTTCGCGCATCACGGCTTCAGCGTGCTGGCCGTCGATCTGCCAGGCCATATGCGCAGCGCGGGGCCTGCGCTCACGAGCATCGGCGCGCTGGCCGACTGGCTGGATTCGCTGCTCGCGGCGCTCAAGGTGGAAAAGGCGTTCGTGGCCGGGCACAGCATGGGTTCGCTCGTCGCGCTTGAATTTGCGGCGCGCTATCCCGCGCGCGCGCGGGCGATCGGCCTGCTCGCCACGGCCTATCCGATGACGGTTTCGCCCGCCCTGCTCGAATCGGCCCGCGAGCGCGAGTCCGAGGCGATCGAACTCGTCAACGCCTGGTCGCATTCGACGCTCGCGGCCAAACCGTCGAGTCCCGGCCCTGGTTTCTGGCTGCGCGGCATGAACCGGCGTCTGATGGAGCGCGTCTCCATCAACGGCGAGCCGCAACTCTTTCACACCGATTTTTCCGCCTGCAACGCCTATGCAGACGGTCTGACGAGCGCGGCGAAAGTGGCCTGCCCGGTGCGCCTGATCGTCGGCAAACGCGATCTCATGACGCCGCCGCGCGCGACGCATGACATCGCGCAGGCGCTCCGGCAGTCGGGTAATGTCGTCGATACGGTTACGCTCGATGCAGGCCACGCGCTGATGACGGAACAGCCCGACGCCACGCTGGACGCGCTCCATGAATTTGCCGCGCGAACATCGCGCGCGGGCAACGGCTGATCGACCCAGGGCGGGCCGTAAAAATGCGCTGCGAATCGCGCCAACCGGGCCGCCGCGTGCGTCGATTTCGTGGCTTTCCCCGGCTTGCACGGTCGTGCGATTCGCAAGAGAATGGGCTGTTCAGGATTGGCTTTTGCGAGCCGTTTGCACAAGCGTTCTTGTCCTCACCGTAGATTGACTACAAGGAGGAGACATGGCCCACGCCACCCACACCGAACATCAACACTTCGCGAATTTCGCGGAGTTTTATCCGTTCTATCTGAGCGAACACAGCAACCTCGTGTCGCGGCGGCTGCACTTTATCGGCTCGCTGGGTGTGATCGGCTGCATTGCCATGGCGATCGCCACGGGCATGTGGCTCTGGCTGCCGCTCGCCGTGATCTGCGGCTACGGCTTTGCCTGGATCGGTCACTTCATGTTCGAGAAGAATCGCCCTGCCACCTTCCGTCACCCCATTTACAGCCTGATGGGCGACTGGGTCATGTTTTCGGATATCTGTCGGGGCAAAATCTCGTTGTAACGCCCTAACGCCCGCGAGTGCGCATCCAGCGGCGCGCCGGGCAGTCAGCGGCAAACGTCACGCCGCCGGGTGCGGCAACGCCGGCGGCTGACCGCTTGCCTCGGCCATGCGCGCCAGTTCGCGGCGCGCCGCCAGCAGCGAGGCCAGCGAAACCGACAACTTGTCGTTCTCCAGCGCCGCCAGCAGCATTCCGGCATCGATATCGCTCGATTTGAGCTGATACGCCAGTTCCTTCCGGTCGATCACGAATCGCGCGTAAATGCGCTCCACCGAAATGCGCGCCGGATTGGCGATCAGCACGTAATGCGCTTTCACGCCGTCTTTTTCGAGCCGCGCAATCAGTTCGTCTTCTTCGAGGTCGTTCACCAGCCGCGTCACGGTTGCCAGATCGCGCCGCAGCAGTTGTGCGATCTGTTCGGCGCTCAGGCCAGGACTGCCCGCGTCGCGCGTTTCGGCGAGACCGGCCAGCAGTTCGAGCGCGTCGAGCAGATCGCTGCCCGGGAAACGCGGACGATTGAAGCGCCCCGTGCGGATCTCCGGCAGCGCCGACGTGATCATCGCCCCCACCAGCGTGATGAACCAGCTCAGGTACATCCAGAGCAGAAACATCGGCGCGGCGGCGAAGGCGCCATAAACCGCCGTGTAAGTGGGAATGCGCCGCACGTAATAGCCGAAACCGCGCTTGGCCAGTTCGAACGCGATAGCCGAGGCAATTCCGCCGATCAGCGCGTCACGCCATTCCACGCGGCAATTCGGCAGATAGACGTAGAGCATCGTGAAGGCCAGCGCGGTCAGCGGCAGCGAGGCGCCCATCAGCATCCAGTCGAACAGCATCGAAACATGCTGCTCGGTGGCGAGCGCCAGCGAACGCGTAAAGAGATACGACGAAATCGACAGACTCACGCCGATCAGGATCGGCCCGAGCGTGAGAATCGCCCAGTACACCAGCACGCGCTGGGCGAACGGCCGCGCCTTGCGCACGCGCCAGATCACGTTGAATGCCGATTCGACCGTCATCATCGTCATGACCGAGGTGACGAACAGCACGATCATGCCCATCGTCGTCAGGCCCTTGGCCTTCGACGCGAACTGGTTCAGGTACAGGAAGATCTGACTGTTGATCTGCGCCGGCATCAGGTGCTCGGCGAGAAAACCCTGCAGCGAGTTCTGGAACGACGAGAAGATGGGGAACGCGGTAAAGAGCGCGAACGCCACGGTCGCCAGCGGCACGATCGCCAGCATGGTCGTAAAAGTGAGACTGCCCGCCACTTGCGGAATGCGGTCTTCGCGGCTACGCCGCGCCGCGAAACGCGCGAGGCGTTTCACGATATCCAGATCGATTCGTACTCTCGACAACACATCCATTGTCCAGCCTTCCCCAGCCAGCGCCGCGCTTCGTCTGGAAACCGCCGGGAAACCCGCGGCGAACCCAGCCCCTATAATATCCCGTCCACCGACGAGGCCCGATGAAACCGATTCTTGTGCTCTATTACAGCCGCCATGGCGCCACCCGCGAACTTGCGCGCGCCATCGCCCAGGGCATCGACAGCGTGCCTGGCGCCGAAGCGCGCATTCGCACGGTGCCGCCCGTATCCGCGGTCTGCGAAGCCACCGCGCCCGACATTCCCGACGACGGCCCGCCCTACGCCGAACTGCGCGACCTCGAAGAATGCGCGGGACTCGCGCTCGGCTCGCCCACCCGCTTCGGCAATATGGCCGCGCCGCTCAAATACTTCCTCGACGGCACCACGCCGCAGTGGCTCGCAGGCGCGCTCGCCGGCAAACCCGGCTGCGTGTTCACGTCCACCGGCAGCCTGCACGGCGGCCAGGAAAGCACGCTGCTTTCGATGATGCTGCCGCTCCTGCACCACGGCATGCTGCTCGTGGGCATTCCGTACACCGAAAGCGCGCTTTCGTCGACGGATGGCGGCGGCACGCCTTACGGCGCCTCGCATCACGCCCGCGCCGACGGCCGCAGCCACGGCCTCTCCGCCGATGAAAAGGCGCTGGCCGTCGCGCTCGGGGCGCGCCTCGCGCGGGCCTCGCTCTCACTCGCACAAGGCGAACGTCCATGAGTCAACGCCCGTTCGAATCAGAAGGCAATGCAGATGGCGTGAACGCCGCAAGCGCGCCTCACACGTCGGACGGGCCGCCTGTTACACCAGCGGCTGGCGACGCGCAGCCGCGCACTTTACCGTCATCGCAAAACTCACGGCGCGAGCGTGCTCTGACAGAAGCATCGCCCGCACCCGTCGCTACACGCAAGTTCGCGGCGCTCGGCGCCTTCGTCGTGCTGGCCGCGCTCACTGCGCTGTGTCTCGCCTGGGAGTGGCGCATTGCGCCGCTGCGCCCCGGCGGCAGCGCACTCGTACTCAAGGCCTTGCCGCTTGCGGCTGCGCTGCCCGGCGTGTTCCGTCGGCGCCTGTATACGCTGCAATGGGCGTCGATGCTGGTGCTGCTCTATTTCGCCGAAGGCATCGTGCGCGGCATGACCGATCCCGCGCCGGGCGATCTGCTCGGCTGGATCGAGGTCGGGCTGTCGCTCGCGTTCTTCGGCTGCGCGCTGGCCTACGTCGCGCCGTTCAAGCGCGCCGCGCGGCGCGCGAAACGCGCCACCGCGTAGACTTCTGCCCGGGCGAGCGACGCATCGGCACGCGAGCGTGTCACACTAAGCCTTTAGCCAGCACTGCCGGCCAACCGCCGCCGCATTCCGTGTGCCGCTCAGCGCGCCTCACATCGCCACGGCACCGGAATCACCCCACTGAGCCATGACCCAAACTTCCCCCCAAGCCTTCCTCGACGCCTGCGCCGCCGCCATCGGCGCGCAGCACGTACTGACCGACGCCCACGACACCGCGCCCTATCTCGCCGACTGGCGCAAGCGCTATCAGGGCGCCGCCTTCGCCGTGCTCTGCCCGGCCAGCGCCGAGGAAACCGCCGCTGTCGTCAAACTCGCGCACGCGCATCGCGTCGCGCTCGTGCCGCAAGGCGGCAACACCGGCCTCGCAGGCGGCGCGACGCCCGACGCGAGCGGCCAGCAAGCCGTGCTGAGCCTGCGCCGCCTGAACCGCGTGCGCGAAATCGATGCCCATAACAATACGATCACCGTCGAAGCCGGCGTGATCCTCGCCGAAGTGCAGGCGCGCGCCGCCGATGCCGGCCGTCTGTTCCCGCTTTCGCTGGCCGCCGAAGGCAGTTGCACGATCGGCGGCAATCTGTCGACCAACGCGGGCGGCACCGGTGTGCTGCGCTACGGCAACGCGCGCGAGTTGTGCCTGGGCCTCGAAGTCGTCACGCCGCAGGGCGAACTCTGGGACGGCCTGCGCGGGCTGCGCAAGGACAACACCGGCTACGACCTGCGCGATCTGTTTATCGGCGCGGAAGGCACGCTCGGCATCATCACGGCCGCGGTGATGAAGCTGCACCCGCAACCGGCCGCGAGCGTGACGGCACTGGCGGCGCTCGGCTCGGCGCACGCTGCGCTCGATTTTCTGTCGCTCGCGCAGCGCTACGCAGGTCCGCTGCTCACCGGCTTCGAGTTGATGTCGGACTTCTGCATGCAGCTCGTGGGCCGCCATTTCCCGCAACTGCGCTACCCGTTCGCCGAGCGTCACGCGCAAGTCGTGCTGCTCGAATTGTCCGATAACGAAAGCGAAGAACACGGCCGCGCCCTCTTCGAGCGGCTAATGGAAGCGGCGCTCGAACAGGGTCTGGTGGAAGATGCGGTGGTGGCGGAAAGCCTCGCGCAATCGCAGGCGTTCTGGAATATCCGCGAACATATTCCGCTCGCGCAGGCGCAGGAAGGGCTGAATGTGAAGCACGACATCGGCGTGCCGATTTCGCGCATCGGCCATTTCATCGAGGAAACCGGCGCGGAAATCGCGCGCGTGGTGCCGGGCGCGCGCATGGTGACGTTCGGCCATCTGGGCGACGGCAATCTGCACTACAACGTGCAGGCGCCCGAAGGCGGCGACCCGAAGCAGTTCCTCGCCGACAACGAAAAGACCCTGAACCGCATCGTCTACGACAGCGTCGCGCGCCATCGCGGCACGATCAGTGCGGAACACGGGCTTGGCCAGTTGAAGGTCGAGGAAAACGCGCATTACAAGAGCGAAGTCGAACTGTCGATGATGCGCGCCATCAAGACGGCGCTCGATCCGCTCAATCTGATGAACCCCGGCAAGGTCATCCGATAAACCGCCAGGAGGCGACGACGTGAAGATCCGCGTGCTGTCCGATCTGCATCTGGAACATGACGAGCCCAACCTGATTGCGCACGCCGACGCCGATCTCGTCGTGCTCGCGGGCGACATCCACAATCACGGGCTCGGCCTGCGCTGGGCGGCGGAAACCTTCGATCCGCAGGTGCCCGTGATCTACGTGCCGGGCAATCACGAGTATTACGACAGCGAACTCGGCGCGCTGGAGGCGGCGATGCGCGACGCCGCCGCCTCGCTCGATAACGTGCACTTCCTGAACAACGCCGTGTATGTCGATCCGGCGCAGCGCTTTCGCGTGCTCGGCACGACGCTGTGGGCGGATTTCGAACTGTTCGGCGCGGATGACGCCGCGCGCGAAGCCGCCATCGCGGCGGCCCTGCGCGTGATGCTCGATTTCAAGGGATTGATCCAGCTGTCCTGGCCGGCCAGCGTCGATGGCGGTGCGCGCGACTTCACGCCCGCAGATTCGCTGGCGCTGCACGCGCAGGCGCGCGCATGGCTGGAGGCGGAACTGGCGAAGCCCTTCGCGGGCAAGACGATCGTGGTGACGCACCACGCGCCGCATCGGCTAAGCCTGGCGGCGCGCTATGCGAACGATCCGGTATCGGCGGGATTCGTGAGCGACCTGGGCGCGCTGGTGGGCGCGCCTGCGGCGCTCTGGATACATGGCCACACGCATACCTGCTTCGATTACACCGTGAACGGCACGCGCGTAGTGTGCAATCCGCGCGGCTATCGCGACCGGCGCAGCGGTCTGCCGGAGAATCCGGCGTTTGCGTGGGACAAGGTGGTGGAGATTTGAGGCGTATTTAACGCAGACTCAGCGCAGACTCAGCCCGCAGACTCAGCCGCGCGACGAGCGGTGCAGCGACTTGCGCGCACCCGCTCGTCTCACCCGGCGAACACTCAGCGCAGGTCGCGCGAACGGTCGATCGGGCGCTGCACGCGCAGCGTGACCGGCTGAAGCTGGGCGCGGCGCATGCGCAGAAGGTCGCGCGATGCGGCGATGCCGATCAGGCTCATCATCACGGCGATGCCGATCATCAGATGCGTATCCATGGAAATCCTCGGGTTCAGGCGAATTGACGTTTCAGTTCCGCTACCTTATCAAGCCGCCGCCCGCGTGTGCGTTAAGAAGTGTTGCGAGAACGCGTAGCTGTAACAGCCTGTCACAGCGCGGCTCGCAAGCACACGTCCAAACGCCCTTCCCCCAGCCTTTCCGGCCTGACCGAGCCACGCATTACGCGCACTACGTGAATTACGTGCGAGCGAAGCGGCGCAGTTCCGTCTGGTCTTCCGCGAGCGTCGCAGGCAACTTCTCGCGCAGCAACTCGACCCACGTGCGGATCTTCGCATCCAGATACTGACGCGACGGATACATCGCGAACACCGTCATTTCCTGCGAGCGGTACTCGGGCAGAATCCACACGAGTTCGCCGCTGCGCAGCCCGCTGATCGCCGAATAGATCGGCAGCAGGCCCACGCCCATGCCTTCGCGCACGCCCACGGCCATCGCTTCGGCCACGTTCACCTGGAAGGTAGCCGGCCCGAGATCGATGGTCTCGACGCCCTGCGGCCCGGTGAACTGCCATTGCGACGACGGAAACACCGGCGTCACCAGTTGCAGGCAACGGTGATTGACGAGGTCGTGCGGCGTCTGCGGCACGCCATGGCGCTCCAGATAGGCCGGCGACGCGCAGGCGATGCTGAACGCGCTGGTCAGCCGCTGCGACACGAAACCCGAATCCGGCAGATCGGTGGCCAGCACGAGCGCCACGTCATAACCCTCGTCGAGCAGATCCGGCATGCGCTGCGCGAGCGTCAGTTCGACATGCACATCGGGATACAACTGCTGATACTGCCCCACCGCCGGCACGACATAGTGCTGGCCGAAACTCGTCATCGCGTGAACCTTGAGCTTGCCCGACGGGCGCGCATGCGCGTCGCCGGCTTCGGCTTCCGCCTGATCCACGTAGGCCAGGATCTGCTCGCAACGCTGCAGATAACGCTCGCCGGCTTCGGTGAGCGCGATGCGGCGCGTCGTGCGGTTCAGAAGACGCGTGCGCAGGTGAGCCTCCAGGTCGGAGACCGCGCGCGACGCATAAGCCGTGGTCGTATTCAGGTGCTGGGCGGCGCCCGTGAAGCTGCCGGCTTCCACCACCCGGACGAATACCCGCATGTTTTGAAGCGTATCCATACCTATCCTCTATCTGACGGACGAATTGTTGCACGTTTTGTAATATCAATTATCTCATAACGCGTAAGAATGCCTTGCATCTTTACCGGTTATTCGCCAATCGGTCAAAAAATATAATGACGCACATCAATCTATAGCCGTTAAGGGAGTAAATCGTGCAGTCTCCGGTACCGAAAGGACTAGCCGTAGCCGCGGTTCTTACGTTCTCGTTGATAATCGCGGGATGCGCCAGTACCGGGGGAATCGCCCCTCAAGCGAAGCACGTCGACGCGAGCGAACTGGACGCCGGATCGGCGATCCGCGCCGCCAACACCGACGCAAAATGGCCCGCCGCCGACTGGTGGCGCGCCTACAACGACCCGCAGCTCAATAGCTGGATCGAAGCCTCGATCTCGGGCAATCCGTCGCTCGCGGCCGCGCAGGCACGCGTGCGCGAAGCGCGCTCGATGGCGGGCGTGGCCGAAGCCGGCCTGCTGCCGCAGATCAACGGCAGCATGTCCATCCAGCGCCAGCATTGGTCCGACAATATCTATTACGGACCGGGCTCACTCGCCAACTCGAATTCGTGGAACAACACCGCCACGCTCGGCCTGTCCTATCACCTCGATCTCTGGGGCCAGGACAAGAACAATGCCGAGCGCGCGCTCGACGTGGCGCACGCCACGGCCGCCGATGCCCGCGCCGCGCAGCTCGAACTCGAAGTGAACGTCACGCGCGCGTACATCGATATGTCGATGAACTACGCGCTGCTCGATATCGCCAAGCAGACGCTCGCCGAACAGCAGAAAGTGCTCGCGCTCGCGCAGCGCCGTCTGAAGGGCGGCATCGGCACGCAGCTCGAAGTCAGCCAGGCCGAAACGCCGCTGCCCGAGTACGAGCGCCAGATCGATTCGCTCGAAGAAGCCATCGCGCTGGGCAAGAACCAGCTTGCCGCGCTCGCGGGCAAGGGTCCCGGCGCGGGTGAAACGATCCAGCGCCCGGCGCTGGCGCTGGGCGCACCGGCGGGTCTGCCCTCGGCGCTGCCGGCCGAACTCATCGGCCATCGCCCGGACATCGTCGCGGCGCGCTGGACCGTGGCCGCGCAGGCGCGCGGCATCGACGTGGCCAAGGCCGACTTCTATCCGAACATCAACCTGCTCGTGTCGATGGGCGGTTATGCGGCGGCCGGCCCGATGTTCCAGTTCCTGAAGTCGATGAGCGGCAGTTATGCGGGCGGCCCCGCCCTGTCGCTGCCGATCTTCGACGGCGGACGTCTGCGCTCGCAACTCGGCGCGCAGTCGGCCACTTACGACATCGCCGTGGAGCAGTACAACCAGACGATCGTGACCGCGCTCAAGGAAATCGCCGATCAGGTCGTGCGCATGCGCTCGCTCGCGACGCAGGAAGACGACGCGCATCGCTCGGTGGCGGCCGCGCAGCGCAACTACGATCTGTCGCAGGAAGGCTATCGCCGCGGTCTGACCGACTATCTCAATGTGCTGATCGCGCAGACGCAGTTGCTGCGTGCGCAAGAAGGCGTCGCGCGCATCCAGGCGGCGCGTCTGACCGCGCATGCCACGCTGGTGGCGGCGCTGGGCGGCGGCACGATCGCTGCGGGAGCCGATACCGCGGCCGATCCGGCCGTGGCGAGCCCCACGGCCGCCGAACAGTTGCCCGCGCACGGCAAGAAGACGCGCGCCGTGCCGCTCGCACCGGCCGCGCTGCTCGCGCCGCATTCGTCGGCTGACGACGCCGGCGCGCCAGGCAGCGCGCACTGAGGCAGGCGACGATGCAAGCGTCCTCTTCCTCCACGCAGCCGGACGGCCAGCGCTTTCTGAAAGCGTTCGCCGACTGGGCTCGCACCGACGGCCTCGTCTGGCTCTATCTCTTCAAGACCATCGCCGCCGCGCTGATCGCGCTCGGTATTGCGATGAAGCTCGAACTGCCCTCGCCGCGCACCGCCATGACGACGGTGTTCATCGTCATGCAGCCGCAAAGCGGCCCGGTGTTCGCCAAGAGTTTCTACCGGCTTTGCGGCACGCTGATCGGCCTCGTCGTGATGCTCGCGCTGATCGGCCTGTTCGCGCAGCAGCCCGAACTCTTCATCGCCAGCACGGCGCTGTGGGTCGGCATCTGCACGGCGGGCGCGGCGCGTAACCGCAACTTCCGCTCGTATGGCTTCGTGCTCGCGGGCTACACGGCCGCGTTGATCGGCATTCCGGCCTCGCAGCATCCCGACGGCGCGTTCATGTCGGCGATGACGCGCGTGGCCGAAATCTCGCTCGGCATTCTGGCTTCGGGCGTCGTGAGCGCCGTGGTGTTTCCGCAGTACACGGGCGAGTTGCTGCGCTCGACGGTGCGCCGCCGCTTTTCGTCGTTTGTCGATTACGTGTCGGCGTCGCTCGCGGGACGCGTCGATCGTTCGCAGATCGAAGCGACCAACGCGCGTTTCGTGGCCGATATCGTCGGCTTCGAGGCGAGCCGCAGCAATGCCGTGTTCGAGTCGCCGGATTCGCGCATGCGCTCGGGCCGTCTTGCGCGCCTGAACACCGAATTCATGGCGGCATCGACGCGCTTTCACGCGCTGCATCAGCTGATGAACCGTCTGCGCGGCGAAGGCTCGAGCGCCACGGTGGCCGCGCTGGAGCCGTATTTCCACGAGATCGCGCCGCTGTTCGAGATCGCTGGCGAGCGCGTGCTCACGGCCGCCGATGCGACCCAGGCGTCCGCGCAGCTTTCGCAGTACCGCGCGGCGTTGCCCAGGCGCGTGCGCGAAACGCGTACGCAGCTCGAAGCCACGCTGGACGACGCCGAAAAAGCCGCCGCCCTGCTCGACTTCGACACCGCGACGGAACTGTTCTACCGCTTCGTGCACGAGATGAACGAGTACACGGCGACCTACGCCTCGCTCGCCGTCGACACGCATTCGCGCGAGAAATGGATCGCGCGCTACATGCCCCGGACCAATCTGTTCGCGGCCAGCGTGCACGGCATGCGCGCCGCGATCGTCATGGGACTGCTGGGCGCGTTCTGGATCGCCACGGCCTGGCCGAGCGGCACCAACCTCGTGCTCAACGCCGCGGCGACCTGTGCGCTCGCATCGGCCTCGCCGCAACCGACGCGCATGGCGAACCAGATGGCGGTCGGCACGATGCTCGCGGCGATCGTCGGCATGGTGCTGACGTTTGGCGTGTTCCCGCACATCGACGGCTTCCCGATGCTGTGCGTCGCGCTCGCGCCGGCGCTGGCCTTCGGCACCTTCCTGACGACGCGCCCGGCCTACGCGGGCTACGGCGTGGGCTACTGCATCTTCCTGTGCTTCCTCGCAGGTCCGGACAACGTGGTGCAGTACAACCCGAGCGGCTATATCAACGACGCGCTCGCGCTGGTGGTCTCGCAGATCGTTTCGGCGGCCGCCTTCGCGGTGCTACTGCCGCCTTCGACGCGCTGGCTGCGCAACCGTCTGCTCGCCAATCTGCGCGGCCAGGCCGTGCACGCATGCCGTGCGCGTCTGCAAGGTCTGCCGGGCATGCCGGGCAGACCAGGCGTAGCGGGTCTGCGCAACCGCTTCGAAAGCGGCGCGCGCGATCTGATGTTCCAGCTCAACGCGATTGCAGGCAGCGATCAGGCGTTCCGCCAGGACACGCTGCGCTGGATGTTCTCGACGCTCGAAATCGGCAATGCCGCGCTCGATCTGCGCGAAGAACTGGCGGCGATGACGACGCAAACCGGCGCCCATCCGCGCTTTGCCCAGCACGCGCCGTGGCGCGAGCAAACGAACGTGGTGCTCAAGCGCATGAGCGCGCTGTTCGAGCGCCCCGATGCGCGCCGCCATGCCGAAGCGCTCGCCGCGACCAGCACTGCCATCGCCACGACGCAAAGCGTGCTCGAAGCCGTGCTGCGCGACGCCGCGCCGCGCGAGGAACGGCACCCGCTGCAGCGCTGCCTGAGCCATCTGCATTTCATGCGCACCGCGCTCATCGATCCGCAGTCGCCGTTCGCGGCCTATGCCGATGCCACGCGTGCCGATACGAATAACCCGTCGGGCAATCGCCCCGGCGACACGCAAGGAGCGAACCATGCCTCGTGACGTGGCGTTTCTGGACGCCTACATTCCGGCGATCGTCCTGCTCTTCATTCTGGGCGCGGCGATCACCTGGGTGCTCGATTCCGTGCTGGCCCGTACCGGCCTGTACCGCATCGTGTGGCACCCGTCCCTGTTCCGCGTGAGTCTGCTCGTGGTCGTGTGCTGCGTGATCGGGCTTGCCGTCTATCGTTGAACCGGCGTTGAACCGGCTAAAGAATCATGACTATCCGAAACATCATTGGCTTTATCGCGACGGCCATCATCTTCGTCGTCGCCATCCTGGTCGGCCGCGCGCTGTGGGTCCACTACATGGACGAACCGTGGACGCGTGACGGCCGCGTGCGGGCCGAAGTGGTCAACATCGCGCCCGACGTCTCCGGCGCCGTGGTCGATCTGCCTGTGAAGGACAACCAGATGGTGCACAAGGGCGACCTGCTGATGCAGATCGACCCGTCGCACTACCAGATCGCCGTCGAGCAGGCCGAGGCGGCCGTCGCCGCACGCAAGGCCGAGCTGACCATGAAGCTCGACGACGCCCGCCGCCGCGCCGACATGGACAGCCTCGTGGTCTCGCAGGAAAACCGCGAAAACGCCTCGCACACCGCGAATTCGGCGCAGGCGCAGTACCAGCAGGCCATCGCCGCACTCGACGCCGCCAAACTCAACCTCGAACGCACGCGTGTGATCTCGCCGGTCGACGGCTACATCACCAATCTGCAGGTGTTCAAGGGCGACTACGCGATCGCCGGCCAGGCCAAGCTCGCCGTGGTCGACAGCCATTCGTTCTGGGTCTACGGCTACTTCGAGGAAACCAAGCTGCCGCACGTGAAGGTGGGCAACAAGGCCGACATCAAGCTGATGAGCGGCGGCACGCTCGAAGGCCACGTGGAAAGCATCTCGCGCGGCATCTACGACCGCGACAATCCGCAAAGCCGCGAACTGCTCGCCGATGTGAACCCGACCTTCAACTGGGTGCGTCTGGCCCAGCGCGTGCCGGTGCGCATCCATATCGACAAGGTGCCGGACGGCATGATTCTCTCGGCGGGCACGACCTGCACGGTGGTGGTCAAGCCGGGCGCGTAAGTCCCTCGCAACGAGCATCGGACGACCGGCCGGTTCGCCCGACGACGAGCAGCAATCAAGGAGCGCCTTCGGGCGCTCCTTTGTCTTTGCGCGAACACTTTCTCGCACATTCCAGGCATTGCCCGACAGACGATGAGCAACGCTTGCAAAATAAGGTTAGCCCAAGCGCCGAACCGTTCTCAAAATTGACTCACGTCAACACAAAAAGCATCGACAGCTAAGAGTATTCTGACTTTACTGTCCTTCGCCAAGGGAGTCGCGTGAGCTTTCTCTAAGAGCACGTTCCGTATGTCTTCGCCCGCTACATGAGTGTGCCGACAGACACCGGCGCACGCGTCCAGACATCGCCCAGCATCGTCGTACTGGGTATCGGCAATCAGCAATGGGGCGATGCGGGCTTCGGCATGCGTGCGATCGAGCGCATGAAGGCCGGCTGGCAATGTGCGCCGCACGTCGAATTCGTGGCCGGCGGCATCGAAGGCCGCGCGCTGCTGCCGCTGGTGGAATCGGCGCAACGCATGATCGTCTTCAATGCCGCCGATTTCGGCTGCGCGCCGGGCACGCTCTGCGTGCGCGAAGACGACGACGCCGTGAAGCATCTGGGCACGCCTCCGGTCAGCCTGCATCAGATGGATTTCGCCGATGTGCTCGCCTGCGCCCAGCTCAAGGGCCGCTATCCGCGCGAGCTGGTGCTGATCGGCGTGCAGCCGCTGGCCCACGACGACTACGGCACGGGCCTGCGCCCCGCCGTGAGCGCGCAGATCGATCCGGCCATCGCGATCGCCTGCCGCTGGCTGCGGCGCTGGCATGCGCAGCCGCGTCCGCGGGCGCGCGCGGGTGCCGCGGCGGCGTGCGCCGTCGATCAGGATCGAGGCGCGGGGCGCTGAGTCACGGCCCGGCCGCGCACGCCCAGGCACGCGCCATCGAAGACACCCTCGAACGCGGGTTCGCCCGCGTTGCCCGCCGCCGTTGCGCTGCACTATCCTCGGTTTTCTAGCGCCGGTTCTGGCCGGTCGGGCCACAACGGCGATCGGGCACGGGAGGATGGACGTCATGCAGAACGTCAGGCGTTACCGCGATTTTCACCGCGAGTCGATCGACAACCCCGAAGCATTCTGGCGTCGCGAAGCCGCGCGCATCCATTGGGACACGCCGTTCGACAGCGTCCTCGACCGCTCGAATCCGCCCTTTGCGCGCTGGTTCACGGGCGGTCGCACCAATCTCTGTTTCAACGCCGTCGATCGCCATCTGGCCTCGCGCGCGCAGCAGAACGCGCTGGTCTACGTTTCGACCGAAACCGGCATCGAGCGCCGCTACACCTACGCCGATCTGCACGCCGAAGTGAACCGCATGGCCGCCGTGATGCGCTCGCTGGGCGTCAAGCGCGGCGAGCGCGTGCTGATCTATCTGCCGATGATTCCCGAAGCCGTGTTCGCCATGCTGGCCTGCGCGCGGCTGGGCGCGATCCATTCGGTGGTGTTCGGCGGCTTCGCGGCGCCCAGCCTCGCGGCGCGTATCGACGACGCCAGACCCGTGCTGCTCGTGAGCGCCGATGCAGGCGCGCGCGGCGGCAAGGTGATCGACTACACGCCGCTGGTGGACGAAGCCATGGCGCGCGCCGAACACGCCCCGCCGCACGTGCTGCTGATCGACCGCCAGCTTGCGCCGGAGCGTTTTTCGGCGCCGTATCTGGTGCACTACGAACCGCTGCGCGCGCAGTTCCACGACGCGCAGGTGCCCTGCGAATGGCTAGAATCGAACGCGCCGTCCTACATCCTTTACACCTCGGGCACGACCGGCAAGCCGAAAGGCGTGCAGCGCGACGTCGGCGGCTATGCGGTGGCGCTCGCGGCATCGATGGACTACATCTTCGGCGGCCGCGCGGGCGACACGATGTTCACGGCGTCCGATATCGGCTGGGTCGTGGGCCATAGCTACATCATCTACGCGCCGCTGCTCGCGGGCATGACCACGGTGATGTACGAAGGCACGCCGCTGCGCCCGGACGGCGGCATCTGGTGGCGCCTCGTCGAGCAGCACCGGATCAACCTGATGTTCACGGCGCCCACGGCGATCCGCGTGCTCAAGAAGCAGGACCCGGCGCTGCTGCATTCCGCCGATCTGTCGAGCCTGCGCACGCTGTTCCTCGCCGGCGAACCGCTCGACGAACCCACCGCGACGTGGATTTCGGATGCGCTCGGCAAACCCGTCGTCGATAACTACTGGCAGACCGAAACCGGCTGGCCGATGCTGGCGATCCAGGGCGGCGTGGAGGCGCTGCCGCAGAAGCCCGGCTCGCCCGGCGTGCCCTGCTACGGCTACGACCTCGTGCTGCGCGACGAGCACACCGGCGAGCCCTGCGCGAGCGGCACGAAAGGCGTCATCACGCTCGGTTATCCGCTGCCGCCGGGTTGCATGCAGACGGTCTGGGGCGACGACGCGCGCTTCGTGAAAACCTACTGGGAAAGCGTGCCCGGCCAGCAGGTCTATTCGACTTTCGACTGGGGCGTGCAGGACAAAAACGGCTACGTGACGATCCTCGGGCGCACCGACGATGTCATCAACGTGGCGGGCCATCGGCTGGGTACGCGCGAGATCGAGGAAGCGATCTCATCGCATGCGTCGGTGGCGGAAGTCGCCGTGGTGGGCGTGAACGACGCGGTGAAGGGTCAGGCCGCGCTGGCTTTCGTGGTACTGCGCGACGCCTCGGCCGCCGCCGATCCGAAAGCCGCCGACCGGCTCGCCGCCGCCATCGCCACGACCGTGGACCGCCAGCTTGGCGCGATTGGCCGGCCGGCGCGCGTGCATTTCGTGTCGATGTTGCCGAAGACGCGCTCCGGCAAGCTGCTGCGCCGCGCGATTGCGGCGCTGGCCGAAGGACGCGAGCCCGGCGATCTGCCGACGATCGAAGACGCGTCGGCGCTCCAGCAGATTCGCGAGACGGTGCAGGCGGCGCGCAAGGAATGACTGCGCGCCGTTTTACCGCACCGCGATTCAGCGGCCTCGATCAGCGACCAGATCAGCGACCATAAGCGGCCAGAAAGTGGCGAAGAATACCGGTGGAGTAAGTGCCGGCAATATCGGTGAGGAACGACGAGAACGACGCGCTGGCGTGCTCGTCGGCGGTATCGGAAATCGTGCGCACGACCGCGCACGGCACGCCGTACTCGTAGCAGACCTGGGCGATGGCCGCGCCTTCCATTTCCACCGCCAGCGCGTCCGGCAGCGCCTCGCGCAGTGCGCGCACGGCGGCGGCGCTCGCCACGAACTGGTCGCCGCTGATCACCAGACCGCGATGCACGCGCGGCAGCGCATGTTCCAGACGCGGCAACGCGGTCTTGAAACGCGCCGCCAGCGCCACACCCTCTTCTTCGACGAAACGCTCGCTGGCCGCCGCCAGCGCAGCGGCCAGCGCGCTATCGGCATCGAAGCGCGCACGGCCGAGCAGCGGAATCTCGTGGCGCGGAAACAGCGGTTCGGCGTTCATGTCGTGTTGCAGCAGCGTCGTGCCGACCACTACATCGCCCACATGCACGTTCTCGCCCACGCCGCCCGCCACGCCCGTAAACACCATGGCTTCGACGTCGAATGCATGAATCAGCGCGCTGGCCGTGGCGGCCGCCGCCACCTTGCCGACGCGCGCGAGCGTGACCACGCACGCTACGCCATGCACGGTGCCGAGGTGGTAGTCGCGCTGCCCGAAAGTGCGCGTCTGCACGCCCGATTCGGCCTGCATGGCGGCGATCAGATCGCCGAGTTCCTGCGGCAAGGCGGCGAGCACGCCCAACGGGCGGGTGTTGCTGGTCATCGTCTGGATTCCCCGTTTGAATTTGGCTGGCTTGGGCCGGCTAATCTGGCTGATCCGGCCAATCCGGCGCTATTTAGTCGACGGCCTGCAGCTTCGCCACCGCCAGCGCGAGCCACTTCTCGCCGTGGCGTTTGAAGCGGACCTGCGCCTTGGCGTCGGTGCCGCTGCCTTCGAGCGCCGTGATCTTGCCTTCGCCGAACTTCGTGTGGAACACGTCCTGGCCCACGCGGAAGCCCGCTTCGGCGGCGCGCTGCTCGTTGGCGAAATTCGGCAGCGGGGTTTTGTCGGCCACATAAGCGTCGCGTTCGCGCGAGCCGCCGCCGTTACCGCCACCGCCATTGCCACCATTGCCGCCGCGCGAGAACCAGTCGCGGCCCCAGCCGGCGTTGTCCGAGCGACCGCCCCAGCGCGCGCCCGCCTCGACCTTCGGCGTGAGCCACTTGAGCGTTTCCTGCGGCAGTTCGTCGAAGAAGCGCGAACGCACGTTGTAGCGCGTCTGGCCATGCAGCAGGCGGCTTTGCGCGAACGACAGATAGAGCCGCTCCTTCGCGCGGGTGATCGCCACGTACATCAGGCGGCGTTCTTCTTCGAGACCATCGGCTTCCATCGCGCTGTTCTCGTGCGGGAACAGGCCTTCTTCCAGCCCGGTGATGAATACCGCCGAAAATTCCAGCCCCTTGGCCGCGTGCACCGTCATCAGTTGCACCGCGTCCTGGCCCGCCTGCGCCTGGTTGTCGCCCGCTTCGAGCGAAGCGTGCGAGAGGAAACCGGCGAGCGGCGTCATGACATCGGGGTTCTGCGCGGGATCGATCAGCGAAGGCGCGTCGAGCACTTCGATCTCGCCGTCCTGCGACACGATTTCGGGCAGGTTCGACGCGCCCGGGCGCAGCGGAATCGAACGCGCCGGCGTGTCCATGCCGTAACCCGCTTCGCTGACGAACGCCGTGGCGGCGTTCACGAGTTCCTGCATATTCTCCAGGCGGTCCTGGCCTTCGCGCTCGCCCTGATAGAACTCGGCGAGACCGCTCATCCGCACGGTGTATTCGACGGCTTCCGGCAGGCTCATCTGCGCGGTTTCGGCGCGCATTTTCGCGACCAGATTCGCGAACGAACCGAGCGTCGTGCCCGCCTTGCCCGTGACGTAGGGAATCGCCGCGGCCATCGAGCAGTTGTAGAGACGCGCCGCGTCCGCCAGTTGCTCGATCGAGCGCGCACCGATGCCGCGCGCCGGGAAATTGACCACGCGCGCGAACGCCGTATCGTCGTTCGGGTTGTCGATCAGGCGCAGATACGCCAGCGCGTGCTTGACTTCCTGACGCTCGAAGAATCGCAGGCCGCCATACACCTTGTACGGAATGCCGCCGTTGACGAGCGTGTGCTCGATCGTGCGCGACTGCGCGTTGCTGCGATAAAGAATGGCGATCTCGTGACGCGCGAGCCCCTGATTGATGAGCGCGCGAATCTCTTCGACGATGAAACCCGCTTCCTGCGAATCGGTGGCCGCCTCGTAGACGCGCACCGGTTCGCCATGACCGGCATCGGTGCGCAGGTTCTTGCCCAGACGGCGCGAGTTATGCGCGATCAGATGGTTGGCGGTATCGAGAATATGACCATGCGAGCGGTAGTTCTGCTCGAGCTTGATCATGTGCTTGACGCGGAATTCGTTCTCGAAATCGCGCATATTGCCGACATTCGCACCGCGGAACGCGTAGATCGACTGGTCGTCGTCGCCGACTGCGAAGATCGCGTTGCCCTCGCCCGCCAGCAGCTTGAGCCAGGCGTACTGGAGCTTGTTGGTGTCCTGGAACTCGTCCACGAGGATGTCGCGAAAGCGCGCCTGATAGTGCGCGCGCAGCGGCGGGTTGTAGGCGAGCAGTTCGTAACAGCGCAGCAGCAGTTCGGCGAAATCGACCACGCCTTCGCGATGGCACTGCTGGTCGTAGGCTTCGTACAGCTCGACGAACTTGCGGTTGAAGTTGTCGGTGACGTCGACGTCCTTCGGGCGCAGACCCTGCTCTTTCGCGTTGTTGATGAAGTACTGAACGTTCTTCGGCGGATATTTTTCGTCGTCGATGTTCAGGCCCTTCATGAGACGCTTGATGGCCGAAAGCTGGTCGGAGGTATCGAGAATCTGGAAGGTCTGCGGCAGGCCGGCGTCGCGGTAATGCGCGCGCAGCATGCGGTTGCACAGGCCGTGGAAGGTGCCGATCCACATGCCGCGCGTGTCGATGGGCATCATCGCCTGCAGACGCCCCATCATTTCGCGCGCGGCCTTGTTCGTGAAGGTCACGGCGAGGATCGTCATCGGCGAGGCGAGGCCTTGCTGGATCAGCCACGCAATACGCGTGATCAGCACGCGCGTCTTGCCGCTGCCGGCCCCGGCCAGAATGAGTGCCGGTTCGTTGGGCAGCGTGACGGCGGCGTGTTGTTCGGGGTTCAGATTGGCGAGCAGTTCGGGCATGGGGCAGCGGAATCCAGAGTAGACCGCCATTATAAATGCCCATGCCGAACCGTCCGGCATGGCTCGTTCGCGGTCTTGCCCGCGCTTGAATCTTGAAGCGCCTCCTGAAAAGCGCCCGCAACGCCTCGCGAAGGATGGCGGCAATCGCGATTCGAGGACCGCCGCGCAGCCGCAGCGGCCCCCTCTACCGGGCTGCGGGCCGCTACAGCCTTCGCTAGCCCGTATAATCGAAGGTTTTCCGCATCCTTTTTTCGGCAGATTCCACCCATGAGCGACAGCACGCTAGCGAAAAGCTTCGAGCCCCAGACCATCGAGGCCCACTGGGGCCCGGAATGGGAGCGTCGAGGCTACGCCGCCGCGACCTTCGAGCCCGGCCGCAAGAACTTCTCGATCCAGTTGCCGCCGCCCAACGTCACCGGCACGCTGCACATGGGGCACGCGTTCAACCAGACGATCATGGACGGCCTCGCGCGCTATCACCGCATGCTCGGCGAGAACACCCTCTGGGTGCCGGGCACCGACCACGCGGGCATCGCCACGCAGATCGTCGTGGAGCGCCAGCTCGACGCGCAGAAGATCTCGCGCCACGACCTCGGCCGCGAAAAGTTCGTCGAACGCGTGTGGGAATGGAAGCAGCAGTCGGGCTCGACCATCACGGGCCAGGTGCGCCGTCTGGGCGCGTCGATCGACTGGTCGCGCGAATACTTCACGATGGACGACAAGATGTCGGCCGCCGTGCGCGACGTGTTTGTGCGCCTCTATGAACAGGGCCTGATCTATCGCGGCAAGCGCCTCGTGAACTGGGACCCGGTGCTGCTCACCGCCGTTTCGGACCTCGAAGTCGCCAGCGAAGAAGAAGCCGGCAGCCTCTGGCATCTGCGCTACCCGCTCGCCGATGGCTCCGGCCACCTGACGGTCGCCACCACGCGCCCGGAAACCATGCTCGGCGATACGGCCGTGATGGTGCACCCGGAAGACGAGCGTTATGCGCATCTGATCGGCAAGATGGTCAAGCTGCCGCTGACCGATCGCGAAATTCCGGTCATCGCCGACGAATACGTGGACCGCGAGTTCGGCACGGGCGTCGTGAAGGTCACGCCCGCGCACGACTTCAACGACTACCAGGTCGGCCTGCGCCACAGCCTGCCGATGATCGAGATCCTCACGCTCGACGCGAAGATCAACGACAACGCGCCTGAAAAGTACCGCGGCCTCGACCGTTTCGAAGCGCGCAAGCAGGTTGTCGCCGATTTCGAAGCGCTCGGTCTGCTGGATTCGGTGCAGCCGCACAAGCTGATGGTGCCGCGCGGCGACCGCACGGGCGTCGTGATCGAGCCGATGCTGACCGACCAGTGGTTCGTCGCCATGACGAAGCCCGCGCCGGAAGGCACCTTCAATCCGGGCAAGTCGATCACCGAAACCGCGCTCGACGTGGTGCGCAACGGCCAGATCAAGTTCGTGCCGGAAAACTGGACCACCACGTACAACCAGTGGCTCGAAAACATCCAGGACTGGTGTATTTCGCGCCAGCTCTGGTGGGGCCACCAGATTCCGGCGTGGTACGGCGAAAGCGGCGAGATCTTCGTCGCGAAAACCGAGGAAGAAGCACGCGCCAAGGCCGACGCCGCCGGCTACACGGGCGCACTGAAGCGCGACGAAGACGTGCTCGACACGTGGTTCTCGTCGGCGCTCGTGCCGTTCTCGTCGCTCGGCTGGCCCGCTGAAACGCCGGAACTGAAGGCTTTCCTGCCGTCGTCCGTGCTGGTCACGGGCTTCGACATCATCTTCTTCTGGGTGGCGCGCATGGTCATGATGACCACGCACTTCACCGGCCAGGTGCCGTTCGAGACGGTCTACGTGCACGGTCTCGTGCGCGACGCCGAAGGCCAGAAGATGTCGAAGAGCAAGGGCAACACGCTCGACCCGATCGATATCGTCGACGGCATCGAACTGGAAAAGCTGGTCGCCAAGCGCACCACGGGTCTGATGAACCCGAAGCAGGCCGCCACCATCGAGAAGAAAACCCGCAAGGAATTCCCGGACGGCATCGCCGCGTTCGGCACCGATGCGCTGCGCTTCACGATGGCGTCGATGGCCACGCTCGGCCGTAACGTCAACTTCGACCTCGCGCGCTGCGAAGGCTATCGCAACTTCTGCAACAAGCTCTGGAACGCCACGCGTTTCGTGCTGATGAACTGCGAAGGCCACGATTGCGGCTTCAGCAAGCCGGGCGACTGCCAGCCGGGCGATTGCGGCCCGGCCGGCTACACCGACTTCTCGCAGGCCGACCGCTGGATCGTCTCGCAGCTCCAGCGCGTGGAAGCCGACGTCGCCAAGGGCTTTGCCGACTATCGCTTCGACAATGTGGCCAATGCCATTTACAAGTTCGTCTGGGATGAATACTGTGACTGGTATCTGGAACTGGCAAAAGTACAGATCCAGACCGGTACGCCGGAGCAGCAGCGCGCCACGCGCCGCACGCTGCTGCGCGTGCTGGAAACGGTCCTGCGCCTCGCGCATCCGGTGATTCCGTTCATCACCGAAGCGCTGTGGCAGAAGGTGGCGCCGCTGACCGACGCTTACCCCGCAGGCAAGGCCGAAGGCGAAGCGTCGATCATGACGCAGCCCTACCCGGTCGCCGAACAGAAGAAGATCGACGAGTCCGCCGAGCAGTGGGCGACGGACCTGAAGGCCGTGATCGACGCGTGCCGCAACCTGCGCGGCGAGATGAACCTCTCGCCCGCAACCAAGGTGCCGCTGCTGGTCACGGGCAACGCCGAACGCCTCGAATCGTTCGCGCCCTATGCAAAGGCGCTCGCGAAGCTGTCGGAAGTCCAGGTGATCGCCGACGAAGCCGCGCTGGACGCCGCCTCGGCGGGCGCGCCAGTTGCTATCGTAGGTACGGACAAGCTGGTGTTGAAGGTCGAAATCGACGTGGCCGCCGAACGCGAACGCCTCTCGAAAGAGATCACGCGATTGTCGAATGAAGTGACGAAGTGCAATGCCAAGCTGGGAAATGACAGTTTTGTAGCAAAAGCGCCGCCTGCTGTGGTTGAACAAGAGCAGAAACGACTGGCAGAATTCCAGGCAACGCTGGGCAAGCTGACCGCGCAACTCGCGCGCCTGCCTGCCTGATTCGGCTAAGGTGAGGTCTGGCGGCGCGCGCGGCGCCGGACCCCAAGAGGACCAGGACAACAGACATGCTAAAAGTGACTAAAGCGGTATTCCCGGTGGCGGGCCTCGGCACGCGCTTCCTTCCGGCAACGAAGGCCAGCCCGAAGGAAATGCTGCCGGTCGTCGACAAGCCGCTGATCCAGTACGCGGTCGAAGAAGCCATTGCGGCGGGCATCACGGAGATGATTTTCGTGACGGGCCGCAGCAAGCGCGCGATCGAGGACCATTTCGACAAGTCGTATGAGATCGAAGCCGAACTCGAGGCCCGCGGCAAGGCCAAGCTGCTCGAGCTGGTGCGCAGCATCAAGCCGGCCAACGTCGACTGCTTCTATGTGCGTCAGCCGGAAGCGCTCGGTCTGGGCCACGCCGTTCTGTGCGCGGAAAAGCTGGTCGGCGACAACCCGTTTGCCGTCATCCTCGCGGACGACCTGCTGTACGGCACGCCGCCCGTGATGAAGCAGATGGTCGAAGTGTTCGACCACTACCATAGCTCGGTGCTGGGCGTGGAAGAGATTCCGCCCTCGGAAACGCGCTCGTACGGCATCGTCGACGGCAAGGAGTGGGAAGACTCGATCGTCAAGCTCTCGGGCATCGTCGAAAAGCCGGCGCCTGAAGTCGCGCCGTCGAATCTGGGCGTGGTGGGCCGTTACGTGCTCAAGCCGCGTATTTTCGACCACCTGCGCTCGCTCAAGCCGGGCGCGGGCGGCGAACTGCAGCTCACGGACGCGATCCAGTCGCTGCTCGCCGACGAACAAGTGCTGGCGTACAAGTATCACGGCACGCGTTTCGACTGCGGCAGCAAGCTCGGCTACCTGAAGGCGACGGTGGAATTCGCGCTGCGTCACCCGGAAGTCGCCGCCGATTTCGAGGAATACCTGCGCACGCGCAACCCGGTGCTGGAAGGCTAAGTTTTCCTTCCGCAACGAAAAAGCCCGCAATCTCACGATTGCGGGCTTTTTTATGCCTGAAACGCGGTTTTAACGCGCTTTAGCGGCGGCGCATCAGGAACACGAACGTCTTGTCCTGCTGCGTGCTTTCGACGATCTCGTTGCCCGTCTGCTTCGCAAACGCGGCGAAATCGCGCTGCGAGCCGGGGTCGGTCGCGAGGACCTTGAGAATCTGGCCGCTTTCCATATCGGCGAGCGCCTTCTTGGCGCGCAGGATCGGCAACGGGCAGCTCAGCCCGCGTGCATCCACTTCCTTGTGAACCTGAATCTGCATCGGGGTTGCATCCTTCGGTGGCGCGTCAGCACGCGCGGTCAGTTTCCGACACGTTTGCTGGCGCTGTGCATCTGTTTTGCATCTGCTCGGTACGTCAGATTGCTGCGATTTTACCGCAGCCGCACGCCGCACCGCTCGTGCCACGCTCGCGCCCCGCTCATGCCACGCTCCGTCAAGATTCAAAGCGTCACTGCCTGCCCCGTCTGCAGCGACTGCCGCAACGCATAGCCGATGCGCGTCGCCTCCAGCGCATCCTCCAGCGTTGCGCCCTCGCCAGCACTGGCGGCCGCGCCGTTCAGCCGCGCGCGCACCGCCGCCACGAACGCCTGCGCCTCGATCAGAAACGCTTCCTCGAAGCGATCGAAGAAGGAGGGCGTGCATTCGCTGCGCGCGCCGTGCGCGTCGTAAATCTCCACGCGATTCGTGCGCGGCACCCGGCCGATGCCCAGCGCCCCCGCCGTGCCGATCACCTCGCTCGACGTATCGTTGCCGTGCGCCATGGTGCGCGAGGCGTAGAACATCGCCAGCTTGCCGCCCTCGAACTCGCAGATCGCCACGCCGTTATCGACATCGCCGAATTCACGCAAGCCGTCGTGCAACGCCACCGCGCCCGCCGCGAACACACGCGTGGCGCGCGGCTTGCCGAGCAGCCAGCGCGCGACGTCGATATCGTGCACTGTGCAATCGAGGAAAATGCCGCCCGAGCCCGGCGCGAAGCGCACGAAGAAACCATCGGGATCATTGAGATCGCAGGTTTGCGAGCGCACCAGAAACGGCCGGCCGATCGCGCCCGCGCGCAGTTTCTCGAAGGCGTCGTGATAGCTCGGATCGAAACGGCGCATAAAGCCAATCGTGACCTGCTGGCGCGCAAAGCGGCGCGACTCCTCGACCACGCGCTCGCATTCGGCCACGTCGAGCGACAAGGGCTTTTCGCAGAACACGTGTTTGCCGGCACGCAAGGCCTCGACGATCTGCTGCGCGTGCAGCGCCGAAGGCGTGACCAGCCAGACGGCGTCGATCCGATCGTCGGCGAGCAGTTGGGCGTAGTCCCCATAAAAACGCGCCTCGGGCAGCGCCGTGCGCGCCCACGTCAGATCGTCTTCGAGCGGGCTGCACGCGGCCGCCAGCGTGGCGCCGGGCACGCGGTACGCGAGATTCTGCGCGTGCCGCCGCCCCAGCCGCCCGAGTCCCGCCACACCCACGCGCAATGGCCGGGCACGATCGTTTGATTGCATGGTCCGTCTCCTTCGATTTTGATTCGGAATCCTTCGCATAGAAAAAGCGCTGCTTCATACCATGAAAAGCAGCGCCCGCTCGATCCGTCTATCAACCGCCCAGCTTCACCACACGTCCTTCGCGCCACGACAAGGCCGCCGCTTCGGCCAGTTCGAGCGCTTTCAAACCATCGGCGACGCTCGTGCGCACCGGCACGCCTTGCGTCACCGCTTCGTGGAAGTGCGCCATTTCGCGCGCGTAGGCCGCGCGATAGCGTTCGAGAAAGAAGGCTTCCGGCACATCCTGCGCCACCGAAGTCTTCGACCACGCCACCACTTCGGTCGGCTTCATATTGCCCGCCTGCAACATGCCTTCGCTGCCGAGAATCTCGAAGCGCTGATCGTAGCCATAGGCCGCGCGCCGCGCCGTGTTGATCTGGCAAAGGCGTCCGCGCTTCGTGCGGATCGTCACGGCGGTCGAATCGATATCGCCCGCATCGGCAATCGCCGGATCGGACAGGCAGCTTCCGGTGGCATGCACGCTTTCGGCTTCGTCGTCGAGAATCCAGCGGAAGATGTCGAAGTCGTGAATCAGCATGTCCTTGAAGATGCCGCCCGAATGCTTGATGTACTCGACGGGCGGCGCGCCCGGATCGCGGCTCGTCACGATCAGCATTTCCGGCGTGCCGATTTCGCCCGCATCCAGCCGCGTCTTGAGCGCCGCGAACGTGGGATCGTAACGGCGCTGAAAGCCGATCATCGCGACCACGCCCGCACGCGCGACCGCTTCGGCACACTCGCGCGCGCGGCCGATGGCGAGATCGACGGGCTTTTCGCAGAAGATATGCTTGCCCGCTGCCGCCGATTTCAGAATCAGTTCGGAGTGCGTATCGGTGGACGAGCAGATGACCGTCGCGCCGATTTCCTTGTCGCCGAATGCGCTATCGACATCGCCGACCTGCGCGCCATGCTGCGCGGCAAGCGCGGCGGCGGCCTCGCGGTTCACGTCGATCACGTACTTCAGACGCACGCCGGGCTGGCGCGCGAGATTCGCCGCGTGAATGCGGCCAATACGGCCCGCGCCAAAAACCGCGACGTTCAGCGTCTTTCCATCAGTCATCGTATCCTCCAGGGTCGGTCGATTCTTCTACGTTGAGTTCGAGCCGGTACGCGAGCGCCACGAACAGCGCCTGGCACAGACAGAACGTGCTGGTCAGCGAGCGGAACGCAAATGCGCTCCCCTCCTTCACATAGAGTTGCGCATCAGCGTGACGCGCGAGCGGCGAAAGCTGGCTATCGGTAATCACCAGCGTCTTCGCCTGATGCTGCTGCGCCGTGCGCAGGCAATACTGCGTCTCCTTGCCGTACGGCGCGAAACTGATGGCGACCACTACGTCGCCCTTTCTCACGCTGCGAATCTGCTCGTGATACATGCCGCCGAGGCCCGAAACCAGATGCACGCGTTTGCGCGTGTGCTGCAGTGCATAGACGATGTAACTGGCGACCGGAAACGAGCGGCGCACGCCAATCACGTAGATGTTGTCCGCGTGTTCGAGCATCTGCACGGCGGCGTCGAACTGCGCGTCGTCGAGACCCGCTTCCAGTTCGTCCAGCCCGCTACGGCACGCGCCGATAAACTCGCGCGCCACCGAGCCGCCCATTTCCGGGCTCGCCTCGCCATCCTTTGCGTCGATCAACTGGCGGATGCGCTGCTGATAGCTCGTCGCCGATACGCCCTGTCCCGCATACGCCTGGCGAAACACCGCCTGCAGATCGGAAAACCCCGAAAAGCCGAAGCGCTGCGCAAAGCGCACCACCGCCGAAGGATGCACGCCGCAACTCGCGGCGATGTCGCTCGTGCGGTCCATCATCACGCTCGCGCGGTTCTGCTCGATATACGTGGCAATGCTTTTGAGCTGCCGCGGCAGCGCCTCGTAATCGTGTGCGATGCGCTGCATCAAATCGTCCACGCCTGCTACAGCGTCGCTGGTTTCATCCGCCATGATCGTTTTCCCTGCTTTTACCCCTGCCCTTTGCCGCACTGCCGCAAACCCTTGCTGGGCGGGCGATACGGACGAGGCTAACGGAGCCGATTATAGGCAGCGCACGCACGGAATGGAACAGATTTTCCATTTTTATTTGTAATGAAATTTCTGTTGCAAGCCCTCGGACGATCGCCTAATCTTGTCGATGAGCGCCGGAGAATTCGCTCGCGGGGCTCACCCCAAAAACGAACGACAGACCGAGAAAGGTGGAGACAATGACGCAACGCAAGGGCAAGACCATGCTCCGAAGGCTGGCTGCGGCGCTCGCGCTGGCAGCGGGTTTGACCGGCTTGAGCGTAATGGCCGCACAGACGGCGCAGGCCGCCGACGCGCACTTCGTCCTCATCAGCCACGCGCCGGATTCGGACTCGTGGTGGAACGTGATCAAGAACGCCATCAAGCAGGCCGACGAAGACTTCAACGTCGAAACCGATTACCGCAATCCGCCCAACGGCGACATCGCCGACATGGCGCGTCTGATCGAGCAGGCTGCTGCGCGTAACTACGACGGCGTCATCACCACCATCGCCGACTTCGACGTGCTCAAGAGCTCGATCGGCAAGGTCACGGCCAAGAAGATCCCGCTCGTGACGATCAATTCCGGCACCGAAGAACAAAGCGCGCAACTCGGCGCGATCATGCACGTGGGTCAGCCCGAATATGTGGCGGGCCACGCCGCTGGCGAAAAGGCCAAGGCCGCCGGCGTGAAGTCGTTCCTGTGCGTGAATCACATCGCCACCAACACGGTGTCGTTCGATCGCTGCCGCGGTTTCGCCGATGCGATTGGCGTCGATTACAAGACCTCGACGATCGACTCGGGCCAGGACCCGACGGAAATCCAGTCGAAGGTCAGCGCCTATCTGCGCAACCATCCGAACACGGGCGCGATCCTCACGCTCGGCCCCGTGCCGGCCGCAGCCACGCTCAAGGCGGTCCAGCAAATGGGCCTCGCGGGCAAGATCTACTTCTGCACCTTCGACTTCTCGGATGAAATCGCCAAGGCGATTCGCGCGGGCACGATCCAGTTCGCCATCGACCAGCAACCCTACCTGCAGGGCTATATCCCGGTGGCCGTGCTGGCGATCGTGAAGAAGGATCACACCACCGATCCCGCGAAGATTCGCCAGATCCTCGAAGCGAATCCGAAGTTCAAGCAGCGCCTCGATACCTATGGCCTGCAACCGTCCTACGGCCCGAAAAATATCCGCTCGGGCCCGGGCTTCATCACCAGGGAGAATCTGGACAAGGTCGTGAAGTACGCGGGTCAGTACCGCTGATCTGTTCTTTTCGTCAGTCACGCGCGGCGCGGCACGCGGCGGTCCACACCGCGCGAACCTGCCTCGTCAAACGCATGCAACGCCGCGCGTCTAATTACCGGATCGAACCTGCATCGCAGTGATCCGGGTAGATAGGAGACATCATGGGTGTAGCCGGCAAACACTTTCCCTCGCACGCACCGGACGGCAGCGATGCCGCCACGCCGCCGACCGCGAACGCCGCGGCCACCGACGAACGCGTACGCCATGAATCGTGGTTCGGCCTTCTGCTCGGCCGGCCGGAATTCGCCGCGATTTCGGGGACCGTGCTCGTGTTCGCCGTATTCGCGATTGGCGCAGGCGGGTCCGGGATGTTCGACCTCGATGGCGTGATGAACTGGTCTCAAGTGGCTGCTTATTTAGGCATCCTTGCGGTTGGCGCCTGTCTGCTGATGATCGCCGGCGAGTTCGATCTTTCCATCGGTTCGATGATCGGCTTCGCGGGCATGATGGTCGCCATTCCGACCATGTATTTTCACTGGCCGATCGCGCTGTCGATCCTGTTCGCCTTCGCGGGCTGCACGGCGCTGGGCGCACTCAACGGCTACCTCGTGATGCGCACGCGGCTGCCTTCGTTCATCGTCACGCTCGCGTTCCTGTTCATCCTGCGCGGTCTGACGCTCGCGCTCTCGATCATGTTCGCCGATCGCACCATCGTCTCCGGCGTGGGCGATGTCGCGAAAGCGGATTACGTGACCAACCTGCTGTTTCATGGCACGGCCTTCAAAGGCCTGTTCGTGGCGCTCGCGCATGTCGGCATCGGCAAGATGCTCGACAACGGCCAGCCGCTCGTGCCGGGCATTCCGAAGGTGATTCTGTGGTGGATTGCGCTGGTGATCATCGGTGCTTTCACGCTGGCCCGCACCCGCTACGGCAACTGGATCTTCGCCGTGGGCGGCGATGCGAACGCCGCGAAAAACGTCGGCGTGCCGGTCAAGCGCGTCAAGATTTCGCTCTTCATGCTGACCGCGTTCTGCTCGTGCCTGTTCGCTGTGCTGCAAGTGTGCGACATCGGTTCGGCTGCAGCGGATCGCGGCTTGCAAAAGGAATTCGAAGCGATCATCGCTGCGGTGATCGGCGGCTCCTTGCTGACGGGCGGTTATGGATCGGTGATCGGTGCTGCGTTCGGCGCGCTGATTTTCGGCGTCGTGCAGATCGGCATCACGTACACGAATATCGATTCGGACTGGTTCCGCGTGTTCCTCGGCGGCATGCTGCTGGTGGCCGTGCTCTTCAACCATTATGTGCGCCGCCGCGTCGCGCAATCGTAAGACGGAGGCCAACATGTCGGATACCACTCAAGCGAATGCCAACGACGCGAATGCGGACTACATTCTCGCGCTCGATAACGTCAGCAAGCACTTCGGCAAGGTCATTGCGCTCAACGGCGTCACGCTGCGCCTCAAGCGTGGCGAAGTCCACTGTCTGCTCGGCGATAACGGCGCGGGCAAGTCCACGCTGATCAAGACGCTGGCCGGCGTGCACGCGCCCACCACCGGCCAGTATTACGTCGATGGTAAGCCGGTGCGCTTCGAATCGCCGAAAGACGCGCTCGACCTTGGCATCGCAACCGTCTATCAGGATCTCGCGCTGGTGCCGCTGCTTTCTGTCGCTCGCAACTTCTTCATGGGCCGCGAGCCGCAGAAAAAGCTGTTCGGTTTTATCAACGTGATGGATCTCGATGCGAGCGCAACCATCGCCAAGGATCGTCTCGCGGAAATGGGCATTCATGTGCGCGATCCGCATCAGGCGATTGGCACGATGTCGGGCGGCGAGCGCCAGTGTCTGGCGATTGCGCGCGCGATTCACTTCGGCGCCCGCGTGCTGATTCTGGACGAACCGACCGCCGCGCTGGGCGTGAAGCAGAGCTTCAACGTGCTCAAGCTGATTCACGCGGCGCGCGCCAAGGGCATTTCGGTGATCTTCATCACCCACAACGTCCACCACGCCTACCCGATCGGCGATTCGTTCACGCTGCTCAATCGCGGCCGCTCGCTCGGCACCTACACGAAGGACACGATCACCAAGAACGAAGTCCTCGACATGATGGCGGGCGGCGCGGAAATGCAGAAGATGATCGCCGAACTCGACGGCGCCACGATCTGATACCGAATTCATCAGGAATGCAAATGACAAGCTCTGTCACGAATCCGTCGTCGCGCTTCGCGTCCGGGCGCAGCCGCGATATCGTCTGCCTCGGCCGCCTCGGCGTCGATCTCTACGCGCAGCAAGTGGGCGCGCGGCTCGAAGACGTATCGACGTTCTCGAAGTATCTGGGCGGCTCGTCGGCGAATATTGCGTTTGGCTGCGCGCGCCTCGGGCTGAAATCGGCCATGCTCACGCGCGTCGGCGACGATCACATGGGCCGCTTTCTCACCGAAACGCTCGCGAAAGAAGGCTGCGATACGAGCCATATCCGCATCGACCACGAACGCCTCACCGCGCTCGTGCTGCTGGGCATCAAGGATCGCGATACGTTTCCGCTGATCTTCTACCGCGAGAATTGCGCCGATATGGCCGTCGATGCCACCGATTTCGACGAAGCCTTCATCGCTTCCTCGAAGGCGCTGCTGATCACGGGCACGCACTTCTCCACCGAACAGGTCAACCGCACCAGCCTGAAAGCGCTCGACTACGCGCGCCGCAACAACGTGCGCACCGTGCTCGATATCGACTATCGCCCGGTGCTTTGGGGCCTCACCGGCAAGGCCGACGGCGAAACGCGCTTTGTCGCCAGCGCGGGCGTGAGCGAGCATCTGCAGCGCATTCTGCCGAACTTCGATCTGGTGATCGGCACGGAAGAAGAATTCCGCATCGCGGGCGGTCAGGACGATCTGGTCGCGGCGCTCAGGCGTGTGCGCGAAGTCACGGCGGGCACGCTGCTGGTCAAACGCGGGCCGCTGGGCTGCCAGATCGTGGAAGGCGCGGTGCCCGCCTCGCTCGATGATCTGCCGATGCAGCGCGGCGTCGAAGTCGACGTGCTCAACGTGCTGGGCGCGGGCGATGCATTTGCCTCGGGCTTTCTGTCCGGCTGGCTGCGCGATGCGCCGCTGGAAGACTGCGCGCGCGCGGCCAACGCCTGCGGCGCGCTGGTGGTCTCGCGTCACGGCTGCGCGCCCGCGATGCCCACGCCCGCCGAACTCGACTACTTCCTGAGCGAAGCGAAAGCCGATCCCGTGCGCATGCGCCGCCCCGACCGCGACGCCACGCTTGCCCGCCTGCATCGCGTCACACCCGCGCGCAAGCAGTACGACGACGTGCTGGGTTTCGCCTTCGATCATCGCAACCAGTTCTTCGATCTCGCGCAGCAGACCGGCGCGAGCGAAACGCGCATCTCGCACCTGAAGAATCTCTTCGTGGAAGCCGTCGCGCAGACCGAAAGCGCGCTCGGCCTGCAAGGCAAGATTGGCGTGCTGATCGACGATCGTTACGGCCAGGATGCGCTCAATGCCGCGACCGGGCGCGACTGGTGGATCGGGCGTCCGGTGGAATTGCCGGGCTCCGTGCCGCTGGTGTTCGATCATGGCCGCTCGATCGGCACGACGCTCGCGGCCTGGCCGATCGGTCACACGGTCAAATGCCTCGTGCAGTTCCATCCCGACGAGCCGATCGAACAGCGCCTCGAACAGGAAGCGCAACTGCGGGCGCTTTACGACGCCGTGCAGGCGAGCGGCCACGAACTGCTGCTCGAAGTGATTCCGCCCAAACTCAACGGCAAGCCGAACGCGCCCGACACGGTTTATCGCGCGCTCAAGCGGCTCTACAACATCGGCCTTTATCCGGAATGGTGGAAGCTCGAACCGATGGAAGCGTCGCAATGGCGCGAGATCGACGCGCTGATTGCCGAGCGCGATCCGCATTGCCGTGGCGTGGTGCTGCTGGGTCTTTCCGCGCCGATGGATCAGCTCATGAACGGCTTCGCGGCAGCGGCGGCATCGGACACCTGCCGGGGCTTTACCGTCGGCCGCACGATCTTCTACGAGCCGAGCTTCGCGTGGCTCAAAGGCGAAATCGACGATAAGGAAGTGATCGCGCGCGTGCGGCACGCGTTCGAAACGCTGATCGCCGCATGGCGTTCGGCGCGCGGCGCGGCGGCGGGCCAGACGCACGCCCCTTCGGCGATGGCGCACGAGGAGAAAGCGGCATGAATCAACGCATCGCTCCCATCTCCAGCGCGGCGCAGGAACACACGCAGAGCGCCACCGTGCGCCTCACCGCCGCGCAGGCGCTGGTGCGCTATCTCGCGGCGCAGCGCGTGGCCTGCGAAGACGGCTCGGGCCGCACCGAACCGCTGTTCGGCGGCGTATTCGCGATCTTCGGGCATGGCAACGTGGCCGGGCTTGGAGAAGCGCTCTATCAGTATCGGCATGAATTGCCGACGCTGCGCGCGCACAACGAGCAGGCCATGGCGCACAGCGCGATTGCCTACGCGAAGGCGCACTTTCGCCGCCGCATGATGGCGGTCACCACGTCGATCGGTCCTGGCGCGACCAACCTCGTCACCGCCGCCGCGCTCGCGCATGTGAATCGCTTGCCGGTGTTGCTGCTGCCCGGCGATATCTTCGTTTCGCGCGAGCCCGATCCGGTGCTGCAACAGATCGAGGATCTGCAGGATGGCGGCCTTTCCGCGAACGATGCGCTCAAGCCCGTTTCGCGCTACTTCGATCGCATCGTGCATCCCGCGCAGTTGCTCACTGCCCTGCCGCGCGCGCTGCGCGTGCTCACCGATGCCGCGCTGTGCGGCCCCGTGACGCTCGCGCTGCCGCAGGACGTGCAGACGATGGCGTGGGATTATCCCGCGAGCTTTTTCACGCCGCGTCTCGTGAGTTTCCATGCGCCCGCGCCGGTGCAGACGGAAATCGATGCCGCGATTGCACAGCTTCATCGCGCGAAGCGGCCGGTGATCGTCGCGGGCGGCGGCGTGCTTTATTCGCGCGCGGCACCGCAATTGCAGGCCTTTGCGGCTGCGCACGGCATTCCGGTGGTGGAAACGCAGGCCGGCAAAGGCGCGCTTGCGTGGGACGACCCGCTCAACGCGGGGGCGATCGGCGTGACGGGTTCGCCCGCTGCCAATGCGCTCGCAAGCGAGGCCGATTGCGTGCTGGCTGTCGGCACGCGTCTGCAGGACTTCACGACCGGCTCGAACTCGCTGTTCGCGAATGCGCATATCGTCAGCATCAACGCCAATGGTTTCGACACGCTCAAGCTCAATAGCGTGGCCGTGCAGGCCGATGCAAAGCTCGCGCTCGATGCGCTCGACGAAGCGCTCGTGCACTGGCGCGCCGAAGCCGACTGGAGCGCCCAGGCCCTGCGTCTGGCCAACGAGTGGCGCGCGAGCGTCGACAAGCTCACGCACGCGCCGCAGGAACGCAACTGCCTGCCCTACGATGCCGATGTGATCGGCGCGGTGCAGCGCTCATCGAGCCGTTCGTACACCGAAGATATTGTCGTCTGCGCGGCAGGCACGCTGCCCGCCGAACTGCACAAGCTCTGGCGCGCGGGCCAGCCCGGCGCGTATCACGTCGAATACGGCTATTCGTGCATGGGCTACGAAATCGCGGGCGGACTCGGCGCCAAGCTCGCGCGGCCCGAACGCGAAGTGATCGTGATGGTCGGCGACGGCAGCTATCTGATGATGAACAGCGAAATCGCCACCTCGGTGATGCTGGGCGCGAAGCTCATCGTCGTCGTGCTGGACAATCGCGGTTATGGCTGTATCAACCGGCTTCAGCAGGCTTGCGGCAGCGCGCCGTTCAACAATCTGTTCGAGGATTGCGCGCAAGGGCCGCTCGGTGCGCCGCGTATCGACTTCGCTTCGCATGCGCGTTCGCTGGGCGCGCAGGCCGAGCACGTCGCCAATGTCGCGGAACTCGAAGCGGCGCTGCAACGCGCCCGCGCGGCCTCGCGCACGTACCTCATCAGCATCGATACCGACCCGGCCCGCACGACCGAAGACGGCGGCTGGTGGTGGGAAGTCGCGGTGCCCGAAGTCTCGCCGCGAGCGGCCGTGCGCGAAGCGCGCGAGCGTTACGACGGCAAGCTTGCGGAACGCGGCGCACGCGCAGAGCAAGCAGCATCGACCAAATCGCCGAAGGCCGACGACACGATAGGCGACACGATGGGCGACACCACCGGCGACCCCGCATCCAACGCATGACGCAATTCACGATCCCCAGATCGAGGCACGCACATGAGCGCATTTGACGTACGCATTGGCATCAATCCGCTGTCGTGGATGAACGACGACCTGCCCTCGCTCGGCGGCGAAACACCGCTTTCGACGGCGCTGACCGAAGGACGCGAGATCGGCTATCAGGGCTTCGAACTCGGTAACAAGTTTCCGCGCGAACCGCAGGCGCTCAAGGCGCTGCTCGCGCAATACGATCTCGCGCTGGTGTCGGGCTGGTATTCGGGCATGCTCGCGAAACGCAGCGTCGAGGAAGAGATCGCCGCCGTGGACAAGCATCTCGACCTGCTCGCGCAGAACGGCGCGACGGTGATGGTCTACGGCGAAGTCGCCGATTCGATCCAGGGCGCGCCGCGTCCGCTTTATCAGCGTCCGCGGTTTTTCAGCGAGCAGCAATGGGACGAATACGCCGCGCGTCTCGATCGCTTCGCGCAGCATACGTTGTCGCGCGGCGTGCGGCTTGCGTATCACCATCACATGGGCGCGTACGTGGAAACGCCCGCCGATGTCGACAAGCTGATGGCGCGCACGAGCGACGCCGTCGGCCTGCTGTTCGACGCCGGGCATATCACGTTCGCGGGCGGCGATCCCGTCAAGGAACTCGACAAGCACATCGCGCGCGTGTGCCACGTGCATTGCAAGGACGTGCGCCCCGCCGTCGTGAAGCTCGCGCGCAATCGCAACTGGAGTTTTCTGGACGCGGTGCTGGCAGGCGCGTTCTCGGTGCCGGGCGACGGTTGCGTCGACTTTCCGGCGATCATCGGCCGGCTCAAGCGGCATGGTTATCGCGGCTGGCTCGTGGTGGAAGCCGAGCAGGACCCGGTGATCGCGCCGTCTTACGAGTACGCGCAAAAGGGCTATCGCACGTTACGCACGCTGGTCGATGTACAGGATACCGAAGCAAAGGAGGCAGCATGAGCTTGCTGGTCAAAGCCTCGCGCGAAGGCCAGACGATCGCGCGCGTGACGCCCGCTACGGCGGGCTGGCGTTATGTGGGCTTCGCCGCGTATCGGCTCGGTGCGGAAGAAGTCGTGCATATCTACGAGACGAATCGCGAAAGCTGCATCGTGGTGATGGCGGGCGCGGTGGATATCGAGGCGAACGGGCAACGTTATTCGAATCTCGGTTCGCGTGACAGCGTGTTCGAAGATGCCGCGCCGACTGCGCTTTACGTGCCGCCCGGCGTGAAGGCAACCGTGCGCGCGAAACGCGATGCGGAGGTGGGCGTGGCCAGCGCGCCCGCGCAAGGTACGTTGCCGATTCGCCTGATCGAGCCTGCGCAGATGAAGCGTTCCACGCGCGGGAAAGGCGCGAATACGCGTTACGTCTGCGATATTCTTCCGCAGACCGAAGCGGCGGAATCGCTGCTGGTGGTGGAGGTGCGCACGCCTTCGGGACATTCTTCGAGTTATCCGCCGCACAAGCACGATGCCGATCGCCTGCCACAGGAAAGCGCGCTGGAAGAGACGTATTACCATCGGCTGAACCCGAGTCAGGGGTTTGCGTTTCAGCGTGTCTATACCGATGCTCGCGATCTCGACGAAACCATGGCGGTTGAGGACCACGATGTGGTGATGGTGCCGCGCGGGTATCACCCGGTCGTCGTGCCGTATGGCTATGACTCGTATTATCTGAACGTGATGGCCGGTCCCACGCGCGAGTGGCATTTCCATAACGATCCCGCGCATGAGTGGATTATCGAGCGGGATGCGAAATAGAAGGATTGACAAGCACGCTGGAATGAAAAAACGCCGCTGAAGAGCGGCGTTTTTTCGTGCGACGATCAGGATGCCTCAACCCAACTGAAACTTCCCCACCAGGCGCTTGAGCACCTTCGCCTGATCGTCGAGCGACTGCGCCGCCGCCGTCGCCTCTTCCACCAGCGCCGCGTTCTGCTGCGTACCCGAATCCATCTGCGAGACCGCGCGGCTGATTTCCTCGATGCCCGCGCGCTGCTCGCTCGAAGCCGCCGAAATCTCGCCGATGATGTCGTTCACGCGCCTCACGGCCTTGACCACTTCCTCCATGGTGCGGCCCGCGTCGGTGGCGAGCGTCGAGCCGTTTTCCACGCGCTCGACCGATGCCGTAATCAGCGTCTTGATCTCCTTGGCCGCCGCCGCGCTGCGCTGCGCCAGATTGCGCACTTCGCCCGCGACCACCGAGAACCCGCGCCCTTCCTCGCCCGCACGCGCCGCTTCCACGGCCGCGTTCAGCGCCAGAATATTGGTCTGGAACGCGATGCCCTCGATCACGCCGATGATGTCCGCGATACTCTTCGCGCTTTCGTTGATCTGGTTCATCGTGTTGACCACGCGGCCCACCACCGTGCCGCCCTTTTCCGCGATCTGCGATGCGTTGCCCGCCAGCGTGCTGGCCTGCTGCGCATTTTCGGCGTTCAGGCGCACGGTCGAGGTCAGTTGCTCCATGCTGCTCGCCGTGCGTTCGAGCGCGACGGCCTGCTCCTCAGTGCGATGCGAGAGATCGAGATTGCCGGTCGAGATCTGGCTCGATGCGCTGGCGATGGCCTCGGCGCTCGCGGCGATTTCGGCAACCGTGGTCGAGAGTCCGGTCTGCATGTCGCGCAGCGCGCCGAGCATGCTGGAAGCGTCGCGCGCATGCACGCTCACCGGCTGCGCGAGGTCGCCCGAAGCGATACGCGCGGCAATCGCCTTGGCATGCGCCGGCTCGCCGCCGAGTTGCCGCGCGATGCGCCGCACGACCCATTCGCTCACCACGAACGCGAGCACGAAAAGCCCAACCGTCGCCACGGCGATCATCACGAACGACGACTTGTAGATGAACGCCGATTTCGCAATCGTTGCCTTCGCAGCCGCCCCGCGCTGCTCGACGATCTGATCGACGAGCGTTTCGAGCTTGCCGGTTTCGACCAGCAGCGACACATCCTGCGTGCCGACTTGCCAGCTCATCTGCGAAAGATCGAGCGGTTGCGCCTTCACGAGCGTCACGAAATCGCGCAGATGGCCGCTCCAGGTTTGCGCCGCCGTCGCGAACTGCTTTTGCTGCGCGAGCGCGTCGCTGCCCGATTGCGCGGCGTACTGATCGAGCGCCTGCATTTCGGTCACCAGCGTGCCGAGGTCTTTTTCGATGTCCTGACCGAGTTCGTCGCGCTCTTTCGCCGTGGTGGCCGTGAGCAGCATTTTCTGCGCGCGGCTCGCGCGCAGCACATGGCCGCGCGCTTCCTCGGCGGCGCGGCTGGCAACATGGCCCTGATCGTAGATCGACTGGGTGGAATCGTTGAGCCGGCTGATCTGCGCAAGTGAAAACGCGCCAATCACCAGCGTGCCGATCAGCACGACCGCGAACGCGGTGCGCAGCATCGACTTGACCGACAGTTTGCTGCTTTCCCCCGCTGTGCCGCGCTTGCGCTGGCGTGATGCGCCTGCAGCGCCTGGTCCTGCTGCCCCATCCACTTCCGGCACGAAACCCGCGTGCAGGCTCGCCTCTTTGATTGCTCTCATCTTCGGTCTGTCCCCGTGCAAAGCCGTTGGCCTGCCTTGGCGCTTTTGGCGCCGCGGCAGGTTTGTTGCAAGGCTGTCGCTGCTTTTGTTGTCCGGCGTCACGCCGCCATCGGTCAGATGGCCGTCGATGAAATCATGCGCACTGCGTAACGCCTCAACTCCGGTCAACGGCATGGCGTTGCGCAATCTTTAGTCGTGCGCTAACCCAATCCGCGTTCCGGCCCCGTAGCCCGACGTGCGCGGGATCCTTGCCGCGCACAGGTATCACCGGGTTATACCCGGCCAAAATCGGCGATCAAAAAAAGCGCGGCGCTTTAGAGACAAAAATCGACAAATCTCGGCGCGCCCGTCAGCACCGTGCGGCAAGCCGTCGCAGCAACAAGCGCGGGTTGCACCTTCTTCGCCATGTCCGATTCGCGACAAATGTTGTCATGACGATTCGCTCAAGACACATTACACTGCGCTTCATAACTCCTATACATGACAACGTCACGCCATCGCCGTCCCCCGCTGGCTCACTAGCGGCGCGGCGCCCGCGTGCGGCTCCTCTGCTTATCGACATCATGGAAACCAGCCTCGACAAGCGCGCCGTGTCCGGCGCCGCCCCTGCGTCCGCGCAATCCGCGCCGACGCCTGCCGCCTCCGGCGCGCAGCGCACCGTCTACTCCGTACTCGGCGCGATCAGCTTTTCGCATTTGCTCAACGACATGATCCAGTCGTTGATCCTGGCCATCTATCCGATGCTCAAGGACAACTTCTCGCTGTCGTTCACGCAGATCGGCCTGATTACGCTCACCTACCAGATCACGGCCTCGATGCTGCAGCCGCTGGTCGGCGTCTATACCGACAAAAAACCGATGCCTTACTCGCTGCCCGTCGGCATGGGCTTTACGCTCTGCGGTCTGCTGCTGATGTCGGTGGCGCCCAGCTTTGGCGTGCTGCTGGTCGCCGCCGCGCTGGTGGGTTGCGGCTCGTCGGTGTTTCACCCGGAATCGTCGCGGGTGGCGCGTATGGCGTCGGGCGGCAAGCACGGTCTCGCGCAATCGCTCTTTCAGGTGGGCGGCAACGCGGGTTCGTCGCTCGGGCCGCTGCTCGCCGCTGCGATCATCATTCCGCACGGCCAGCGCAGCATCGCGTGGTTCTCGGTGGCCGCGCTCGTGGCGATCTTCGTGCTCACGCAGATCGGCCGCTGGTACAAGGCGCATCCGAATCTGAAGAAAAAGCGCGCCGAGGCGCCGCAAGTCGCGCTCTCGCGTGGCCGCGTGGCGATGGCCATCAGCATTCTGGTGCTGCTGGTGTTCTCGAAGTACTTCTATCTCGCCAGCATCAACAGCTATTTCACCTTCTATCTGATCGACCGCTTCCATCTGCCGGTGCAGACGGCCCAGGTGCATCTGTTCGTGTTCCTTGCGGCGGTGGCGGCGGGCACGATCATCGGCGGGCCGGTGGGCGACCGTATCGGCCGTAAATATGTGATCTGGGGTTCGATCCTGGGCGTCGCGCCGTTCACGCTGCTGCTGCCCTACGCGAACCTGTTCTGGACCAGCGTGCTGACGGTGATCATCGGCGTGGTGCTGGCGTCGGCGTTCTCGGCGATCCTGGTGTACGCGCAGGAACTGATTCCGGGCAAGGTGGGCATGGTCGCGGGTCTGTTCTTCGGCTTCGCGTTCGGTCTGGGCGGTATCGGCGCGGCCGTGCTCGGCCAGCTCGCGGATGCCACCAGCATCGGCTTCGTCTACAAGGTCTGCTCGTTCCTGCCGCTGATCGGCATCCTCACGGTGTTCCTGCCGAACGTCGAGCGAAAACAGCCGAAGAAAGCGGCGTGACGCTTGAGCGCTAAACGGCAAAACGGCCGGCTGCCCTGCGGGGCGCCGGCCGTTTTTCATGGCGCACGCGCGCTGTCCTGAACGCTGCCTTGAACATTCAGCCGCTTCGTACCAGGCTTGAACCACGTCGCCGCACAACGAGCATGGCGACGACCTTCGAGACGTCCGCGCGAGGTGCGCCATGCAACTGTCCACCGTCGATATCGTCAAGCCCGAGAACACCAACTTCATTCTCGGCCAGTCGCATTTCATCAAAACCGTCGAAGATCTGCACGAAGCGCTGTTCGGCGCGGTGCCCGGCCTCGCCTTCGGGCTGGCGTTCTGCGAAGCGTCGGGCAAGCGGCTGGTGCGGCGCTCGGGCACGAACGACGCGCTCGTGACGATGGCCACGGACAACGCGCTGCGCATTGCCGCGGGCCACAGCTTCATCGTCTTTCTCGGCGATGGGTTTTTCCCCGTCAACGTGCTCAACGCCGTCAAGGCGGTGCCCGAGGTGTGCCGCATCTTCTGCGCCACAGCGAATCCCACGCAGGTGCTGATCGCCGAAACGGATCAGGGACGCGGCATCGTCGGCGTGGTGGATGGCGCGCCGCCGCTCGGTGTCGAAGCCGATGACGATGTGCGCTGGCGCAAGGATCTGCTGCGCGCCATCGGCTACAAGGCGTGATGCCGATGACGGTGCTCGACGCTCGAACGCTCTGGCCCGCGCTGCGCGCCCAGACGCGCCACGCCCTGCAATGCGGCGCACTGCAGCCGATCGAAACCGCGCTCACGCATCTCGACGAAGACGGCGTGCGCTTCGCCGTGCGCCAGGTGTCGAGCCTTGCGCGCAAGGAAGCGGCTCGGCGCACGGATGCGTCCACGGCGAGCGCGCCGAACGCGCCACGCCGCAATCCCTTTTTGCCTTACGAAGCCGATCTGTGCGTCGGCGACATCTCGCCAACCCACGTCGCGCTGCTCAACAAGTACAACGTGATCGACGATCATCTGCTGATTGTCACGCGCCGCTTCGTGCCGCAAACCGCGCTGCTCGATCAGGCCGATTTCGCGGCGCTGCTCGTGGCGCTGCGTGGCCGCGATGCGCTCGGCTTCTACAACGGCGGCGAGGAAGCTGGCGCGAGCCAGGCGCATAAACATCTGCAAGCGGTGCCTTTGCCGCTCGACGATTCGGGTTTCAAGGCGCCGATCGAAACGCTATTTAATTCGGCATCCGTAGCAAACAATACGATTGCCTTGCCTTTCAGACATGCGTTCGCATCGCTCGATCTCATGGCGAACGATGCCGAACACGCCGCGTTCACGTGCTATCGCGCGTTGCTGCACGCAGCAGGCATCGGCGCGATCGACGTGGACGGTCTCGCGCACCAGAGCGCGCCGCACAACCTGCTCGTCACGCGCCGCTGGATGCTGGTCGTGCCGCGCGCGGCTGAACGCGTCGACGGCATTTCGCTGAACGCGCTGGGTTTCGCCGGATCGCTATTCGTGCGCGACGCGCAGCAACTCGCAACACTCGCGCAGATCGGGCCGATGACGGCGCTTTCGCGCGTCGCCCAGCCGCTACGCTGAGGCACGCGTTCAGCCCACGCCCAGCCAGTCACGCGCCACGTCTTCGCGTTGCGCGAGTTGCGCTGGCGTGCCGTCGAACACGATGCGCCCATGTCCCATCACCGCGATGCGATCCGCCAGTTGCGGCGCGAGCGCAAGACGCTGCTCGATCAGCAGCACGGCCACGCCGCGTTCGCGCAGCGTGCGCAGACACGCACCGACGCGCGCGGCCATCGGCGCCGACAAGCCCTCGGCGGGTTCATCGACGATCAGCAACGCAGGATTGCCCAGCAGTGCGCGCGCCAGCGCCAGCATCTGCTGCTCGCCGCCCGAGAGCACGCCCGCGCGCGCGGCGCGGCGCTCGCGCAGGATCGGGAACAGCGTGTGGGCGTCGGCGAGCGTGAAGCGCGTGGCTTCGCGGCGCTTCGTCATACCCAGCCGCAGGTTGTCGTCGACGCTCAAGGTCGGGAAGATGTCGCGCTGCTCCGCCACGTAGCCCAGGCCCGCGCGCGCGACTTCGAAGGTGCGCAGCGGCGCGAGATCGGTGCCCGCGAAACGGCGCGTGCCGTCGGCGGCGACCATCGACATCAGCGCCTTGGCAAAGGTCGACCGACCCGACCCGTTGCGCCCCCCTAGCGCCACTACTTCGCCCGCGCCGATGCGCAGATCGACGCCATGCAGCACCTGGCTCGCGCCGTACCACGCGCGCAGATTTGCGACTTCGAGCAGCGGATGCATCGTGCCGGATTCACGCATCGGGCGACTCCGGATTCGCGCCGAAATAGGCCTCGCGCACGGCGGCATCGGCGCGAATGGCATCGGGCGTGCCGGTGGCGATCACGCGACCCTGCGCAAGCACGGAGACGCGATCGGCCAGACCGAACACCGCGTCCATGTCGTGCTCGATCAGCAGCACGGTTTTGCCCGCCGTCATCGTGCGGATCAGGTCGATGGCGCGCGCGGCTTCAGCGCGGTTCATACCCGCCGTGGGTTCGTCGAGCAGCAAGGTGTGCGCGCCGCCCGCGAGCGCGAGGCCCAGGTCGAGCGCGCGTTGCTGGGCGTAGCTCAGCGTCGCCGCAGCGCGATCGGCCACGTGGGCGAGATCGAGTGCGTCGAGTAGTTCCGCGGCGCGGCGATCGGCGCGTGTGGAGCCTGACCAGCGCGCGGCGAAACCCGCTGCGCCGGTGAGCGAAGCCAGCACCGCGCAACGCAGGTTGTCGCGCACCGTGAGGCCCGCGAACACGCTCGTGGTCTGGAAGCTGCGCGCGAGGCCGCGTCGGGCGCGCGCAGGCGGCGCGAGGCGTGTGACATCCTTGCCACGCAAGGCAATGCGCCCCGTACTCGCGCGGCGCTCGCCGGCGATCAGGCTGAAGAGTGTCGATTTGCCCGCGCCGTTCGGGCCGATCAGCGCGTGGCGCTCGCCGGTCAGCACGTCGAGATCGACGCCTTGCAGAACGCGCGTCGCGCCAAAGCGCTTTTCGATACCGCGAAGCTGGAGTGCGGGCGTCGTCATGCGGCCGCCTTTTGCGCGTCGGCGAGCGAACGGGCGGCGCGGCGCGCCTGTCGCGTCAACCCTATCGTCGCGATCGACAAGACGACGATGGCCGCGGCGAGCGCCGCCGATGCGCGCGGAGAAAGCGCGACGAGCCATGCCGCCGGATCGTCGTCGCCGAAACGCAGCGCGTAGGCCCACTGCACCGCCAGCACGAGTGCGAGCGTGCCGCATACCGTTGCGAGCGCAACCATCGTCCAGTGCGTGCGACAGCGGCGCCAGCCGTGTTGCGCGAGCTTCGCGCGCTGACGCGCCACCACACCCGCGAGTCCATCCGGCGCCGTCAACACCAGGACGATAAAAAAGAGCCCCACGTAAAGCATCCACGCGCGCGAGACGCTCGCGACGCCCACGCTGAAGGCCACCCAGACGAGCGCGCCCAGCACAGGGCCGAAGAACGACGACGCGCCGCCCGTCATCGTCGCGATCAGCACGGCGGCGGAGCGCGTCATGCCCACGCTCTCCGCTGCGGCCAGTTCGACGTTGATGAGCGCAAGCGTGCCCGCCACGCCCGCGAAGCAGGCGCCCAGCACGATCATCGTGGCCCGCACGCGCGCAGGCGACGCGCCCAGCGCGGCGCAGCGCAGCGGGTTGTCGCGCACGGCGTTGGCGAGGCGCGCATACGGCGTGCGCGAGATCGCGTAGATTGCGGCGCTCGCCGCGAGACACCAGACGGCGATCACGCAGTACGCCTGACGATCCGGGCCGAAGGTCCAGCCGAAGATGGCCGGGCCGCTCGCGCGATCGATGCCCACACCGGCTTCGCCGCCGAACCAGTCGGGCAGCGCCCACGCGGCGGCGGCAACGAGTTCGCCAAGGCCGAGCGTGATCATCGCGAAGGCCGTGCCCGCGCGTCGTGCCGCAACCAGCGCGATCAAAGCGCCGACCGCCGCACCCGCCGCACCGCCGATGATCGGCAAAAGCGGCAAAGGCAGGCCGACATGGTTGAAGACCTGTGCCGCCGCCAGCGCGCCCAGCCCTGCCGGCGCGGCGTGGCCGAACGAAAGCAGCCCGGTTTCGCCGAGCAGCAGGTTATAGGAGAGCGCGAACACAATCATCGTCGCGGCCTGGGCGAGACACGCGAGCAGCCAGCCTTGCGGCGCGCCAGACGGCGAAAGCCACGCCGATACGAGCGGCGGCACCGCAAGTAACGCCGCCAATGCGAGCCATGACGCGCGCGTGCTGTTTTTGGGGCTGGCCATGGCGCTTCAGGCGTCCTCGCCACGTTGCCCGAGCAGCCCTTGCGGGCGCACGGCCAGCATCGCGACCATCAGCAGATACGGCAGCAGCGGCGCGATCTGCGCGAGCGTGAGCGCGCTCCAGGCGGGCGCGATCGTCACGCCGAGCCGCGCGGCCAGCGCCCCAAACGACACATCGCTCGCCACTGCGAAGGTCTGCAGCCAGCCCACTGCGAGCGACGCGAGCAGCGCGCCGCCCAGCGAGCCGAGCCCGCCCGTCACCACCACCACGAAGATGATCGAGCCGACCGATTCGGCCATCGCCGGTTCGACGACAAAGAGCGGCGCGGCCACTGCGCCTGCCAGCGCCGCGAGCGCGGTGCCGAGCGCGAACACCAGCGTCTGCACGCGCGGCACGTTATGGCCGAGCGCTTCCACGGCCTGGGCATGCGTGAGCGCGGCGCGCACCACCAGCCCCGTGCGCGAGACGCGCAGCGCGGCGAAGATCAGCGCGAACATCGCCACGGCCACGGCCATCGTGAAGGCGCGATAACGCGAAAACGCCGCGCCACCGTAGGTGAACAGCGCACCGTCGAGCCAGCCCGGCACGGCCGCGGCGAGCGGCTGAAGCCCCCAGCCCAGCTTGACCAGTTCGCCGATTGCCCACGCCGAACCGAAGGTCAGCAGCAGCGCATTGAGCGGCCCGCCCGGTCGCGCGCGCCGCAGCAGCGCCACCTCGAACACAGCGCCCGCGAGTCCCGCCAGCAGCGGCGCGAGCACCAGCGCCCAGCCAAAACCGAAGCTCCCCGCGAGCGTCACGCCCAGATACGCGCCGAGCATGTAGAAACTCGCATGCGCGAAGTTGAGCACGCCGAGCATGCTGAAGATCAGCGTCAGTCCGGCGGACAGCATGAACAGCAGCAAGCCGTAGCTCGCGCCGTTGAGCGTATCGATAACGAAGGCCTGCACGGGCAGCAACCGGAACGCGTCAGCCGTCCGTGGCGGCAAGCGCGAGCGGCGCAAGCGCGGCGCGCAACGCTTCGGGCAGCGCGCTCACCGGCCGGCGCGTTTCGCGATCGACGTAGACGTGCACGAAATGCCCCTGCGCAGCGGGCGTGCTTTCGCCTTCGCGAAAGAGACCCACCTCGTAGCGCACGCTCGACGAACCCAGACGCGCCACGCGCAAACCCGCTTCGACACGCTCAGGAAACACCAGCGGCGCGAAGTAGTTGCACTGGGTCTCGACCACCAGCCCGATCGTCTGGCCATGCTCGACATCGAGCGCGCCGGCACGAATCAGATACTCGTTCACGACGGTGTCGAAGTAGCTGTAATAGACGACGTTGTTGACGTGGCCGTAGACGTCGTTGTCCATCCAGCGCGTGGTGATGGACAGGAAGTGGCGATAGTCGGAGCGGGCAATGGCGACGGGTCGGTTCATCGGATCGTAGGGACGAAGTTCAGAAAGAGAATCGAGGCAGACCGGGCAGACCTGGCAGACGAAAGCGCAGGTAATTCGTCAGTAATGCAGCGGCGCTCAGTCGCCGGGACGCTCGACGAATTCGAACGGCAGGCCGCGTCGGCGCATCCACTCACCGAGCGCCTGCCCCGTGCCCGCGCGCCAGGGACGCAGCTTCGCGGGCTCGACAAGACGGTATTCCAGCAGTTCGGGCGACAGCGACACCGTGCCCGACGCCTTCACGTGATACGCAATGATCAGTTCGTTCTTGCGGATGAACTCATAAACGCCGATCAACTCGACGCTCTGCGCGTGCAGCGCGGTTTCTTCCAGCACTTCGCGGGCGATGCCCTCTTCCGGCGTCTCGCCGTTTTCGAGGAAACCCGTGATCAGCGCGAACATGCCTTCCGGCCAGGCGGCGTTGCGCGCCAGCAGGATGCGCCCTTCATATTCGACGATGGCCGCCACGACCGGCAGCGGATTGTTCCAGTGCACGTAGGCGCAGACGGTATCGGGACAAGCCAGCCGCACACGGCCACCCTCGTGGGCGGGGTCGGCGCGCTCGACGAGACGCGAGGCGCAGCGCGGGCAAAACTGATAATCGCTCATGGATCGATGGAAGGCGCAAAAAAGCACGAAGCGGCTATTTTAGTGCGCTATCGATGACAGCGTGCGAGCGTGAGTTTTCAGGGGCGCAATCGTGCGTTGCCGCGTGACGCCGAAGCCTGACATTTGTTGACGTCTCGAATGTGCACCGTCGCGAAATGCCCAGCGTTATCGGCGAGGCAACAACGCCTGAATTCGCTGGATTACCTCAACGCATCATGCTTTCGAAGAAACTGTTTGGCATCCTTATTATTTCCCTGACATCGTGCATGTCGCTCGCCCATGCGGACGCGCCTGCAAAGCCGTTCGATTACGCCACGAGCAGCAGCAGCCTGTTTGCAGGTCCTTACGCGGGTTTCAAGGTCGGCGCGAATATCTCGAATGCCTCGGGCGCGGTCAACAAACCGACGCACACCACCCTGTTCCCGGGCCTGACGCTGGGCTACGGTGTCGATGTCGGTTCGCTGATGATCGGCGCCGAAGCCTTCGCCGATTTCCATCACGGTTCCGCTACGTTCAAGGACGGCGGTGTCGACGCGAAGATCGGCATGCCGATCGGCCGGATCATGCCGTATGCGCGCGCGGGCTTCACGGTCGACTGGCCTTCCACGCGTCCGCACTGGGGTCTGGGCGCGGAATACGCCGTCACGCGCAATCTTGGCGTGGCCGCGGAATGGACGGCGGATCACGCCAGTTCGAAAAACACGAGCTGGAATAACAACAGCTTCACGGTGGGCGTCCACTACTACTTCCGTTAAGCGTAAAAAAGCCGTCCTTTGCGGGACGGCTTTTCCGGCTGCGCCGGTTCGTGGGCCTTATTGGACTTATTGAACTTGTTGGCGCAATCGCACCGTGCGCCACACCAGCCCCGCCGCGCCCGCCACCAGCGTCAGCGCCGCCAGCCACAAGGATGGCGAAAACGATCCGCTCGACGCAGCAAGCGGCGCGGCTACCAGCGGCCCGAGAATCTGGCCGATTCCATACGCGCCCGTCGCGTAACCCATCAGCGCGGCGGCATGATCGCCACGCATGATGCGCGCTTCGCGCATCGCGAACAGCGTGATCGCCGTGAACGGCAAACCGATCAGCACGCTGCCGAGCGAAAAACCCAGCGCATTCGGCCAGACGATGCCCGACGCAATGCCAAGCGCCTGCAGCACATAGCACGCGGCGAGCAGCAAGCGGTTGTCCCAATGCAGCGGCAAACGCGCCGCACACAACGCACCGACGATCAGCGCCGCACCGAACATCGGCCAGAACAGGTCGGGCCAGATCGAGCCCGGCAACGCATGGCGGGCGATCACCGGCAGGAAGGTCGCCGTGATGATGTAGCCGAAACCGGGCACGCCGTAGAGCGCGACGAGCCAGAAGGCATCGGCGCGGCTTGCCCGGGTGCTGCTCTGCGCGCTCGCCGGGTTTGCCGTTGCCGCCGCAGCAGGCGCGACCGGCGGCGTTTCGACGAACACCGGCCAGACGATCGCGACGATCAGCGCGCACACGAGTCCGAAGCCGATCCACCCTGCCCGCGCGCCCAGGCCGCCAGCCGCGCTGACCAGCAACCCCGTCGCCACGATGCCCACGCCAGGCCCCGTGTAGATCACGCCGCTCCACGCATGCGCGCCGAGTTGCGTGAGCCGCCGCAAGCCCCATTGCGACGCGAACACGAAGGTCGCCGCGCTCACCGCGCCGGCCACGAAACGCACGATCGCCCAGAGCCAGAACTGCTGCGTCACGCCCATGACGACGGTGAGCAGCGCCGTCGCCACCAGCCCAGTGCGTACCACACGCGCCGGTGCGAAGCGCAGCGCCGCACACCCCATCGCACCGACGAAATAGCCCGCGTAATTCAGCGACGCCAGCCAGCTGCCGTGGCGCAAGTCCAGTCCGCCGCCATGCAGCATCAGCGGCAGCAGCGGCGTGAACGCAAAGCGCCCGATGCCGAGCGCCGCCGCCAGCGTCAACATGCAGGCCAGCGCGGCGCGACGCGCCTCGTGGGGACGGTGCTTCGGGTGCGTCAGCGGCGCATCCGAAGCACTGGGTCGAGCGTTCACGTTAGAAGCAGCGTTAGTCATGATCGGCGATTCATACAGGGACAAATACAGGGACAAAACAGAGGATGAGCGGCATCGCGGACGACACCGTTCCGATCATCTTAGTCAAGCCAACCGTTCACGAAAAATGAATTATGATGATCCAATCCATCCCGAGGAGAGAATCATGGATCTGGCCGCGCTGGCGATCTTCCGTGCCGTGGTGCGCGAAAACGGCGTGACGCGCGCCGCCGCCAAGCTCAACCGCGTGCAGTCGAACGTCACCACGCGCATCAAGCAGCTAGAAGAACAGCTTGGCACGCCGCTCTTTACGCGCGATGGCCGCCGGCTCGTGCTCACGCCCGCGGGCGAAACGCTGCTGCCCTACGCCGAACGCCTGCTCGCGCTCGCCGATGAAGCGCGCCACGCGCTCAAGGCCGGGCGTCCCTCCGGGCGGCTGCGCCTGGGCACGATGGAAAGCGTCGCGGCAAGCCGCCTGCCTGGCGTGCTGGCGCGCTATCACCAGAGCTGGCCCGAGGTTACGCTCGAACTGGAAACCGGTACGACTGGGTGTCTGGTCGAGCGTCTGCGCGAATTCGAAGTCGATGCCGCGCTGATTGCCACGCCGCTGGCCGGTCCGCCCGACGCCGAGGTGTTCGAATGCGTGCCGGTCTATCGCGAGGAACTGGTGATGATCACGCCGCGCGGGCATCGGCCGATCCGCCAGCCCGGCGATGTCGCGCTGTCAACGCTAGTGGCGTTCGAGCGCGGCTGCGCGTATCGCAGCTACGTGGAGGCGTGGTATCTGGAGCACGGCATCCGGCCCACGCGCGTGCTGGAGCTGGCGTCGTATCACGCGATCGTCGCCTGCGTGGCGGCGGGCGCGGGCGTGGCGGTCGCGCCGCGTTCGGTGCTCGATCTGCAACGCAGCGCCGACGACATCACGATTCATTCGCTCGGCAAGCTTGGCCGTATCGATACCTTGCTCGTGTGGCGGCGCGGGCATTTTTCGCCGGCGCTCGATGCGCTGAAATCGGCGGTGCTGGAACACGCCAGCCGCGAAACGCCCGCGCCGGCCGACATCGCCACGGCCTGAGCGCCTGGCGCGCCAAACAAAAAGGGCCGCTCTTTCGAGCAGCCCTTTTCTAACGGCAAGTCTGAGCGCTTACAGCTTCGCTTCGACCCAGCCCTTCACGCCTGCGAGCGCGCCCGGCAGGTTCGCCGGTTCCGTGCCGCCAGCCTGCGCCATGTCCGGACGGCCACCGCCCTTGCCGCCCACCTGCTGGGCAACGAAGTTCACCAGGTCGCCGGCCTTGACCTTCTTGCTGGCCTCGGCGGTCACGCCTGCGATCAGGCTGACCTTGCCGCCTTCGACGGCCGCCAGCACGATTGCCGCGCTCTTGAGCTTGTCCTTGAGCTTGTCGACGGTTTCGCGCAGCGTCTTGGAGTCTGCGCCTTCGAGCGTGGCGGCGAGCACGTGCACGCCGTTCACTTCGATGGCCTGGCCGGCGAGTTCGTCGCCCTGGCTCGACGCCATCTTCGACTTGAGCGCGCCCAGTTCCTTCTCCAGCGCCTTGACCTGATCCTGCACCTGGCCGATGCGTTGCGTCAGTTCCGAAGGCTGAGCCTTCAGCGCTGCGGCCGCTGCGTTGATGCGCGCGTCGAGATCCTGCACGAAGCGCACGGCGTTATCGCCCGTGATCGCTTCCACGCGGCGGATGCCCGCTGCCACGCCGCCTTCCATCACGATCTTGAACAGGCCGATGTCACCGCTGCGATGCACGTGCGTGCCGCCGCAGAGTTCGCGCGAGAAGCCGAGGTCGAGCACGCGCACTTCGTCGCCGTACTTTTCGCCGAACAGCGCCATGGCGCCGCCCTTCACCGCGTCGTCGTAGGACATCACGCGCACGATGCCCGGCGCGTTGGCCAGCACTTCCGCGTTGACGATCTGTTCGACGCGACGGATTTCGTCGTCGGTCATCGGCGCGTTGTGGGCGAAGTCGAAGCGGGTCTTGTCCGCGTCGACGAGCGAGCCCTTCTGCTGCACGTGCGCGCCCAGCACTTCACGCAGCGCCTTGTGCATCAGGTGGGTAGCCGAGTGGTTGCGCTGCGTGCGGGCGCGGCGCACCGCGTCGATTTCCGCCTTCACGACGTCGCCCACCTTGAGCGTGCCTTGTTCCAGCGTGCCGTGGTGACCCGAAACGTCGGCTTGAACCTTGAGCGTGTCGGCGACGGCGAAGCGGATGCTCGCGTTCGAGATCACGCCCTGGTCGCCCACCTGGCCGCCCGATTCCGCGTAGAACGGCGTGTGGTCGAGCACGACCACGGCGTCCTGGCCGGCCTTCACTTCGTTGACCGATGCGCCGTCAACGTAAAGCGCGACCACCTTGGCGTCGTCGAAAGCGATTTCTTCGTAGCCGTGGAACGTGGTCTTCGCGCCCGAGTATTCGAGGCCCGCCGCCATCTTGAACTTGCCGGCCGCACGCGCCTGTTCGCGCTGGCGTGCCATGGCTTCGTCGAAGGCTGCCTCGTCGACCGTGACGTTACGCTCGCGGCAGACGTCGGCGGTAAGGTCGAGCGGGAAGCCGTAGGTGTCGTGCAGCTTGAATGCGAGTTCGCCGTCGAGCGTCTTGCCGCCCTTCGAATCGAGATCGGCCAGCGCGGCGTCGAGAATCGACATGCCGTGTTCGATGGTTTCGAAGAAGCGCTCTTCTTCCTGACGCAGAACGTCCGTCACGCGTTGCTGCGCTTCGGTCAGTTCCGGGTAAGCCGCGCCCATTTCCGCGACCAGATCGTTCACCAGCTTGTGGAAGAACGAGCCCTTCTTGCCGAGCTTGTAACCGTGGCGGATCGCGCGGCGCACGATACGGCGCAGCACGTAGCCGCGGCCTTCGTTGCCCGGAATCACGCCGTCGACGATCAGGAACGAGCAAGCGCGGATGTGATCGGCGATCACCTTCAGCGAGTTGTTTTCCAGATCGCTGATGCCGGTTTCGCGCGCAGCGGCCTTGATCAGGTTCTGGAACAGGTCGATTTCGTAGTTGCTGTGCACGTGCTGCAGCACGGCGGCGAGGCGCTCCAGACCCATGCCCGTGTCGACGCACTGCTTGGGCAGCGGCGTCATGTTGCCTTGCGCATCACGGTTGAACTGCATGAACACGAGATTCCAGATCTCGATGAAGCGGTCGCCGTCTTCTTCCGGCGAGCCCGGAGGGCCGCCCCAGATTTCCGGGCCGTGGTCGTAGAACACTTCCGAGCACGGACCGCAGGGGCCGGTGTCGGCCATCTGCCAGAAATTGTCCGACGCGTAACGCGAGCCCTTGTTGTCGCCGATGCGGATGATGCGCTCGACCGGCACGCCGATTTCCTTCGCCCAGATGTCGAACGCTTCGTCGTCTTCCTGATAGACCGTGACCGTGAGCTTGTCCGCGGGCAGCGCGTAGACCTTGGTCAGCAGTTCCCAGCAGTAGTGGATCGCGTCGCGCTTGAAGTAGTCGCCGAACGAGAAGTTGCCGAGCATCTCGAAGAACGTATGGTGGCGCGCGGTGTAGCCGACGTTTTCGAGGTCGTTGTGCTTGCCGCCTGCGCGCACGCTGCGCTGCGCGGTCGTGGCGCGCGAGTACGGGCGCGATTCGGCGCCGAGGAACACGTCCTTGAACTGCACCATGCCCGAATTGGTAAAGAGCAAGGTGGGGTCGTTGCCCGGCACGAGGCTCGACGAGCGCACGATCGTGTGGCCCTTCGACTCGAAGAACTTGAGGAATTTCTCGCGGATTTCGGAGGCTTTCATGGCGTGCTGTATTTACCTTCGGGGCGTCAGTGCTGAATCTTGTTTGAACACGGAAACGCGCAGTTTCCGTGATGCTGAATCGAACGATTATACGGGATCGCCGCACGCTCGCGGCGGCCCGCTCGGCGCGGTTGGCGCGCTTGCGACACCGGCCTGTCGCGGATCATCGTCGGTACGCCTGGTTCCGCTGTGCGAAACCTTGTACCGAAATTTACCATGCGGCGTGCGGATCGCTTAAGATGGGCCTCAACCGGCCGCCGGCATCGGCGAGTCCTACGTAAAACGACATTGGAAGACATCGCATGGGCGCTCTGAGCCACATCCGCGTACTCGATCTCACCCGCGTCCTTGCCGGGCCGTGGTGCGCGCAGACCCTCGCCGATTTCGGCGCCGACGTGATCAAGGTGGAGCGCCCGGGCGCCGGCGACGACACGCGCCACTGGGGGCCGCCGTACCTGAAAACGCCCGCTGGCGAAGATACGGCGGAAGCCGCGTATTACCTCGCGGCGAACCGCAACAAGCGCTCGGTGAGCGTCGATATCGCCACGCCCGAAGGCCAGCGCATCGTGCGCGAACTGGCCGCGCAAAGCGACGTCGTGCTGGAGAACTACAAGGCCGGGCAGCTTAAAAAGTACGGGCTCGATTACGACTCGCTGCGCGAAGTGAAGCCCGACATCGTCTATTGCTCGGTGACGGGCTTCGGCCAGACCGGCCCGTATGCGTCGCGCGCCGGTTACGACTTCATCGTGCAAGGCATGGGCGGCTTCATGAGCATCACCGGCGAGCGCGACGCCCTGCCCGGCGGCGGCCCGCAGAAGGCGGGCGTGGCGATCGCCGATCTGATGACCGGCATGTACGCGACCGTCGCCGTCCTCACGGCGCTCACGCATCGCGACCGCACGGGCGCGGGCCAGTACATCGACATGGCGCTGCTCGACGTGCAGGTGGCGATGCTCGCCAACATGAATTCGAACTTTCTCGCGAGCGGCAATCCGCCCGCGCGCTGGGGCAACGCGCATCCGAATATCGTGCCGTATCAGGCATTCCAGACCCGCGATAGCTGGATCATTCTGGCGGTGGGCAACGACGGCCAGTTCCGCAAGTTCGTCGAGGTGGCGGGCCGCCCGGATCTCGCCGACGACGTGCGTTTCGCGACCAATCCCGAACGCGTGCGCCATCGCGACACGCTGGTGCCGATGCTCGCGCAGCTGATCCGCGCGCGCAGCAAGGCCGACTGGATCGGCGCGCTGGAGGGCGCAGGCGTGCCGTGCGGGCCGATCAACAATCTCGCCGAGGTGTTCGAAAACGAGCAGGTGATCGCGCGCGAGATGCAGGTGGATGTGCCGCACCCGTCGGGCGGCACGGCGCGGCTGGTGCGCAATCCCATCCGCATGAGCGCGACGCCGCCCACGGTGGCGGGCCATCCGCCGACGCTCGGCGAACATACCGAAGCGGTGCTGCGCGAGGTGCTCGGCTATGACGGCGCGCAGGTGGCGGCGTTGCGCGACAAGGGCGTGGTGTAAGTGACGTAATTCGGGGACGTAACTAAGTGACGTAATTCAGGCGGCCGCGCCCGCTTTCATCGACATCAGCCAGTCGAAACCCTGTGGCCAGTCGGCCAGGCCGCTTTCCGCGTTGATGTGCCCGCGCGCGCCAATCTCCATCCAGCGGCTGCCCCACGCCTGCGCGCAGCGCTGCGCGAAGGCCACGCCGCCATAGGGATCGTCGCTGCTGGCGACGACGACGCTTGCGAACGGCAGCGCCACCATCGGCACCGGATCGAACCCTTTGGCGTCGCGCGGAAATGCGGGGCCATGCGGGTCCGGCAACGCCACCAGCAGCGCGCCGGCCACTTTCGCGCGCGTCGCCGCGCTGGCGTGGCGCGCGGCCCAGTGTGCCACCGTCAGGCAACCGAGGCTGTGCGCCGCCAGCAGGACGCTGCGCTCGCCGCCCGTCGCCGCCACCTGATCCGCTACCAGCGCCGCCTCCAGCGTCGCGCACCAGGCATCGCAATCCGGCCGCATCCAGTCGGGCATCGACACCCGCTCGAAGCCCGTGTGCCCGGCCTCCCAGCGCGTTTGCCAATGCCCCGGTCCGGAGTTCATATAGCCCGGCAGGACCAGCACGCGCGGCTCGTTGATCGACATTTGTTCTCCGCCAAAGTGAGCCCGATGCGACACCCCGGCGCCAGGACTGGCGGGAAAGGTCGCGTCAGGTAGAATGGAAGGCACCACCGGCGCCCGGTGCGGCTTCGGCAGGGTCGAGTGTCCATGAACATTCGCCCGCCGACAGGCTGGCCACTTGCACCGCGCCCTCGAACGACTTCCCTTTTCGCATGAATACCGAACGTAAAGACGCCGACCGCACGGACGCGCCTGCGGCATCCAATTTCATCCGCAACATCATCGACGACGACAACCGCTCGGGCAAGTGGGCTCAGCGCGTGGAAACGCGCTTCCCGCCGGAGCCGAACGGCTATCTGCACATCGGCCACGCGAAGAGCATCTGCGTGAACTTCGGCGTCGCACAGCGCTACGACGGCGTTTGCCATCTGCGCTTCGACGACACGAATCCGGAAAAGGAAAGCGTCGAATACGTCAACTCGATCATCGACGCGGTCAGCTGGCTCGGCTTCGAGTGGAAGAAAGAAGAGAAGGAATACCTCTTCTTCGCGAGCGACTACTACGACAAGCTCTACGAATTCGCCGAACTGCTGATCCAGCGCGGCCGTGCATACGTGGACAGCCAGTCGCCGGAAGAGATGCGCGCGAACCGCGGCTCGGCCACGGAAGCGGGCAAGAATTCGCCGTTCCGCGATCGCTCCGTCGATGAAAACCTCGACCTGTTCCGCCGCATGAAGGCCGGCGAGTTCGCGGAAGGCGCGCACGTGCTGCGCGCGAAGATCGACATGGCGGCGCCGAACTTCAATCTGCGCGACCCGGTCATCTATCGCATCCGCTTCGCTCACCACTATCGCACCGGCGACAAGTGGTGCGTGTACCCGATGTACGACTACACGCACTGCATTTCGGACGCGCTGGAAGGCATCACGCATTCGCTGTGCACGCTGGAGTTCGAAGATCACCGTCCGCTGTACGACTGGGTGCTGAACGAACTGGCCGACGCCGGCGTGTTCGCACGTCCGCTGCCGCAACAGATCGAGTTTTCGCGCCTGAACCTCACGTATGCGATCACCAGCAAGCGCAAGCTGCTGCAGCTCGTGACCGAAAAGCACGTGGACGGCTGGGACGATCCGCGTATGCCGACCATCGTCGGCGTGCGTCGTCGCGGCTTTACGCCCGATGCGATCAAGCTGTTCTGCGAGCGTATCGGCGTGACCAAGGTCGATTCGTGGATCGACATGAGCGTGTTCGAAGGCGCGCTGCGCGACGATCTGGACGACAAGGCGCCGCGTGCGACCGCCGTGCTCGATCCGCTCAAGCTGATCGTCGACAACTATCCCGAAGGCCAGTCCGAGCTGTGCAGCGCGCCGGTGCATCCGCATCACCCGGACCGCGGCAACCGCGAATTCACGTTCTCGCGTGAACTGTGGATCGAGCGCGAAGACTTCCAGGAAACGCCGCCCAAGGGCTATTTCCGTCTGTTCCCGGGCAACAAGGTGCGCCTGAAGTACGGCTTCGTCGTCGAATGCACGGGCGCGGAAAAGGACGCCGACGGCAATATCGTCGCCGTGCACTGCAACTACTTCCCGGACAGCAAATCGGGCACCGAAGGCTCGAGCAACTACAAGGTCAAGGGCACGATCCAGTTCATCAGCGCGGACAACGCCGTGCCGGCCGAAGTGCGTCTCTACGACCGTCTGTTCCGCGAAGAGCAGCCGGACGCGGGCGGCCGCGACTTCCTCGAAGCGCTGAACCCGGATTCGAAGCGCATCGTCCAGGCGTACGTCGAACCGGCCGCGAAAAACGCAGCGCCGGAAGACCGCTATCAGTTCGAGCGTCACGGCTACTTCGTTGCCGACCGCTACGACTCGAAGCCGGGCGCGCCGGTGTTCAACCGCATCGTCGGTCTGCGCGACAGCTGGGGCAAGTAAGCGCCAAGCCCGCCCTCGCCTGCGTCACCGAAAGTCAAAAAAGCCCTGCATTTGCAGGGCTTTTTTTATTGCGCCGCTAGATGCGCTCGTGCAGCGCCGCCAGCGAAAGCGTCGTGTGGAACAGACGCGCGAGACTGCGGCTCGCGTATTGATCGACATCGGCGGGCGCGGTCCAGCGCCACGCGTCCATCTCGGGAATCATCACGCCGTCGTGGCGGCGCGCGAACATCGACACGCACACGCAGCGCGACAGATCGAGTTCGCTTGCCAGCGCCCGCGCGGCAAACAGATGCAGATCCTTGTCGCGCCGATACGCGAAGCGGCCGAGATCGACGAGGCGCGCCGCATCGATGGCGATGCCGGTTTCCTCGACCATTTCGCGCAATGCGCTTTGCGCCGCGGTCTCGTCGGGCTCGCCATGTCCCTTCGGAATATCCCAATGGCCGGTGCCGGTCGCATGGGCGAGCAGCACGCGGCCATGCTCATCGAGCAGCACGATGCCGCAGGAAACAATCTTGCCGTTCACTGCGCCCCTCAATGCTTCTTCTGATAGACCCAGGCGCCCTCGCCGACGCGGCAGAACTGCGGACGCAGCCTCATCGACTGGCCTTTGGCGTTGACGGTCACATCCGAATCGCGGCAGGTCTTGTCGCCATCCTTTTCGGTCTTGACGACCGTGATGACGGCGTCGATCTTCACGCCGTTGCGCAGTCCGTCGTTGTTCCAGTTGACCGTTTCGCCGTCCTGCTTCGTGGCGACCGCTTCGCGCACGGCTTGCGCGAGCGAGTTGTAGTCGGCCTGCTTCATCCACGCGGCCGGTGTGTCGTTGAGAAAGCCCAGATTGGCGGCGTGGGCGCTCGATCCGATCGCGAGCAGGCACACGGCGGCAAGGCCGGACAGAACACGGGGCAATTTCGACATCGAACATTCTCCTTGTAGGGCAACGGTCTGCTATCTCGTCCAACTATCTGAAAAAGAATAGCACGCGCCCTATTTCTGCCTTGGCCATCTGCGCGGCGTGGCGCCACGCATTCCTGGCCTGCCCGCGGCATTTTAGGATTGGTCCGATGGAGCGCCCGACAGCGAAACCCTAATCTTTCACTGTCATCCGCTTAATTGCTCGTAGGACTTATCTGTCATGAGTTACGCCATCGCACTTCAGGTTTTCGCGGTCTTGCTGGCCCTGCTCTGCATCGGTCTGATGGCGCTGATCGCCCACCATACGCACACGCCGCAAACGGATCACGCTAGCGAAGCCTTCGCGATCCGTTTCGATAACGCGCCGCGCTGGCCCGAAACCGTGATGCGCGGCGGTGCGCTATGCCTGCTGATTTCCTTCGTGGTCCTGACCGCCACCTGTCTTCTGATCGCGGGCAATTGAAGCGCGAGATCTCACGCTTCAAGCGCCTCAATCGCTCCACTACGCTTCAATGCGCCGCCGGTTGCCAGCCATCGGTGAGCGTGCCCAGAAACGCAATCACATCCTTGATTTCCGCATCGGTATAAACCGGCGCATCGCCGCGCTTGCGATCGAACGGCGCGTCGGTATTCAGATTGGTCCAATACTGGCGCGGCAGATCGTCGAACTTGTTCACCTTGCCCTTCACCACCGGATAGAACTCTTCCGGATTCGTATCGCGACGCGAATAAAAACGCATCACGTCTTCCAGCGAGTGATAAATGCCGTTGTGAAAGAACGTTTTCTTCAGCGCGATATTGCGCAGCGTCGGCGTGCGGAACAGGCCGCAAAACTCATCGCGATGACCGAGATCCGTGCGCTCGGGTCCGCACGCGCCCAGATCGAAAAAGCGCGGATCGTGATTCACGGCAAGCGCGCGATTGCGCGGCACGCCCACGGCGATCAAACCGAAATCGCTGAACTGCGGCGGCGAACCGTCTTTCGCGCGCTGGCTGATATGGCAACTCGCGCAATTGCCCTTCGTCTCGTCGTTGAAGAGTTGCAGCCCGCGCAGTTCGGCGGACGTGAGCGTGGCCTTGCCCGCGAGATACGCGTCGTACTTGCTCGAATACGGATAGAACACGTCCGGCGCCTGCTCGAAGGTTTCGAGCGACTTCAGCACGGCCTTGAAGGTGGCGTCCTCGTCGTCGAAGATGTGCTCGCCGAAGGCTTCGCGAAACGCGTTGGCGTAAGGCGCTGCGCGCACGGCGTCGGTGACCTTGCGCGGCGTGCTCGCCATCTCGAACGACGAAAGCAGCGGGATACGCGCCTGATCCGCGCCATGATCGACGCGGCCGTCCCACGTGAGGCCGCCGGTCGGGCCGGCATCGACGCTTTCGTCGCCTTCGTCGTCGGAGTCGTGATAGTGCTCGGCGAACGCCGGCACGGCCTGCAGATACTTGAGCGTCGGCACCGCGCGCATGCCTGGGCGATGCATATCGGCGCCGCCGATCTGCACATCGAGCGCATTGGTGGGCGTGAACGCGCGGTCGGGGCTATGGCAGGTCGCGCACGACATCTTGCCCGAGCCCGACAGCGACGGATCGAAGAACATCTGCTTGCCGAGCGCCGTCATGCGGCGCACCTGCGCGTAGACCTCGGCGCGCGACTGGCCGTGCGTAGCCGCGGCGGCATTCGTCGAGATCTTCATCAGCCTGGCGCCGTTGCTGTTTGAAGTTGCGTTGGCGTCGTGCGCGCTGGCGCCGGCTGCGTTGCGACTATCGGCGCTATCCGGCTGCGTGGTGCCGCCGTCGCATGCCGCGAGTGCCGCGAACATCGCGGCCGCCAGCATCAGCCGCGCCGAACGCGCGGGAGTCCCCATTCGCGTCGAACGACGCGCCAATCTACGCAACATGAACTGATCCCCGGAACATGGCGGCGCGCGCTGCACAGCGCCCTTTCGCCGCGATTGCCGATGCGTCTCATCACGCATCGAAGTCGCGAAAGCGTATGTCAACGATGTGACGTTCAGATGACGTAACGTAATACGAACGTCATGCAATCACAGGGAATGAAAAAGCTAAATGTAATTATTTACATATAGCTGTCAAATTGCGTTGAGACACTTCGCCTCGCCCAATGGCAGGCGCCCCTCCCGCGTCGGCCCAAGGGGACCCCAACGCGAGAGAGAAAAAATGATCAACAAAAAATGGTTCTATGCGACGCCGATCGCAGCGGCGGCAGCGGCGCTCGCCGTCGCGGCCTGCGGCGGCAACGACGTCAAGCCCGGCCTTGCGTCGGTGAAGAATATCGTCGTGATCTATGCAGAGAACCGCAGCTTCGACAATCTCTACGGCAGCTTCCCGAACGCCAATGGTCTGCAGAACGTAACGACGGCGAGCGCCCAGCAGCTCGACCGCGACGGCACCGTGCTCGCCACGCTGCCGACGGTCTGGAACGGTCTCACGCAAACCGGCATCACGCCCGCCATTACGGCCGCGATGACCGAAAACATGGCCAACGCGCCGTTCGCCATCGACGATCCGAATGGCTACAACGTCCCGCTGTCGACGACGACGCGCGACCTGTATCACCGCTTCTACGAGAACCAGATGCAGATCCACGGCGGCAAGAACGACATGTTCGCCGCGTGGGGCGATTCGGGCGGCCTCGTGATGGGCCACTACACGACCAGCGCCGAAAAACTGCCGCTGTGGAAAATCGCCCAGCAATACACGCTCGCCGATAACTTCTTCATGGGCGCATTCGGCGGCTCGTTCCTGAATCACCAATGGCTGATCTGCGCGTGCACGCCGTACTACGCGAACGCCGACACGGTCACCGCCAAGCCGACCATCTCGACGGTCGACGCCGACGGCGTCTCGCTCACGCTCGCCTCGAACTCGCCGGCATCGGCGCTGACCGGCGTGCCGAAGTTCGTGAAGTCCGGCAACCTCACGCCCGACTTCTACGCAGTCAACACGATGCAGCCGCCGTATCAGCCAAGCGGCAACTCCGCCGCGTCGGGCGGCGACGCCAACCTGGCCGATCCGAACAACGCCTCGACGCTGCCGCCGCAAACGGCGCAGAACATCGGCGATCTGCTGTCGACCGCGGGCGTGTCGTGGGCGTGGTACGGCGGCGCATGGGGCGCAGCCGTGAGCGCCGTGCAGAACAGCACGAGCAACGTGATCTACGGCGCGAACATGACGGCGCCGAACTTCCAGCCGCACCACCAGCCGTTCAACTACTTCGTGAACTACGCGCCGGGCACGACCGCGCGTACCACTCACCTGCTGGACGGCGGCATGGACGGCAGCGAGTTCATCAAGGCGATCGACGCCGGCACGCTGCCGGCCGTGTCGTTCTATAAGCCGCAGGGCAACCTGAACGAACACGCGGGCTACACGGACGTGGCAAGCGGCGACCAGCATATCGCCGATGTCATCTCGCATCTGCAGAAGAGCCCGCAGTGGAAGGACATGGTGATCGTCGTGACGTACGACGAAAACGGCGGCTTCTGGGATCACGTTGCGCCGCCGAAGGGCGACCGCTGGGGCCCGGGCTCGCGTATTCCGGCACTCGTCATCTCGCCGTACGCGAAGAAGGGTTTCGTCGATCACACGCAGTACGACACGACCTCGATCCTGCGCCTGATCACGCGCCGCTTCTCCCTGCCGACGCTGCCGGGTCTGACCGCGCGCGACACCGCACTCAAGAGCAACGGCGGCCAGGCGATGGGCGACCTGACCAACTCGCTGGACCTGAAGCTCTAAGCCAGTACGACCATCGACGGCTGGACATCAGGGTACGTCCAGCTTTTTCGCGGGCAGCTTTCGGGCTGCCCGTTTTTTTGCTGCTCTTCCGCTCGTTTGCGCCCTTTTGAAGCACGCTTCGAACGCGACTTTTGACCACAGCCATTGATCTTCGCCATCGCCTAACCTGAATTTAGTTGCTTAGGCATGTTTTGATGGAGATCAAATATGAGGCGCGTGGAATCGACATTGCCGCCCGGCGAGCGGGTCGTTTATGAGGGGCACTTGAGCATGTGGGCGATGAGTCCAGGGCTCGTGCTCGGCATCGTGCTGATGGTTTGGGGCGTGCTGGTGGGGTCGCTCGGCGATGCGGTCTTTTCGGCGCTGCTGCTGTTCGGTGGTGGTTTGCTGATGTTTGGTTTCGCCATTGCGCTGTTGCTGACGACGCAGCTGGCGCTCACGCGCAAGCGCCTGATCGCTACGTTTGGCGTTTTCAGGCCGCGACGCGTGATGTTCGAACTCGGCGAGGTGCGCCGCGTGCATGTGCGCCAGGGACCGGTCGGCGGGATTTTCGATTACGGCACGCTGGTGATCGGACGTGGAGGCGCACCGGCGCTGCGGATCGCGGGGATCGAGAAGCCTTTTATGTTTCGTGAAAGGCTGGCGAGGTTGCGCGATGCGTTGCTTGCGCAGATGAGGATGGCCGCTTGAGGCAGCGGCGATGCTGCGCGACGAATAGCAAAAAGCCCGCAAAATGCGGGCTTTTTCGTTTGGCGCGACAGGAGGGGCTCGAACCCCCGACCCTCGGCTTAGAAGGCCGATGCTCTATCCAGCTGAGCTACTGTCGCGTGGGAAATCTGCGTGTTGAGCGGCGTCTGGCGCGGATTAAACGCCTCGCGAACAACGACGGGCGTGGATTATACCGCGATCGACCACGCGCCGTACCCTCTCCCTACGCGACGGATGCCTGATCAAACCGGTTGCGGATGCATCACGAACCAGCCAAGGAAGATCGCGCCTGCGATCACGCAGTACAGACCGAACGACGCCAGACGGCCGCGGCCTTCGAAATAGCGCATCAGGAACTTCACGCTGAGCCACGCCGCAATGCCGGTCAGCACACCGCCGACGAGCGCCGTCGTGAGTTGATCGCGCGCATGGAACAGCTTCGGCAGTTCGAGCACGCCCGCAGCAAAAATTATCGGCGTACCCAGCAAGAACGAAAATTCAGCCGCCTTTTCCGTCGTGAGACCGGCGGCATTGCCCGCGATCATCGTCAGGCCGCTGCGCGAGAAGCCCGGGATCAACGCGCCAATCTGCGCGAGGCCGACCAGAAACGCCTGGCGGAACGTGAGCTTTTCGGGCGCACGATGCGCACGCGCCTGCTGCAGGCGATCACCGACCCACAACAGCACGCCGTTCACCATCAGCGCCGCCGCCACGATACGCAGGTCGTGGAAGATCGCTTCGATGCGCTTTTCGAGCACGAGACCCACGATGCCCGTCGGGATCGTGCCGATGATCAACGCCCACATCATGTGACCGTCGTCGTTCTTGCGGCCGCCCAGCGACGCGAAGAAACCGCTGATCAGCGCAACCCACCGCGCGCGGAAATACCAGAGCAGCGCGACAGCCGTGCCCAGGTGCAACGCGACGAGGAACGGCAGCAGTTGCGGTGCGTGTTTATCGATGTGCATGCCGAACAGCGCCGGCACGAGCAACGTATGGCCAAGGCTGCTGACGGGGAAGAGTTCTGTGACGCCTTGCAGCACGCTCAGAAACAACAGAAACGAGAGACTCACGCGGGGATCCTCGGAAGGGTTGGACAGGACGCCGGACCATCGCGCGGACGGCGCGGCAAAGCGCCCCGATTATGCCTGGCCCGAATTGCAGCGCCAAGCTTCCAGCCGCATTTGTCGGAAAAGTTACCGCGTCGCAACAAAATAAGGCTGCGATAAGCGAGACGTGTGTAGGAAAACGGCGGGTGCAAATGCCGATGGCCGCGCTCTGGCGGCCTCAATCCCATGCGTGAGAATTCTTGCGGAAACCGGCGCGAAGGCCGGCGAAAGACAATCGAAAGCGAAAGACCTGCGTGTTGCCGAAGGGGTAATTCGCGCGCGTTTTTAACGCGCCATTTTGTAGAAGAAGTAAGCGCTGCTTCCAACGAACAGGCTGAAAAGTCCCATACCCATGGCCATTGCGAGATCCATTCCTGCACCCTCCTTCCTTATTGCACATTGCTACGGCGTATCGTCTTCGGCATGTGCGAAAACGCACGGTCGTCACGGATTATGGGCGCGCCCTCACGCACACAACACCCACGATTTCCCGACGAGGGTTTTCACGCATCCGAAAGCAGCGCACAATCGCCAGGCACTCCGGCGCCGCCGGCTCCTTCCACCTTCTCACGACGCCTCGACATGGAATCCCGTCCCCCGCACGACATCCTCGAACTCACCCGCGGCGCTTCGACGCTGCGTTTCGCGCCGTGGGCCGGCGGCCGGCTGCTGTCCTGGCAGGTCGGTGGCGAGCCCGTGATTCGCTGGCCGGACAACGCCAACTGGGATCAGCCTGCGCGCGTGCGCGGCGGCAATCCGCTGCTGTTCCCGTTTCTCGGGCGTCATTTCGTCGATGGACAGATCGGCCGCTGGCGCGACACGCAAGGCGTCGAACATGAGCTGCCGACGCATGGTTTCGCGCGCGATCTGCCCTTTTCCGCCGATGTCGATGCAGACGGTCACGGCGTGCGCATGACGCTCGCCGATTCGCCGGCCACGCGCGCGGGTTATCCGTACGCGTTTCGCTTCGAGGCGCTTTACCGGCTCGCTGGCGATCACGCGCTCGACGTCACGCTCACGGCGACCAATACCGGCGATGTGCCGCTGCCCTGGTACGCGGGCCATCACTTCTACTTCGAATTGCCCCACACGCAGCGCGCGCAGAGCACGGTCGAGATGCCGCCCGCGCAGCGCCGCCACCAGTTGCCCGACGGTTCCATCAGCGCGCCCGAAGCGGGCGAGACGCACTATCGTCTCGACGATGCGGGCATCATCGACCGTTTCCATGTGCTCGAACGCACGCCGCCCGCGACGCCCGTGCGGCTCGTCACGCCGGGTCTCAAGCGTGCGGTGACGATCGATCTCGATCGCCCTGACTCGCTCCCCTGGTTTGCCGTGACGACCTGGACCGAAGCCGCCGATTCGGACTTCTATTGCGTCGAGCCGTGGCTCGGCCTGCCCGATGCGATCCACAACGGACAGGGTTTGCGCTGGCTCGCGCCGGGCGCGAGCGAATCGGCCACGCTGCAACTGCGCGTCGAGTCGCTGGGTTGATACATCGCGTCTGATCGCCGCGAGAAGTCAGCCAAAGCCAGCGGATATCAACCGATTCGTCGGTTGAAAGCCAATCGCGGCCTCAAACCCGCTAAAATCGGACGTTTTGCCGTCGCGGCGCCCCTTGCCGGGCCAGCCGCCGGCAGCGTCTAGCGAGGTTGACCGTTGGCTACAGGACTCAATTCCAGACTCAAACTCGAATTTGGACAAGGATTCAAACGTGTCGCATGCGCAGCGCTGGTCGCGCTGCTCGCTGCGTGCGGCTCGGCGCCGGTCGGCCCCGGCTTCTATCGCGTCGAACGCGGCGACACGCTCTACCAGATCGCGCGCAGCAACCGGCAATCGGTGTCGAGCATCGTGCGCTGGAACAATCTGTCGAACCCGGACGCGATCGAAGTCGGTCAGGTGCTGCGCGTCTCGCCACCTGCCGGTTCGAGCGCCGGTGCGCAACGCACGACGCCGCGCGCGTCTTCATCGGCTTCCGCTGCGGCATCGGCGCCGCGCGATAGCGCCGCCGACACCACCGCGAGTGCTTCGCCAGCGGCCGCGGCACCGATCTCCCTCGTCTGGCCAAGCGCCGGTCAGGTCATCCGCAGCTTCGACGGTCGCGACTCGAAGGGTATCGACATCGTCAACACCGCGGGCACGCCGATCGTCGCGGCGGCGCCGGGCACGGTCGTTTATGCGGGTAACGGGCTGCGCGGCTACGGCAATCTGCTGATCATCAAACACGAGGGCGATTACCTCACGGCTTACGCGCACAATCAGTCGCTGTTCGTGAAGGAAGGCCAGGCCGTTTCGCAAGGCCAGAAGATCGCCGAGATGGGCAGCAGCGACAACGATCGCGTCATGCTGCATTTCGAGCTGCGTTATCAGGGCCGATCGATCGATCCGGCGCGCGACCTGCCGCCGCGCTGATCGATGTCCGTCGAAGCGACAGACGACCAGCAAGTCCATGCGCTTCGATCTCCGAAACAAAAAAAAGCCCGGCATGGCGCCGGGCTAACGGGGGTTTGGCGCATATCGGCAAAGGACCGGTTTACCATGCGCCGAATGGCAATCTATCAATCGGCTTAACCCGGCGCAATCACTTAATTCAACGGAAAATGTGACGCGGCGCACGGTTTGTGTGTCGTAACAATTCCCGATGACGAATTGACGTGCGGACATCGCCGCATTTGCGCATAAAAATGCGCGTTGCAGCGCTCTTTGCGCAATCGGTTGAAATCGTCGCAAACGCTTGTCCAGCGGGCACTTCACGACGATAGCGATCATGCGTTTTAGCGCGTATGGGAGCGCTTTCTGTCGCGCTGCAATACGCCGTTTTGCGCGTTCGCACGGCCCCCGTTATTTGGTGTGCAAACGCACGTATCCAAGCAATTATCCGCGTGAGTGGGATTTTTGAAACACTCGTGTTGCCGAAATCGATGGGCATTTATTCGACGCTTTGGCGATTGTCTTTACGCTGCTATTTGTCGGATTAATTGCCTTTAATCGAGGTGGTCGATAACGTTTTTCGATTCCCCGGCGATGCGATTGGCGGGCCGACCTGTCCTTGGTCGGCACTCGATACGCACTCGCGCGCTCCATCCCGACGCGGCCTATCGTTTATAGTATCGGCCGCACCTTCAGGCCCAGCATCATGACTACCGACGACGCAACTCCCAGCTCCCTTTACGCCAAACTGCTCGGCGAAACCGCCAAGATCGACTGGCAGGACCTCGAACGATTCTTCGCCCAGGGCAAGCTACTGCACGTGGCGCGCGACCTCGACCTCGTGAGCGTCGCCGAAGCCATCGCCAGCGACGACGGCACGCAAGTTGCCCAATGGCTGTCGGCCGGCCACGTCGAGCGCATGCAAGCCGAAACCGCCGCCGACTTCGCTGAGCGCAAGCCCGAGCTTTGGGCTGTTGTGGTGTCGCCCTGGGTCTGCGTGCAGGAACGCAGTTGAGCGATCCACACGCGCTGCCGACGCGCGGCGGCTGGCATCGGCGTGTGCTGATGCTGGCGTTCCCGATCGTTCTCGCGAATCTCACGCAGCCGATTCTCGGCGCCGTCGATACGGCGGTGGCCGGTCATCTGGGCAACGCCGCGGATCTCGGCGGCGTGGCGCTTGGCGGGCTCTTCTTCAGTTTCGTGTTCTGGGGCTTCGGCTTCCTGCGCATGGGCACGACCGGGCTCGTGGCGCAGGCACACGGCGCCGGCGATCGGGCGGCGCTGCGTCTGAATATCGTGCGCGCGATGTTGCTGGCGTTCGGTATCGGCGCGCTGATTCTGCTGTTGCAGACGCCGCTGATTCGCTATGCGCTCGAACTGATCGGCGGCAGTGACGAGGTGCAGCGCAACGCGCAGCGCTATTGCCACGCGCGTATCGGTTCGGCGCCGTTTGCGCTGGCAAATTACGTAGTGCTTGGTTATCTGCTGGGTACACAGCGGGTGCGCATCGCGCTGGCTTCGCAGGTGCTCATCAATGCAGTGAACGTGGTCGCGGTGCTCGCGTTTGTCTACGGCTTCGGCTGGGGCATCGCCGGAATCGGCGCTGCAACCGCCACTGCCGATGCAGCGGGTTTCGTGTTCGGGGCGGTGGTGTTGTGGCGTCTCTGGCCGCGTGGGCTTGGTCCGCTCGGCTGGTCGTCGGTGTTCGAGCCTGCCGCGCTCAGGCGTCTCATCGTCATCAACCGGGACATCTTTCTGCGTACCATGTGCCTGCTCGGCTCGTTTGCGTGGTTCGCGCATGTCGGGGCCCGGCAAGGCGATGCGGTGCTCGCCGCCAATGCCCTGCTGCTCAATTTCCAGACCTTTATGGCCTTTGGACTCGACGGGTTCGCGCACGCTGCGGAGGCACTGGTTGGCGCGGCCATCGGCGCGCGCGATCGCGATGCTTTCCGGCAGGCTGTGAAGGTCAATCTGTTCTGGTCCGTGCTGGGCGCGCTTGGATTTTCGCTGGTCTATTGGGGCGCCGGTTCGTGGATCATCGATAAATTAACGGATCAACCCGCCGTACGCGCGGCCGCGTTGGCTTTTCTGCCTTGGGCCGCGCTCTCCCCGCTCGTTTCCGTGTGGGGCTTTCTGCTCGACGGCGTCTTTATCGGCGCCACGCGCACGCGTGAGCTGATGCAGGCGATGGTGGTGTCGCTCGCGATCTTCCTCGCTGCTTCGTGGGCACTCGTGGGGCCGTTCGGCAACCACGGTCTCTGGATCGCGCTGCTGATCTTCATGGCGGCACGCGGATTCACGCTGATGCCGCTGCTTGGGCGCGTCACCGGTACGATTACTCCGCTGAAAACACAACAGGCGCCCTGAGGCGCCTGTTTTTTTGCCGGCTCGTTACTGTGCCGGCTTTGGTGCGTCCATCATCATGGGCGGACGATCGTCCGTCGGCACGCCATGATAATCGGGCGGATCATGCGGCGGCGGACCGTGATGTTTGTTCGTCGCATCGTTAGCGCACGCAGAAAGCAATGCGGCCGTCGCAATGGCCAGCCAGGCTCGAGACATTCGAGACATCAGCACAAACTCCTTCAAGAAATGTTGCCGCGCAACAGTCTAGCGTCTGTCCGCCGATTCTGGCGGCTTGCCAGCAGCGCTATTTTTCCGCCTGCTTTTCCGTCTCTGACTGTCCTAAGATGAAGTGATGGCTGCGACCCAAGGAGGCTGCCATGGATGCGGAAACTATTGCGGGACTGATCGGGCTGGCTGTTGGGCTGCTCGTGCTGTTTGGGCTATCGATTTTCGAGTCGAGGGCCTATCGGAAAGAGCACAACGGCGAAGGGATGATGCATCACTGGCTCGCCGAGCATCACGTGCTGGAGCGTGTGCGGCGCCGGCATTGAGTGGTGGCTGGAAGAGCGGTCGACCCGCTCTTCAGCTCTGATACACGACAGCTTTTAGCTCGCTGATTTGTGAGCACGTGGGCGATTGTGCCTACGGTTTTGCCGTCGGACTTTTGGGAGCATGCATCGTGAGTGCCGATGCGTGCTTTCCT